>NZ_JBSFUT010000013.1:0-199249 GCF_053591935.1 Streptomyces sp. NPDC002851 | reverse complement strand
AGGAGATAGCGGAAAGCCGACTTTTGAGGTCCAGTAGTGCCGAAGCAAGGGCCAAATCACGAGACGACCTGGGCGCCGGAGGGGCTTGATTTTCGGGCGCTCGGGGTGGTTGGGAAGCACCCCGCCTCCCCCACCCGGAGGGGCCAATTGAGGCGCGCCGGTGGGTGGGAGACCACCACTCGGTGCGCCCCCACCTCCCCCACCCACCCGGCGAGGCTGATCTCTTCAGCCCGTCCGGCGTTTGAGGACGAGCGCGTTCAGCGCGATACGGGGGGGGTCTGGGGGCGGAGCCCCCAGTTTCGGGAAGGGGCGGGACTGGGGAATGGGAACCCCGGACCCCCGTCAGCCCTCTTCGGCCCGCCCGTCCACCCGCCGCGGCAGCCCCAGCGGATTGGCCTCGCGGAGTTCCCGCGGCAGCAGCGCGTCCGGTACCGCCTGGTACGCCACGGGCCGCAGCCAGCGCTCGATGGCGGCCTCGCCGACCGAGGTAGACGTGGAGGTCGTGGCCGGGTACGGCCCCCCGTGGTGCTGGGCAGGCGCGACCGCCACCCCGGTGGGCCACCCGTTGACCAGGAGCCGTCCCGCCAACGGCACCAGCCTGGCGAGGAATTCGGCACCACGCCCCTGCCCCGCGGCCTCCGCGTCCGACAGGTGCACCGTCGCCGACAAGTTGCCCGGGAGCCGGGACAGGACGCCGGTGGCCTCCGCGTCCGAGGCATACCGCGCGATCACCGTGACCGGACCGAAGCACTCCTCCAGGAGTACGTCGTGCGGGCCTTCGGCCAGCAGGCGTGCGGCCGGCACCGTGAGGACGCCCGCCCGCACCGTGTGCTCATTGTCGCCCGCGCCCGGGGCCACCGGCGCGGTCACCTCCGGGAGTCCGGCCCGTTCGGCGACGCCCGCGACGAAGTTGTCCCGCATGCGGTGGTCGAGGAGCACCCCGGGCGCGGTCGCGGCGACGGCCTCGCCGAGGGCCTTGAGCACCTGGTCACCGTCGGCCCCGGCGGGCAGCAGCACGAGCCCCGGCTTCACGCAGAACTGGCCGACGCCCAGCGTCACCGAGCCCGCAAGCCCCGCGCCGAGCTCCTCGGGGCGCTCCGCCGCCGCGGCCGGGGTGATCACCACCGGGTTGAGGGAGCCGAGTTCACCGTAGAAGGGGATGGGCACTGGCCGGGCGGCCGCCGCGTCGAAGAGGGCGCGGCCACCGCGGATCGAGCCGGTGAACCCGGCCGCGGCGACCAGCGGGTGCCGGATCAGCTCCACGCCCGCCGTGAAGCCGTGCACCAGGCCGACGACCGCTTCCGGAAGGCCGTGCCGTACCGCGGCCCGGCGCAGCACGGCCGCCGCGAGCTCGGAGGTGGCCGGGTGGTCGGGGTGGGCCTTCACCACCACGGGGCACCCGGCGGCGAGCGCACTGGCCGTGTCTCCGCCCGGCACCGAGAAGGCGAACGGGAAGTTCGAGGCGGAGTAGACGGCGGCCACGCCGAGCGGCACCTTGTAGCGGCGCAGGTCGGGCACGGGCGGGGTGGCGGACGCGTCCGGGTGGTCGATGACGACGTCCAGGTAGGCCCCCTCCTCGACGGTGTCCGCGAAGGACCTCAACTGATAGCAGGTACGGGCGAGTTCACCCGCCAGACGGCCGGTGCCGAGGGCGGTCTCGGCGTCCGCCGCCGCGATCAGCTCCGGCCCGGCCTCGCCGAGCAGGTCGGCCGCGCCGCGCAGGAAGGCGGCGCGTACGGTGCGGTCGGCGAGGTCCGCGCGGGCGGCGTGCGCGGCCCGCACCGCCGCGTCCACGTCGTCCGCCGTGGCCTCCTGCGCGACCTGTTCGCGCTGCGCGCCGGTGCGCGGGTCGATGCTCCGGACGGGTTCTGGGCGGCCTTGTGCTTCCGTCACCTCGACAACCTCCACTGTTCGACATCTCGAACTTCGTTCGCAATAACAGATGTTAGCGACTCTAATGAGCTGCGTTCGAGATGGTCAAGGTCGGGGTGCTGCGTCGCGGCGGGTTCCGAAATCGAGCCGGGCGAGGCGTACCGGGCCGGACAGCTCCACCCACAGATCGTGTACGCCGCGCACGTCCATCCCCGTCGTGGCCATGCGGTAGGCATACGGCCCTTCGGTCGCGGACAGCGTCAGCTCCGCGCACGGGGCCCGGTCGCCGTCGAGGCCCACGCGCACCGTCCCCTCCCCCGCGTACCACACGTACAGGGCCCCGGAGCCGTGGCTCCCGAAGTCGCAGCGCCGATAGCGGAGTTCCCCCACCGCGGGCCCGGCCGCCGGGGTCACGCTGTCCCCGGACGTCTTCGTCTCGTCCGTGATCACCGTGCCGCGCTGTGCGTCGTACGCGACCGCCTCGATGCCGTGCGTCAGGACCGGGCGCGGCGGCACCTGCTCGCCGTCGACCGTCAGGGACGCGGTGCGGCGGATGTCCGCGCTGGAGGCACCCGCCAGGAACTCGTACCGTCCCGGCGCCACCGTCCAGCGGCGGCGCGTCACGTCCCAGAACCCCAACGCGTCGACCGGCACGGTGAATTCGAGCCGTCGCTCGCTCCCGGCCCCGAGCCGGACCCGGCGAAAGCCCACCAACTGCCGCCGGGCCCGGGGCACGAGAGAGTCGGCGGCACGCGCGTACACCTGCACCACCTCGTCCGCCGCCGCGCCGCCCGTGTTCGCCACCGTCACGGTGACCCGCACCTCCTCCCCCACGGCCCACACCGTCAAGTCCCGGTAGTGGAAAGAGGCGTACGACAGGCCGTGCCCGAAGGGATACAGCGGCTCACCCTCGAAGTAGAGATACGTCTGCCGGGAGCCGATCACGTCGTAGTCGTACAGGTCCGGCAGGTCGGCGTCCGAGCGGTACCAGGTCTGCGGCAGCCGGCCCGCGGGTGACACCTCGCCCGCGAGCACCGCCGCCAGGGCGGTGCCCGCGGCCTGCCCGCCGTGCGCGGTCCAGAGCAGCGCGGGCAGGGCGTCCTGCGCGGCCCCGACGGCGTACGGATAGGAGGAGGTCAGGGCCAGGATCGTGCGCGGGTTGGCGGCGTGCGCGGCGCGCCACAGGCGGTCCTGGTGGGCGGGCAGGGCGAGGGTGGTGCGGTCCTCGGTCTCGCGGCCGTTGATGTGCGGATCGTTCCCCGCGACGACGAGCACCGCGTCCGCCGCGGCGGCGGCCCGGGCCACCGCGTCCGTGCCGCGCTCGACCACCTCGAGGGAGAAGACCTCGGCGTCCACGGCCGCGGCGGCAACCCTCAGGCCGTCCGCGGAAACAGAGAGGTAACCACCTGTTCCCCGGTGCCGAAGGAGGTGCCCCGCCGCGTGCCGTTCGAGCCCGAAGGTCTCCCGCACCACCCAGCCGCCCGGCTGCTCCGCCGACGCCCGGACATACCCGTCGGCGGCGACCGACAGATACCGGCCGTCGGGCGCGCGCAGCGTGAGCACCCCGTCGCCCCAGTCGGCGAGCGCGAGCTCACTGCCGTACGCGTCCGTGGTGAGCGGCGGCAGATCGGTGCGGCCCGCGATGAGCGCCGGGTCCAACCCGCCCTCCGCACCCCGGACTTCGCTCTCCTCGGCGGCTTCCGGCACCCGCAGCCACGTACCGTCCGAGGCCCGCAACCGCACCCGGTCCGCGCCCTCCGCGTACACCACGTCCGCGAACCGCTCCCGGATGCCGTCGAGCGGCGTGGCGCGGCGGATCAGGGTGCCGCTGTACCAGTCGAGCTTGCTCTCGTCGGCGAGCAGGCCGACCACCGCGATCCTGGTGTTCGGGGCGAGGGGCAGCAGGCCGTCGTTCTTGAGCAGCACGAGCGCCTGCTCGGCCGCTTCCCGGGCGAGGGCCCGGTGCTCCGGGGTGTCCCAGGCCCCGTCGTCCACCCCGGTACCGGGGTCGAACTCACCGAGACGGAACCGGACATGAAGGTGGCGGCGGGCCGCCCTGTCGATGTCGGCCGCGTCGATGAGTCCCCGCGCGAGCGCCCCGCGAAGACCCTCGAGAGTCGGTCCGGAGTCGGCTCCGTGGTCGGTGAAGCTGTCCACGCCCGCGCGCAGGGCCGCGGCCAGGGCCTCTTCGTGCGTGCCGAAGTACCGCTGCGAACCGGCCAGGTTGGTGGGCGCGCCCGCGTCGGAGCAGACGAGGAGCTCGTCGTCCGTCCAGGTGCGCAACTGCTCGCGCAGATACGGCGATACGTGGTTGGGGCGGCCGTTGACCAGGTTGTACGCGGGCATGACCCCGGCCACGGCACCGGCCTCGACGGCGGCGCGGAAGGCCCGCAGGTCGTACTCGTGCAGGACGCGGGGGCGCACGGACGCGGACGAGGTGTCCCGGGCGGTCTCGTTGTTGTGGGCCAGCCAGTGCTTGAGTACCGGCGCGGTGCGCCAGTGCTCGGGGTGGTCGCCGCGCAGGCCGCGCGTGCAGGCGACGGCGATGGCGGAGGTGAGGGCCGGGTCCTCGGAGTAGCCCTCCTCGTTACGGCCCCACAGCGGGTGGCGCAGCAGATTCACGGTGGGCGCCCACAGGTTGAGGCCCACGCGTGTGTCGCGGGTGCGCATCGCCCGGGTCTCGGCGGCGACGGCCGCGCCGATCCGCCGCACGAGCCCGGGGTTCCAGGTGGCGCCGAGCCCGACGGCCTGCGGGAAGACCGTGGCGGGCCCCATCCAGGCCACACCGTGCAGCGCCTCTTGTCCGGTGCGGAACGCGGCGAGGCCGAGCCGTTCGACGGCGGGCGCGAACTGGTGCAGGAGCGCGAGGCGTTCGTCCGGGGTCAGGCGGTGGAGGAGGTCGTCGACGCGGGCGTCGAGGGGCGCGGACGGGTCGCGGAACAGCGGGGTTCCAGCGGGGCCACCGGTGGTTCCACCGGGGCTCTCGGGGGTGCTCTCAGGGGTCACGTCCAGCCTTCCTCGGGCGGGATCTCGTGCGGCTGCCCGGATCTTCGAAGCGCTTCGATGCTCCGCGTGAGGCTGGGTCGCTGTCAAGGCGCGTACCCGAGCGGCAGCGTCCAACTCCCCGCATCGAACGGCTTGTTGACACTGCTCCCGCCGACGTTCAATTCGTACGCGGTCCCTTGTGCACCCCTGGGGGTTGACCTAGCCTCACTGCCGCATCGAAGCGCTTCGAAGGCCGTTTCACCGAGCCGTGCAGTCTGCGCCGCGCCCGAAGGGTTGACGCCATGACCTCGCTTCCCAGACATCCGTCCCGCCGTTCCTTCCTGACCTCATCGGCCGCGCTGACCGCCGCCGCGGCCGCCGGGGTCCCCCTGCTCGGCGGCTGCGGCGGCAGCGGCGGGGGCACCGCGGACGGCACCACTACGGGCCAGGACCTGAAGAAGCTCCTGCCGAACCACCGGGCCGCCAAGACCCTCCCCCCGGACCTCCCGAGCAAGAACGGCTCCGCCGCCGGATACCTCAAGGCCGTTCCGGCCGCCGACCTCGTCAGCTCGGTGCCGAAGCGGCTCGGCTCCGGCGGCGAGGTGACGGTCATGGCCCCGATCTGGGGGAACGTGCCGAAGCACGGCAACCCCTACTGGTCCGCCATGGACAAGGGCGCCGGTGTCACCGTCCGCTGGCAGAACCAGGACGGCAATACGTACGGGCAGAAGCTCGGCGCCGTGCTCGCCTCCTCCGGCGTCCCGGACGCCGTGGTCGTGCCCGGCTGGGAGCTGACCGGCAGGATTCCGAGCGCGATCGGCCAGAAGTTCGCCGACCTCGGCCCCTACTTGAGCGGCGACCGGGTGGAGGAGTACCCGAATCTCGCCGCGATCCCCACCGGCGCCTGGCAGCGCTCCGTCTTCGACGGTGCCCTGCGCGGACTGCCGATGCCCGCGCCGACCACGCCGAACATCGCCGCCCTGTACCGCGCCGACCTCTTCGCGAAGGACGGCATCGAACCGCCGCGTACGGCACGGGAGTTCTACGACCTGTGCAAGGACCTGAACGCGCCGCGCAGCAAGGTGTGGGCGTGCGGCGACATGTCGTGGTTCGCGTTCGGCATGTTCGGGGTGCTGCCCGAGAAGCCGTACTACTGGAAGCTCGACGGCGACCGCCTGGTCCACCGCTACGAGACCGACGTCTACCTCGAAGCCCTGGCGTGGTCCCGCTCGCTGTACTCGGCGGGGTTCGTGCACCCGGACGCCAAGGCCGAGACCGGCGACATGAAGACCCTGGCCGGTTCGGGCAAGATCTTCCTCTACAACGGCGACGTCTCCGACTGGTACGGCACGACGGTCGTGCAGCGCGTCGATAACGACTCGTTCCGCATGGCCGCGCTCGACTACTTCGCGCCCGACGGCGGCAAGCCGACGCTGTACGCCCGGCCGCCCGCCGACCTGTGGGCCTTCATCAGCGAGAAGGCGGGCGAGAAGACCGTGCGCGATGTGCTCGCGCTCGCCGACTACTGTGCCGCGCCGTACGGTTCGAAGGAGCAGCGGCTGCGCCAGTTCGGCGTCGAGGGCGTGCACCACACGTTCGAGGACGGGGTGCTCACCAAGACCGGCAAGGGCAACAACGAGGTCTTCGGGACGTACGAGTACCTCGCCTCGCCCGCCCCGTTCCTCTCGTACACGGACCACCCGGACGTGGTGCAGGGCATGACCGAGTGGCAGCAGCGCCAGGGCGCGCATGTCCGCAAGCCGCTCTTCCACGGCCTGCAGATCCGCGAGCCGAACCGCTACGCCGCGCTGAACGCCGAGTTCGAGGACCTGGAGAAGGACATCGTGCGCGGCCGCAAGAAGGTCTCCGACATGCGGCAGGCCGTCGCCGACTGGCGGTCGGGCGGCGGCGACCGGCTGCGCGACTGGTACAAGAAACTCGCCGACGAAACCGCCGAAACTGCCGAAACCGCCGAAACTGCCAAGACAGCCGACACCGGCGCGGCCTCCTGACATGGCACGGCCTCCCGACACGGCACTCCCCTTGCGACACCGGCTGCGCCGCGACCGTGCGCTGCTCCTGATGGTGCTGCCAACGGTGCTGCTGCTCCTGGTCTTCACGTACGTACCGCTGCTCGGGAATGTGGTCGCCTTCCAGGACTACGACCCGTATCTCTCGGACAACGCCTTTCAGGCGATGGCGCGGAGCCCGTGGGTCGGGTTCGAGCACTTCCAGCGGATGGTGGAGGACCGGCTGTTCTGGCAGGCGGTGCGGAACACTCTGGCGATCTTCGCGCTACAGCTGACGCTGTTCTTCCCGGTGCCGGTGCTGCTCGCCCTGTTCCTTCACAGCTTTGTCCGGCCCCGGGTGCGGGCGGTCGCGCAGGCGATCCTGTATCTGCCGCACTTCTTCTCCTGGGTCCTGGTCGTGACGGTGTTTCAGCAGATGCTCGGGGGCGCGGGCCTGGTCGCGCAGGTGCTTCGTGACCATGGGCACGAGGGCTTCGACGTGATGACCGATCCGGGCCTGTTCAAGTTCCTCGTCACCTTCGAGCTGTTGTGGAAGGACGCGGGCTGGGGTGTCATCGTCTTTCTCGCCGCGCTCGCCGCCGTGAGCCATGACCTGTACGAGGCCGCGGCGATCGACGGCGCGAACCGCTGGCAGCGCATGTGGCACATCCAACTCCCGGCGCTGCGGTCGGTGTTGGCACTGCTGCTCGTCCTTCAGGTGGGCAATGCCCTGACGGTGGGCTTCGAGCAGATCCTGTTGCAGCGCACCGCGGTCGGGCCGACGGCCTCCGAGGTCCTCGATACGTACGTGTGGAACACCGGCCTCGACAACGGCAACTTCGGCTACGCCGCGGCGATCGGCATCGTCAAGGGCGTCTTCGGCCTGCTCCTGGTCCTCGCGGCCAACAAGACGGCCCATCTGATGGGCGAGCAGGGGGTGTACCGGCGGTGAGTCTGCTGACGTTCGGGCTGCGGCCCGGCAGCCGGACGGGGCTGCGGCCCGCCTGGGAGGAGCCGCCGACCGCGCCCGGCCTTGCCGTGAAGGGCGGAGTGCTCGGCCTGGTGTGTCTGGCGGTGCTCTTCCCGCTGTGGGTGGTGGTGGTCACCAGCCTGTCCACGGTGCGGTCGATCACCGAGGCGGGCGGCCTGGTGGTGGTGCCGCGCGAGCTCACCCTCATCCACTACCAGGAGCTGCTCAGCGGCGGCCAGGTCACCCGGGCGCTCCTGGTCAGCGTCGGGGTCACGGTCGTCGGCACGCTGTTCAGCATGGTCGTGTCGGTGCTGTGCGCGTACGGCCTGTCCCGCAGCGGGTCCGTGCTGCACCGGCCGATCCTGGTGTTCCTGGTGGCGACGATGTTCTTCGGGGCCGGTCTGATCCCCACCTATCTGGTGGTGCAGGGTCTGGGTCTGACGGACACCTATCTGTCGCTGATCCTGCCGAGCGCGGTCAGTGTCTTCAACATCCTGGTGCTGCGGGCCTTCTTCATGAGCACCGCGCGGGAGCTGATCGAGAGCGCCCGCCTCGACGGCGCCGGTGAACTGCGCATCCTGTGGCGGATCGTGATGCCGCTGTCCCGCGCGGTCATCGCGGTGATCACCCTGTTCTACGCGGTGGGCTACTGGAGCGCCTGGTTCAACGCCTCCATCTATCTCTCCGACCCCGAGATGCTGCCGCTCCAGAACGTCATGCAGCAGCTCGTGCTCAAGCAGCAGCGGCCCACGGGCCTCACGCAGGCCATCCAGACCGGGCAACTGTCGCCGCTCGCCATCCAGATGGCGGTGATGGTGCTCGGCCTGCTGCCGGTGGCCGTCCTGTCGCAGTTCGTGCAGCGGCACTTCAGGGCCGGAATGCTGACGGGGGCCGTCAAGGGCTGACCTCCACGCACCTGCCGGCGGGACGCCTCCGGTCCCCCTCGTTCTCCCTCCCCCCACCCCCGTACTACTCAAGGAGCCCCCCACATGGCAGACCACAACAGCCACCGCATCGGCCGCCGCGGCCTGCTCAAGATCGCCGCCGGTACGGCCGCCGCGGGTGCCGTCGGCGGCGGTGCGCTCGCCCTCAACGGCGGTGAACCGGCCGGCGCGGCGCCCGCGGCGCCCGCTGCGGATGCCGCGCCCAAGGCCGCCTTCACGCACCCGGGCGCGCTGCACGCGTTCGGCGAACTCAGCCGCGCCAAGGCCAGGGTCGCCGCCGGATCCGAGCCCTGGCTGTCCGGCTGGCAGCGCCTGACCGCCAACGGCCACTCCGCGGCGGGATGGACGCCCCGACCGCAGGAGACGATCCTCCGCGGCGGCGACGGCCAGAACTACACGCTCCTCTACAACGACATCCACGCCGCCTACCAGAACGCCCTGCGCTGGCACATCGCGGGCAGCCGCGAACACGGCGACACCGCGCGCGACATCCTCAACGCCTGGTCGGGCACCCTGAAGACGGTCACCGGCAATGCCGACCGGTTCCTGGCCGCCGGGCTCTACGGCTGGCAGTTCGCCAACGCCGCCGAGCTGATGCGCGACTACGAAGGCTTCGACCTGGGCCGCTGCCGGACGATGCTGCGCGAGGTCTTCCACCCGGTCAACGAGCAGTTCCTCACCAGGCACAACGACGCCTGCGTCACCAACTACTGGGCCAACTGGGACCTGTGCAACGTCGCGTCGATCATGGCGATCGGCATTGTCTGCGACGACCAGGCGTACTTCGACCGCGCGATCACGTACCTGGAGAGCGGCGAAGGAAACGGCTCTTTCCCGCACGCCATCCCCTTCGTGTACGACGACGTCGACGGGCACGCGCTCGCTCAGTGGCAGGAGAGCGGCCGCGACCAGGGCCACACCGTGATGGGCATCGGCCAGTTTGGCGCGATCTGCGAGATGGCCTGGAACCAGGGCGTCGACCTGTACGGATACGACAACAACCGGTTCATGAAGGCCGCCCAGTACGTCGCCAAGTACAACCTCGGCGAGGACGTGCCGTTCACGCGGTACACCTGGGGCACCGGCCAGAACTGCGCACAGCGCGAGCACACGGTGATCTCCGAGACGAGCCGCGGCCACCTCCGGCCGGTGTGGGACATCCTGCACTACCACTACGTGCGGCGCCGGGGCCTCTCCGTCCCGTACATCACCGCCATGGCGGAGAAGGTGCGGCCGGAGGGCGGCGGCGGGGACTACGGCCCGAGCAGTGGCGGCTTCGACCAGCTGGGGTTCGGGACGCTGCTGTACGCGAAGTAGCGCGCCCCCTGGGTGGAAACACAGGACTGGGTGGAAACACAGGTCTGAGTGGATGCACGGGAAGGGCCCGGCCGGATCGAGTTCCGGCCGGGCCGTCTTCTTCTACGCGGGGGCCGGTCAGTCGTACGTGATGTCCGACTCGGTGAAGCGGCAGTGCACGCCGTCCGGGCCGCTGCCGGTCTCCACCGGCTCGTCGCCGGAGTCGTTGCCGGTGTACCGGACGCAGGTGTCGATCTTCTTGTCCGGATCGCCGTGGATCCGGATGTTCCGCAGCGCGGCCGTGTCGCCGTAGTTGGTGTTGATGCCGACGATGGCCTCGCCGGGCGCGGTGATGTCGGCATCGTTGATGATGATGCTGCGCTTGTACTGGGTCGAGCAGTTGCCGCAGGACCGGACCAGCTTGCCGAAGTTCTCGACCTGGAACTTGCTGACGACGAGCTTGCCCGCGCCGTTGAACTGAAGCACCTTGTCATCGGCCTTGCGGGCGCCGCCGCCGTACACCAGGTAGACGGAGTCCGCGGACTTGCCCTTGAAGGTGGCGGCGTCCTCGCCGACGTCCTCCCACCACACGTTCTGGATGGTGCACCGGCCCAGGCAGTGCACGCCGTCGGCGGCCGGGGCGCCGAGGACCACGTTCTTCAGGACGGCACCGTCCGCCAGCTGGAAGATGGGTCCCTGGTCCTCGCCCTGGCCGCCGTCTCCCAGGTCACCGCTGCCGTAGTAGCGCTTCAGACCGCCGTCGAAGGTGCCGGAGACCTCGATGGTCCGGCTCACGGCCTGCTGTCCGGTCGGCTCGGGCCAGGCGGCCGCGGCGCCCGCGGGCGACAGCAGGGAGTTGGTGGCGACCGCCGCACCGGTCAGCCCGACCGCGGCGGCGAGCGCGGTGACGACGCGACCCCGCGTCAGTGTCCGTCTGTGTCGGCTCATGCGTCCCGTTCCTCGGAGGTGGAAGGGAGCGTGCCCGCTCCCCCTTGCACCTCCTTGTCGCCGCCGACGCGGGTCCGGTTGCCTTCGGCCTGCGGAACTTTCGCGCCTGGGATCCTGACCCGCATACGTCCGGGTCAGCTCAACTCGGCGGCGCGATAGGCCGGTTGGCCATCGACGACCGTCAAGAGGACCGGCAGTTCCGTGAGTTCGGTGGCCGCCGTGGTCAGCGGATCGTCCGCGAAGACCGTCAGGTCGGCCCGCTGCCCGATGGCGAGCCGCCCGGCCACAGCCTCCTCACCCGCCGCACGGGCCGGGTTGACCGTCATGCCCCGCAACGCCTCCAGGGCGCTCAGGGCCTGGTCCAGGCCGTGCGGGGGCCGGGTGAGGTCGCGGCTCGGGCGACGGTGGCGGGCGCCCGCCATGACGCCGAGCGGCGGGTACGGGGCAATCGGCCAGTCGGAGCCGAGCACCACCGTGGCCCCGGAGTCGACCAGGTCACGGCAGCGCCAGGCGCGGGACGCGCGCTCCTCGCCGAGCCGCCGCGACCAGTTGTCGGTGTGGTCGGCGCGGGTGAAGTCGCAGCAGTGGGTGGGCTGCATGGACGCGATCACGTCGAGCTCGGCGAAGCGGCGCAGGGTGTCGTCGGGCACGGTCTCGATGTGCTCGATCCGGTGCCGTACCGCCGTGTCGGTCAAGTCCGCGGCGGCACGGGCCTGTTGGACCGCGTCGAGGGCGTGCCGCACGGCGGCGTCGCCGATCGCGTGCGTGGCGGTGGGCACGCCCGCGCGGTGGAGTTCGCCGACGATCCGGGTGTACGCGGCGGGGTCGGGCCAGAAGGCGTGCGTGGACTCGCCGTGGCAGTCCGGGCGTTCGAGCCAGGCGGTGCCGTTGTCGATGGTGCCGTCCATGAACAGCTTGACCCCGGCAGTACGCCAGAGCCGTCCACCGACGCCCTGCTGCGCGACCAGCGCGCGCACCGCATCGGCGTCCGCACCCGGCTGGCACCACGGCGCGACCCGAAGGCGCAACGGCAGCTCGCCGGCCTCGTCGAGCTCGGCATAGCGCGCGAGACTGTCGTCATTGGCGTCCATGACATGGCCACCGGTCAGGCCCGCGGCGGCCATGTCGCGCAGCACGGCGGCGAGCCGGGCGCGCCGCTCGGCAGCGGTGGGCCGGGGCGCGACCCGCTCGACCAGCGCGCAGGCGGCGTCCTCCAGAAGCAGCCCGGTGGGCCGCCCGGCAGCGTCACAGACGACCTCGGCGGCCTGCTCGAAGTGGCGCGGCCCGGTCACACCCGCCAGTTCCAGGGCCCGCGGGCTGGCCACCATGGAGTGGGCGTCGAAGAGGAGCAGCAGCGCCGGGATGCCGTCGAGCACGGGGCCCAGCGCGGCGGAACCGACCGCGTGGTCCCCGAAGACATTCGGGTCGAGCCCCCAGGCGTGCAGCCAGGCCCCCGGCGGCAGCGCGCGGGCCTGCCGGGCGAGGCGTTCGCGTACGGCGTCGAGGTCGGCACAGCCCGACAGGTCGAGCCCATGGGTGAGTTCGGCCCCGGACACCGGATGCAGATGCCCGTCGACCAGACCGGGCGTGACGACGGCGCCCTTCAGGTCGAGCACGATGGTCGAGGGACCCGCGAGGGCGCGTACCCGCCGATCGTCACCGAGCTCGACGACCTTCCCGCCGGACAGGGCGAGCGCGGTCTCGGGCCGTACGCGTCCGGTGACCGGGTCGAGCAGGCGCGCGGAGAGGAGAACAAGGGAAACGACAGGGCTGTGCACGGGGAGTGGGCTCCTTGCGGCGGTGGGATGGGCGGGGGCAGTGCGTACGGGCACGAGCGGACGCGAGCGCGCGTACAGGCGCGAGCGGGCGCGTACAGGCGCGAGCGGGCGCGGCTTGAACCGTCAGCCGCCGTTCTCCCCCACAACCCCCAACGCCCCCAACGCCCCCAACGCCCCATGCTCAAGCCCAAGTTCACGCTCCGCGAGCGACACCGCCATCCGTGTCACCGCCGCCGGACGGGGCCTGGCCTCGGAGTTGGCGTGGGCGCCGAGGCCGTCGAGCACCACGAGCATCTGAATAGCGGTCACTTCAGGGTCGTCCGTCCGGAATTCGCCCCGCGCCACGCCATCCCGTACGAGCCCCTCGAGGCGGCCGCGCCAGGCGGCCTCCTGTACGGCGACGCGGTCCCGCAGGGCGGGCCGGTAGCGGCTGAGGTGCCGTGCGTTGATCCAGAGGCGGCTGATGTCGTCGTACGCCTCGCCCGTCGCGCGCGCGAAGAAGCGGGCGAGATGGCTCAGCGGGGTCCCCTCCGGCCGGTCGGGCGGCACGAGGGTGTCGAGCTCGCCGCTCGCGGCGCTGCCGAAGGCCTCGGCGACCAGCTCCTCCACCACCGGGAAGTAGTGGCTGATCAGCCCGGGCCGGACGTCGAGATCGTCGGCGATCCGCCGCAGGGTGATGCACTCCAGACCCTCGGTCAGGGCGACCCTGGCCGCGGCACTGACGATCTCCGCCCGTCGGTCGGCCGGGGACTTGCGAACTCGCTTGCGTGGCGTGCTGGACGACATGCCCCGGATGCTATTGAGCGCACGACCAACAAGCAAGCCCGGGCAGGCATAGCGCCTGTCCGGGCCCCGTCGCCCCGCCCTTCAGGCGACCCCGACCTTCACCAAGAAGGCATGGAGGTTGACCTGAAAGCGCTCGATCTTCTGCTCCAGGGCGATCGTCTCCTTGAAGCGCAGCCCGGCCCCGGTCTGCTTCTTGCCCCTCATGTAGAGGGAGCAGGCGAGGTCGGCACAGAGATACGCGCCCGCGGTGTTGCCCTGCCGCCCGGCCGCGCCCACCTTGGGGGCGGCGAGCAGGGCCACCCCGCTGCCGGGGTGCGCGGTGAGGCACAGCGAGCAGACCGTCGTCTTGGCCATGCCGCGCAGGACGCCTTGCGAGGCGCGCAGCGTGACACCGACGAGGCCGCCGTTCCGCTCGGCAACGAGATAGCCGCGGTCCGGGGCACCTGGGTCCCGCCAGCCCAGAAGGTCGAGATCCTCCCAGGGGCGCTCGGCCAGGTCCCGGGGGATGTTGATCCGGCGGGCCTCTCCCTTCGAACAATTGACGAAGGAGGCACGGACCTCCGGCTCGGTAAGTGGTTGCATGATCGGCAACCCTAGGAAGCCGGGATCGCACTGTCACCCGAATTATTACTGGTGGCCGTACTCGTCCTCGTCGTCCCATCCGGCGTCCCGGTCCTCGTCACGGATGACGTCCTGGTCCTCGACGATGAAGTCCTCGCTCATGCCGTCATGATGCCGTCCGTCGACGCCTTCTCCCAACTCCGGACACCATCTTGGCCGACAGTTTCGCCCGTGTCGGCGATGCGCACGTTTCGCGTTCCCTTCGCCCTTGCCCGACATCTTGAGAATCGTCATTCTCCGCACTACGGTCCCTGAAGGGACGGCCATTCGCTCCGGCTTCGTGCGTTCTCAACGGGGGGATGCCGGAGCGGCCGTTGCTCTGGGGGCGGCGTGGTAACGGGCTCTCGGGAGAAGCCGTGCGTCGCGCAAGAGGATCCGCCCAGAGAAGTAAGGGGCCCTCGCCGACGGGGGAACGGCGAGGGCTGTAACCAGAATGCCAGGGGCGGGCGCGGATGCGAGACCCCCCGCGGGGCGTGCGACCGGCGTATGGCCGGAATACGGCCGCTCATTGCCCGGACGAGCTGCGCTTCCGCGCCCCGGCTGCTCTTCCCGAATCGGCTGGAATCCACTTCCTGGTCGCTCGCGCGATCTTCGCCGGGCTCACGAAGGTCGAGTTGCGCCGGGCTCACGAAGGTCGGGTTGCGCCGGATGGGAGACGAGCCCGCGGACTCGGACCTGTTCGGCGAGAACTTCCTCTGGGCGGCGCTGTTCCGCCGCTAGGCGTGGCCGTCCCAGTTCCGCGCGGCGGCCCAGGGGCTGAGAGGCACCGAGAAGTCGTGTTAGACATCTTGTCAGCAACGCGATTCCGGCCACATACTTACCCGCGGTAACGCCGATCCGCACGATCTGCGCACTCGCAGGACGGGAGCCGCGCCATGGCACGAGACATCGCCGAGAGCACCACCGGGAACCAGCCCTATGAGGGCAGGGCAGCGGACAGGACGGCCGAGCGACTGCTCGCCTCGGCCGCCACGCTCGCCTTCGATCCGGCGACCGAGGTCGACTGGAAAACGCCCCTCGACAAGGACTTCCACGGCACCAGCCCGGAGTGGAGCACCCTCTACGGGACGGCGTACTGGAGTGAACTCACGGACGCCCAGCGCAAGGAGCTGACCCGCCAGGAGGCCGCGTCGGTGGCCAGCACCGGCATCTGGTTCGAGATGATCCTTCAGCAGATGGTGCTGCGCGACATCTACGCCAAGGACCCCACGGACGCCCGCTTCCAGTGGGCGCTCACCGAGATCGCCGAGGAGTGCCGGCACTCGATCATGTTCGCCCGCGGCGCCCAGAAGCTTCAGGCACCGCCGTACCGCCCGCACCGGGTGGCGGTCGAGCTCGGCCGCGCCTTCAAGACGTTGGCGTTCGGCGAGGCGGCGTACGCGGCGATTCTGGTCGCCGAGGAGGTCCTCGACGTGATGCAGCGCGACTGGATGCGGGACGAGCGCGTGGTGCCGTTCGTCCGCACCATCAACAACATCCATGTCGTCGAGGAGTCGCGGCACATGAAGTTCGCCCGCGACGAGACCCGCAAGCGGCTCGCCAAGGCCGGCTGGGTGCGGCGGCAGATCAGCGCCTTTGTGATCGCGGTCGCTTCGTACGTCATCGTCACCAGCATGGTGAACAAGAAGGTGTACGAGCACGCGGGTCTCGACCAGCGGCGCGCCCTCGATGAGGCGAAGGCCAATCAGCACCACAAGTCGATGATGCGGTCCAGCTGTTCGGGCCTGATGGACTTCCTGGCCTCGGCCCGGCTGCTCACCAAGCCGGCCCTCGCGTTCTACAAGCGCGCCAACCTGATCTGAACCGGGCGGGATCCGACACACCATGACCTTCGCCATCACCCAGACCTGCTGCAGCGACGCCACGTGTGTCGCCGTCTGCCCGGTCAACTGCATCCATCCGACGCCCGAGGAGCGGGCGTTCGGCAGCACCGAGATGCTGTATATCGACCCGAAGTCCTGTATCGACTGCGGCGCCTGCGCGGACGCCTGCCCCGTCGACGCGATCTTCCCGGCGGACAGCCTGATGGGGCCGCAGCGGGAGTACGCCGAGCTCAACGCCGCGTACTACGAGTACGGCGAGGAGGAGGCGGGCACGGAGGGCGAGGCTCAACTCGCCGAGGACAGCCCGAACTTCCACGTCTGGGGGCGGCCGACATTCGACCGGCAGCTGCCCGCCGACTTCGCGCCGCTGCGGGTCGCGGTCGTCGGCACCGGGCCCGCCGGGATGTACGCGGCCGAGGACCTGCTCCTGCACACCAACGCCCAGGTCACCCTGATCGACCGGCTTCCGGTGGCCGGGGGTCTGGTGCGGTACGGCGTGGCGCCCGATCACCCCGCCACCAAGAAGGTCGGCGAGGCCTTCGCCCGCTTCCACAGCCACCCACGGGTACGGATGCACCTCGGGCTCGAAGTGGGCCGTGACCTGACCGCCGCTGAACTCGCCGCGCACCACGACGCGGTCATCTACGCCGTGGGCGCCGCCACCGACCGGCGCCTCGGCATCCCGGGCGAGGAGTTGCCGGGCAGCCTCCCGGCCACCCGGTTCGTCGCCTGGTACAACGCCCACCCCGAGGTCGCGCCGGACGCGGTCGCCCCGACCGACCTGTCCGGGGAACGCGTGGTGGTCGTCGGCAACGGCAATGTTGCGCTCGACGTGGCCCGGATCCTGGTCTCCGACCCGGACGCGCTCGCGGACACCGACCTCGCCGGGCACGCCCTGTCGGCACTGCGCGCCGGCAGCGTCCGCGAGGTGGTGGTGCTCGGCCGCCGCGGCCCCGAGGACGCGTCGTACACCCGGTCCGAGGCGCTCGCCCTGAAGCATCTGCCGGGCGTCGAGCTGGTCGTGGACGACCATGATTCGCGTACTGGTGCGGCGATCGACGCGGCCGCGCCGGGCGACAAGGCCGCCGTGCTGCGGGACGTCACGCGCCGCGAGGTGGACTGGTCGCGGCCCCCGGAGCCGGGGCGGCGGATTGTGTTCCGCTTCAACTCCTCACCGGTGGAGTTCCGTTCGGGCTCCGACCAGGACGCACGAGTCGTACGGGTCACGGGGGCGGGGGCAGGCTCGGGCACGGGCTCGGGCTCGGGCGAACAGGACATCCCGGCCGGGATGCTGCTCCGGGCGATCGGCTACCGCGGTGTGCCGCAGGCCGGGCTGCCCTTCGACGAGGACTCCGGCACCGTGCCGCACGAGGCGGGGCGGGTGACGGGGCACCCGGGAACGTACGTCGTGGGCTGGATCAAGCGCGGCCCCTCCGGCGGCATCGGCGCCAACCGCTCCTGCGCCGCCGAGACGGTCGGCACGCTGCTCGCCGACGCGGTCGCCGGGAACCTCCCGACGACCGCGCATCCGGCGAAGGCGTTCACCCGTCTCGTCCGGCGCCGCAACCGCCACGTCCTGGACGCCCGGGGCCTCGCGGCGATCGAGCGCGCCGAGATGGCCCGGGGGCGGGACGCGGGGCGCCCGCGGGAAAAGCTCGCCACCGTCGGGGAGTTGGTGGCGGCCGGACGCGGCGGGCGCCGGTGGTTGCCGCGCTGACGTGCTGACGCGTCGTACGTCCGACGTGCCGTTGGTCAGACGTACGACGCGTCAGACGTACGACACTTCAGACGTACCGCGCGTCACACGAACCGCGCGCCACACGAACCGCCCGTCAGACGCACCGCGCGTCACACGAACCGTGCGTCGGACGAACCGTGCGTCACTCGATCTGGAAGACGGACTCAAGCCCCTCGGTCCGCACGGTGATGCCCAGGCCGGGGCCGGTCGGCGCCGCACCGCGACCGCGCTGGGAGCGCGGCTGGTACCCGGCGACGTGTCCGTCCGTCCAGTCGTTCATGAACGAGGCGTTCTGGAAGTTCTCCGGCCTGGTGCTCGCCGCCAGATGGCTCACCGCCGCGCTCACGATGTCGCCGCCCCAGGTGTCCTCGACCGAGACCATCAGGTCCAGGTCCTGCATGAGGTCGCGCATGCGCGCCGCCTGGGTCAGCCCGCCCACCCGGCTGATCTTGATGTTGATGGACACGGCCCCCGCGTCGGACTTCGCGCGGAAGACATCGCTCGCGGTGACGATGGACTCGTCGAGCACCAGCGGCAGGCTGGAGTGCCGCATCGCGAAGACGCAGTCGTCCGTCTCCCGGCAGGGCTGCTCGATGAACACCGGAAGCCCGGCCATGGCGCCCACGGCGATCTGGGCCGCCCGTAGGTTCCAGCCACCGTTCGCGTCGGCCACCACCAGGGTGTCCGACGCGGCCGCGTCGACGACGGCGCGCGTGCGGTCCGTATCCTCCAACGGATCGTTGCCGACCTTGAGTTGGAACCGCTTGATCCCGGCCTCTTCGCGGCGGACCACGAAGTCGGCCATCCCCTGCGGCGACGCCAGGGGCACGGCCTCATAGAGGGGGAAGTCCTCCTGCAGCACACCGCCGAGCAGTGCGGCGATCGGCTGCCCGCAGACCTGGCCGAGCAGGTCCCAGCACGCGACGTCCACGGCGGCCTTGGCGTAACCGCCGCCGAGCAGAACGCCGTCCAGCGTGCGCCGGATCGCGGACACATTGGTCGGGTCCTGGCCGAGCAGCGCCGGTGCCAGGGTGTGCAGCGCCGCGCGCACCTCCGCCCAGTGGGTGGGCAGATACCGGTTGCCGAGGGGGGTGATCTCGCCCCACCCCTCGAGCCCCTCGTCGGTCCGCAGGCGGACCAGCGTACCGACCTCGGAGGTGGCGGCCCGACCACCCGACATGACGTACTCGCCGTGTGCGTAGCGCAAGTTGTAGCCGAAGCAGTCGATGCCGGCCACCTTCATGCCGTTATCCCTTCTCCGCTCCGTCGGCTTCTCTGCTGTCGGCGGTGGTGTCGGTGTTCTCTCCGCCGTTGCCCCGGTCCTTCTCCTTGCGCCATGCGGCGTAGCTGAGCCACACCACCGCCAGCACGGTCCCGCCGAAGAGAATCAGCGTCCAGAGCGTGGTTTCCGCGTCCATGGGTCAGGCCTCCTGTCCCTGGTTGGTGGGCGCCAGCTGTTCGTCGCCCTCGTCGTCCGTCACTACGCTGCGCCTGATCCTTCGCGAGAACACGTTGTTGAGCAGCAGCATCACCAGGAAGACGAGCGTCCACTGGAGCACCATCGTGCCGATGCTGAACGTCTTGAACGGGTCGTACCAGGTCTGCGAGGGGTCGGTGACGGACAGGTACATGAACCAGCCGAACACCGCGGCGAACATCAGCGGGAACAGTCCGATCAGGACCTTCCACCAAGCGCCGACCTTGAAGTCGCTCGCGAGGTCGAGCGCGCGCCGGGCACGTTCGAGGCCGAAGCGCATCATCGCGATGGCCGCGAACAGACCGCTGATCAGCAGTCCGACACCCCAGACGTTGTCCTGGTTGGTCAGAATGTCCAGGTCGAGCGCGGAGGGGATGCCTCCGACGAGCGTGACGAGGACGATCACGATCACGGCCGGCTTGCGCTTGATGCCGAAGTCGATCACGTTGCGCGCGGCGAGCTCCATCATGGAGATCAGGCTGGACAGACCCGCGAGCACGAGGACGAGGAAGAACAACGGCGCGAACAGCCAGGTTCCGCCCGGCATTTGACCGAACAGCGCGGCCAGGTAGACGAACATCAGCCCCTGGTCGCCCGAGGCGGCCGCCTCCTGCGCGTAGAGCGGCGACTGCACCGCGAAGACCGTGCAGATGACCGCGGTACCGGCGAGCAGCGAGGCCAGGTGGTTACCGGCGACGACGATGCCCGCGTTGAGGGCGAAGTCCTCCTTCTTGCGCATGTACACCGAGTAGGTCAGGTAGAGGCCCCAGCCGGCACCGGTGGAGAAGGCGGTCTGCACGAACGCGCCGAGCCACATCTCGCCGTCGAGCATCCTGCTCCAGTCGGGCACGTACAGGTAGCGCAGCCCCTCGCCCGCTCCCGACAAGGTCATGGCACGCACCGCGAGCAGCACCAGAATGATGAACAGCAGCGGCACGGTGATCTTGAGGACCTTCTCCAGGCCGCCCTTCAGGCCGCGGATCACCACGACGCCGACGAGGACCGCGGCGAGCACGTGGAAGAGGATCGTCTGCGTCGGGTTCCCGACGAAGTTGTCCCACAGGGTCTGTGTCTGCTCCTTGCCGACGCCCGAGGAGAACTTGCCGCTCACCGCGTACACGAAGTAGCGCAGCGCCCAGCCGCAGATCACGGTGTAGTAGAAGAGGATCCCGATCGTGACCACGGCCATGAAGCCGCCCATCCAGGCGAACTTGCGGCCCATGAACTCACGGAACGCGCCGATGGTGCCGAGTCGGCTGCGGGATCCGAGGAACGACTCCGCCATCAGCAGCGGGACCGCCCATATCAGGTTGGTGAGGACGACGGCGATGATGAAGACACCGCCACCGCCTGCTCCTACGTCGCGGGGGAACCGCCAAATGTTGCCGGTTCCCACCGCCATTCCGATGGCGGCGGCCACGAACGCGAAGCGGCTGGAAAACACCTCTTGCTTCGGGCCGGATGTCTGACGCGCCATGATCAGATTCGCTCCGTTTCAGCTGGATGGGGACTACCGCGCCCTGCCAGGCCAGCGCCGCACCTCGTGATCGCTCTCCCCCTTACGACGGGTGCAGCTGTGATCCTTGACGCGTGGGAGTAATGTTTTACACCTCACTGGCCGATTTGCAAGGGTCCAGTCAGGAACTTCTGCGGCGGCCGAAGCGCCGCGGGGTGAAGGGAGCGGCGGTGCCGGCCACCTCGGCGGCCCGCTCACCGCCCTTGACCTGGGCAGCGATGATCTCCGCGGTCACCGGTGCCAGGGTCACGCCGAGCATGCAGTGCCCGCTCGCAACCAAAACGTTGTCCTTGCCCGGCAGCGGCCCGATCACCGGCAGCCCGTCGGGCGTCATCGGACGCAGCCCTGACCAGCCCCGGGGGCGCGAAGCCGCCGGGAAGTCGGGCAGGAACTCATGGGCGGAGCGGACGATGCCGCCGAGCCGGTGCGGGTCGATGGTGGCGTCGAAGCTGCCGAACTCCATGGTTCCCGCGAACCGCAGCCGGTCCGAGAGCGGCGTGACGGCCACCTTCGCCTCACCGAGATACACCGAGTGCCGCAGGGCCACCGCACCACTGGTGTCGTCGAACCCGTACCCCTTGCCGGGCTGAATGGGCAGGCGGAATCCGGCCAGCTGCGAGAGCCGGGCGGTGTACGCCCCGGCCGCGAGCACGAAGAGATCACCGTCGATCTCCTCTCCCCCGGCGGTCACCGAGGTCACCTCGTGACCGCGGGACCGTACGGCGGTGACGCGCCGGTCCTGGAGGATCCGCACCCCGAGGTCCCGGCAGCGGCTCTCCAGACCCCTGACCAGACTCACCGGGTCCACATGCCGTTCCTGCGGGCACTGCAGGCCGCCTTGCACCTGGCCGCTGAGTGCGGGTTCCAGATCCCTCAGCTCGTCACCGGTCAGCGGGACGGCGGTGTGGCCGATCCGCTCCAACGGCGCGGTGTCCGCCTGGTATCCGCGCATGGCCTCCCGCGTCCGGAACACCATGAGTTGACCGGTGCGGTGGTACTCGAAGGGCACACCGTCCTTGTCGTAGGCGTCGAAGAGCGGGACGGTGCGTTCGTTCAGGGTGGCGAGGGCTTCCAGGCCCTGGTGGAAGTCCCTGCTGTTGCAGTGGCGCAGCATGCTCGCCATGAAGCGCACGTGCTCGGGGCGCGGGGACGGCCGGACGTAGAGGGGACTGTCCTTCCGGGCCATCCAGCGCAGCGCCTTGCCGACCATCCCGGGGGCCGGGACCGGGGCCGACATGATCGGCACGATCCACCCCGCGTTGTGGGCGGAGGCTCCGGCCTCGCCGCGGGCCGCGTCCACGACCGTGACGGTGAGGCCGTCGCGGGCGAGCCGGTAGGCGGTGGCGAGGCCGATCACTCCCCCGCCGACAATCACCGCATGGTCCGTCATCGTGGTCCTTCCGGCAGGAACTTGTCGGCCAGGAGGCGGGCGAGGGCCCAGTCCTGGACGGCGACGCCCACGGTCTTGAACACGGTGCGCTTGGCGTACTCCGCATTGGCGGCCGTGAGTGCGGTGCCGAGCTCCGTGAGGTCGTTCTTGGTGAGGGCGCCCGCTTCGAGGGCGTGGATGATCTCGCCGGACTCCTCCAGGATCGCGTCGAGTTCATCGATGACGACGGTGCTGCCCGCGAGCAGGTCGTCGGGGAGTTCGCGCATGGTGGGGCGGTACGCGCCGATGGCGTTGACGTGCACCTGTGCGGGCAGCGCGGACTCCGGGAACAGCGGGGTCGTCGCGTTGGTGGCACAGCAGACGATCTCGGCGCCCTGGACGGCGGACGCCGCGTCGGCCGCGGTCAGGAGCTCCACTCCCGGCAGTTCGGGGGCGAGCGTCTCGATCAGCGCCGCGGCGCGGCGCAGGTCGGCGTCGACGACGGTGACCTGGCGCAGCGGCCGGACCGCGTGGACGGCGCGGACCTGGTCGGCGGCCTGCCCGCCCGCGCCGATCAGGGTGAGCCGTCCCGCGTCGCGCGGGGCGAGGAGATCGGTGGCGACACCGACGACCGCACCGGTACGCAGCGCCGTGACCGTCCCGGCGTCCGCGATCAGGTGGTCGAGGCGGCCGGTCTCGCTCCAGACCACGGTGCCCGCGATGGCGGGCTTGCGGTCGAAGTTCAGGCTCAGCGTCTTGATCATCGCGGAGGCGGTGGACCGGTGGTGGGCCGACATCACGAGGAACTGGCCGTCCCGGAGCGCGGTCCGGGTGGGCATCTCGAACTCTCCACCGGCGAGATCGACGAAGCCTTGCCGTACGGCGTCGATCGCCTCGTTCATCGTGACGGCCTCGCGGATGTCGCGCTCGCCGACGGTGATGGTCTTCATGGCACCTCATTGGCCTTGGAAGCGGGAATGCAGAGTAAGGTATTACACCTCACGGTGCGGGACAAGGGTCGGCATCCCCCTCCCCCACCTGGGTGTTCCGTGTTATGCATGAGGTGTGACCACACCGTATTCCCGCGCCTCCACAGGCCCCGCCCAGAACCCGCGCCTCAAGTCCGTCAGCCTGCGCGAGCAGGCACGCGAGGCGGTGCGCACCCAGATCGTCCTCGGTCAGATCGAACCGGGGCAGGTGGAGAGCGTCATCAATGTGGCCGGAAGGCTCGGCGTCTCGGTCACCCCCGTACGCGAGGCGATCATGGACCTCGCCAATCTCGGCATGGTCGAGATCATCCGTAACCGCGGCTTCCGGGTCCCGGTGCTCACGGAGCACGACCTCGACGAGATCTACCGCGTGCGCACGATGCTCGAAGTACCGGCGATGGCCGAGCTCGTCCAGAACCTCGACGGCGCACCCGTGCCGGAGTTCCGTCGGCTCGCCGAGCAGATCACCGAGGCCGCGCGGGACGGCGAGCTCACCGCCTTCCTCGACCTGGACCGGCAGTTCCACCTCGGGCTGCTCGAGCTCCTCGGCAACCGGCGCCTCGTGGCCATGGTCGGCCAGCTGCGCGACCAGGCCCGCATGGAGGGCCTGCAAAAGCTGGCGGACCAGGGCGAGTTGACCCACTCCGGCGAGGAGCACATCGCCATCGTGGACGCCATCGAGGCGGGCGACGGCGAGCTGACCGCCGAGCTCATGCGCAAACACCTCACGCACAGCCGCGGCATCTGGGCGGGGCGAGCGGAAGACTCCTGAGCGCCGGAGCCGCCGCCCACACCCTGCGCCGACGGCTGACGAACACAATGTGCATTAACTTTCAATAAAACCTGAGGCCTCACTAGGGTGGGCGCGTGCGCATTCTCCTGGTGGAAGACGATGAGCCGGTAGCCCAGTCACTCCGTCGCGGCCTGGTCCGCTACGGCTTCGAAGTGGAGTGGGTCACCACCGGCCGGGCAGCCCTGTCCGCCGAGCAGAGCTACGACCTCGTTCTGCTCGACCTGGGCCTGCCCGATGCCGACGGGCTCGACGTCTGCCGGGCGCTACAGGCCCGTGGCGACGCGGTCCCGATCATCGTGATCAGCGCCCGCAGCGATGAGACGGACCGGGTCGTCGGCCTGGAGCTCGGCGCCGACGACTACGTATCGAAGCCCTTCGGCGTGCGCGAAGTGATCGCCCGCATACGCGCGGTGATGCGCCGCGTCACGGCCGCCGCACCCGTACAGGGGCAGTCGCCGGACGCCGCCGGACCCGACCGGTACGGGCCACGCCTCACCGTCGACCGCAAGGCCGCCCGGGTACACCTGGACGGTGCGGAGGTGGCGCTCACGCCCAAGGAGTACGACCTGCTCGCCTTCCTCACCGAGGAGCCGGGCGCCCTCATGTCCCGCGAACAGATCATGGAAGCCGTCTGGGACGCCAACTGGTTCGGTCCCACCAAGACCCTGGACGTCCACGTGGCCGCCCTGCGCCGCAAGCTCGCGGAGGCGATCACCATCGAGGCGGTACGGGGCGTCGGGTTCCGCCTGGTCGTCAACGAGAACGGCAGCCACGCGGGGAACCCGGCATGATCCGGCAGCTGATCGTCAGCTACGTGCTGCTCGTCGCCGTCGCCGTCGCCGCCTTCACCGTGCCGGTCGCCTTCACCCTCACCGACCAACTGCGCGGCGACACCGAACTGTCGGTACGCCGCGAGGCCACGACGATGGCCCTGCTCCTCGCCGATAACGACCCCGCGTCGCGCGAGGCACTGGTGCGGATGGCCGAGGCGTACGCGGACCAGACGCCCGGCTCCGTCCAGGCCGTCACCGCCGAGGGCGCCGCCGTGGGGACGCTGCCCCGGCCCGCCCGCTCCGGCGCGGCCACGGCGTCGGCGCCTTCCGAGGCGTACGACACCGCTCTGAACCGCGCCCTTCACGACGGGAGGACCACCGTCGACTGGGGGTCGCAGTTCGTCTGGGGCCGCGAGCTGACGGTCACCGTTCCGGCCCGGGAACGCACCGAGCCGCGCGCGGTCGCGGGCGCCGTGCGGATCACGTACCGGACCTCCGATCTCACCGAACGGCTCTGGACCATCTGGGGCTTCCGCGCCATCCTCGCCGTCGCCGTCCTGGGCGTGGCCGCCGGGCTCGGCGCGCTCGCGGCCCGGCGCCTGACCCGGCCGCTGCGCGAACTCAACGCCATGGCGAGCCGGTTCGGCGACGGCGATCTGACCGCGCGCTCCCCGGTCACCGGACCGTCCGAGACCCAGACCCTCGCCCGCACCCTCAACCAGGGCGCCGAGCGCCTCGACACCCTGGTCGCCGCGCAGCGCATCTTCGTCGCCGACGCATCGCACCAGCTCCGCACGCCGCTCACGGCGCTGCGCCTGTCCCTCGACAACATCGCCGACGGCGTCGACGAGCCGTTCGTACGCGAGGACGTGGACCAGGCCACCGCCGAAGTGGTCCGGATGAGCCGCCTGGTCAACGGGCTCCTCGTGCTTGCCCGCGCGGAGGCCCAGGTGTCGGCCGCCGAGCCGCTCCCCCTGCGCGCCGCGGTGGCGGAGCGGCTCGCGGTGTGGCGGCCGGCCGCCGACGAACGCGGCGTGACGATCACGCTCGTGGGCCAGTGCGACGCCCAACTGCGGGTGGTGTCGCACCCGGGCCATCTCGAGCAGATCCTCGACAACGTGCTCTCCAACGCCCTGGAGGTCTCCCCGGACGGCGGCACGATCACCGTGCGGGCCGAGGTGCACGCCGAGGAGGTGGCCCTGGAGGTCGTGGACGAGGGCCCCGGGATGTCGGCGGCGGAGCAGTCCCGCGCCTTCGACCGCTTCTGGCGCGGCCAGGGCCTCACCGGCAAGTCCGGCTCCGGCCTCGGCCTCGCCATCGTGAAGCAGCTGGTGACGGATGACGGCGGCACCGTCTCGCTGCGGGACGCGCCCGGCGGGGGGCGCGGCCTGTGCGTGCGGATCGTGCTGCGGCTCAGCTCTCGGGCGGCAGCACAGAGGAGTGGTGGTTGACGATCAGCCATGTGCCGTCGCGCTTCTCGTACGCGTACGTGTAGCGGGCCTGGACGGTGCTCTTCTCGCCGGTCTTCGGGTCGGTGAGGTGGAACGCGTACAGACCGGCGTCGATGGCCGAGTCCTCGTCCAGGACGTTGATGACCGAGCGGACGATCTCGCCCTTCGGCTTGTTCTCCTGGAAGTGCTCGAAGTAGTCGACGATCTGCGCACGGTCGGTACGGATCTTCGGCGAGGCGGTCGGCAGCAGCACCGCGTCCGGGGCGTAGCGGTCGGCGACCCGCCCCGCGTCACCGGTCCGGAGCGCGGCGTTCCACTGGTCGAAGAGCCCCGCGATCTCCTTCTTGGTGGCCTCGGCGGACTTGCCTGGCTCGGCGGGGTCGGTGGCCTTGGCGGCGGCGGCCTTCGCGCCCGGATTCTCCGCGGCCGTGGCGCTGCATCCGACGGTGAGGGTACCGGCGGCGACGAGCAGGGCGGCGCCGGTGACGAGGGTGGTCCGGGCAGGTATCTGACGCTTCATGACACATCCTTGGGTGAGCTGCGTTCCCCGTTTCTGCGGGGGTGCTCTCACCGTCGCTGGATGCCGGTTAGGGCCGGTCCAACGGGCATGCAGGAGGCGTCCAAGATCCGTACAAGTCGCGGAGCGTGCGCACGAGTTCACGCATCTCGCCCGTGACGCCCCGCAACGAGCCCTCAGCCCTGAGCGGCCCGCTCCACGGGAATCCACAGCTGGGCCGTGGCCTCGCTCCGGTCCTCGCTCACGTCGGCCCGCACCAGCTCCGGGCCCGGACGACTGCGGTACGGGTTGGACGGGAACCACTGCGTGAACACGTCCCGCCACAGGTACTGGAGCGTTTCCGGGAAGCTGCCCTCGCTCTCGAACACGGCCCACGTACCGGCGGCCACATCGAGCGCGGCGAGGCCCTCGGGCACCGGACCACCGCGCACCACACCGTGCCAGTAGTCCAGTTCGGTGCCCTCGGCCCGGCTCTCGTCCACATTGATGCTGGCGCTCACGACTCCGTCGGGCTCCTGATCGGACAGCTCGGCGAGACGGTCGAGCTCCGCCCAGCCGATGCCACGCAGGAACTCGACGATGGCGGGGTTCATCCCCTCGTGCACGAGCGGCACCCGCGTGGTGTGTCCCACGAGGCGGAACTCCGGCTTTTCCACGACCCGATAGCGCATGCTGGCGCTCCCTTCGACGATGAGGCGGAAGGACATCCGGGGCTGGGACCGCAGCGTCGCGCCGCGGCGCCTTGCCTCGCCCGGGCCGACCCCGTGCTGGGCGCGGAACGCCCGGGCGAACGCCTCGCCCGAGCTGTAGCCGTACCGCACGGCGATCTCCAGGAGCGTCCGCCGGTCGTCGAGCACCTCCGCACCGGCGACGGTGAGCCGACGGCGGCGGATGTACTCCGACAGGGGCATCCCGGCGAGCGCCGAGAACATCCGTCGGAAGTGGTACTCGGACGTGACGGCGATCCGTGCGAGCTCAGCCATGTCGACCGGGCAGCCCGGCTCGCCGGGATCGCCGAGGGTTCGCTCGACGTACTCCATGGCCTCGTTGAGGCGTTCCTGCACCCGCGACTCCTTCCGCTGACGTTTCCGCACGCTAGGGATCACCGATACTCCCCGACCCGACATCCTGTGCCCGCTCCGGTCTGGCCGAGACCGGGGGTCCGGGCGTCCGGGGGCGCTTAGTAGGGTCGTGAGGCATCAGTACGCGGTACGAGAAGCAGCACCAGAAGCAGTACGAGAAGGGTCAAGTCAGTGGGCGTCTTCGTGGTCATCGTCGGGGTGGGGCTGCTCGCCCTGATCGTCATCGGCATCGTGGTGGTGATCCTGGCCAGCAACAAGAAGAAGCAGCAGACGCCGCCGCCCGGCCTCGCCTACGGCTCCCCCGTACCGCCCCCGCTGCAGTACCAGAACCCCGCCCAGCCGCCTCAGGCTCCGCAGGGTCCTTACCAGCAGCCTCAGCAGGCCCCGTACCAGCAGCCGCCGCAGCACGGCGGGTGAGCGGGCGCGCCTCCCGGAACTACATCGCCCCCTTTGTTCGTCTGACTCCCAACAGGCCGCTGCCGGAGCGCAGTTACGAAGGTCAGCCGAGGGAGCAGCGATGGATGCCGCGCTCGTCGTCAGCCGTCTCGCCCAGACCGCCGTCGCCGCGCTGATCAAGCGGCTCTTCGTACGCGACGGTCCCGGTGCCGGGCTGGTCGAGCGGCCCGCCGTGCCGGTACGGCGCCTCGTCGGCCTCCGCGGCGAGCAGCGCGGCCTCGGCGCGGACGAACTGCGCGGGCTCGCGGCGGAGCTGGTGCGGCGGGCCGTCGAGGGCGACGGCGAACGCCCGGTGCCCGCCGATGAGGACCTGGCCGTCACCGAGGCCCTCGCCCGCACTCTGGGCGCCCTCGGCGAGCTGGAGATGGACGACGTACAGGCCGTCGGGCTGCGCCCGGAGGGCTTCGCGCGGGAGCTGCGGGCCCGGGCACCGGGCGCCGACCGGGAGCTGTCCGCCGACGGGGCGCTGCTGTACGCCCTGCTCGTGGACGTCGCGGCCGTACACATCCTGGAGTTCTTCTCGCGCCGCTCGACGTTCGCCGCGGGTGCTCTGGTCGCGCACGGCCGGTCCCTGTCGGAACTTGAGGAAAAGTACCGGCAGTTGGCGGCCCGGATCCCCGCGCCGGACGCCGTGGACGCCGCGTTCGAGAAGCGGTACGCGCGGGACATCGCCCTGCTCCACAACCACCTGACCATCTTCGGCATCGACCTGACCCATTCCCCCGACTCCTGGCCGCTCGACGCCGCGTATCTGGGGTTGCAGTGCGAGCCCGAGGCCGCGGGCGGTACCCAGTCCACCCAGGAGTCAGCCGCGCCGATCCCCGCCGAGCAGGCCCTTCAGGGCAAGTCCCGGGTGCTCGTGCGCGGCGTCGCGGGCTCGGGCAAGACCACGCTGGTGCAGTGGCTCGCCGTGTGCACCGCCAAGGGCGCGCTCCCGGACCGCCTTGCCGCGCTGCGCCACCGGGTGCCGTTCGTCCTGCCGATGCGCCGCTTCGCCCGGGACGGCTTCCCGTCGCCCGGCGACTTCCTGACCGCCGTCGGCTACCCGGGGGCGGACGCGCAGCCCGCGGGCTGGGCCGACCGCGTCCTGACGCAGGGCCGCGCGCTGCTCCTGGTCGACGGCGTCGACGAGGCCCCGGAGGACGAGCGCGAGCGGCTGCGGCGCCGCCTGCGCGCCTGGACGGAGCTGTACCCCGGCAACGTATGGCTGGTCACCAGCAGACCTTCGGCGGTACGCGACGACTGGCTGGCGGCCGAGGGCTTCAGCGAGCTGGTGCTCGCGCCGATGAGCCGCGACGAGGTGACGTCGTTCGTGCAGCGCTGGCACGAAGCGGCCCGCCGGGTGCCCTCGGCCGACACCGACCGCCTCGACCGGTACGAGCAGAGTCTGCTCGGCGCCATCCGGATCACCCGCGACCTCGGCAGGCTCGCCACCAACCCGTTGATGTGCGGCCTGCTCTGCGCCCTGCACCGGGACCGCCGCGGCTATCTGCCCAGCGGCCGCAAGGAGTTGTACGACGCCGCCCTGTCGATGCTGCTCGAACGCCGGGACCGGGAGCGGGAGATGGTGGTGCCCGCCGACGGCATCGACCTCCCGCGCCAGCCCAAGGTGCAGCTGTTGCAGAAGCTCGCCCACTGGATGCTGATCAACAACCGGTCCGAGATGGACCGCGAGCTGGCCGTCGACATACTGGCCCAGCACCTCCCGGCCGTGCCGGAGGCGGCCCGGCAGGGCGACGCCGAGCAGATCTACCGCCACCTGCTCAACCGCACCGGGCTCCTGCGCGAACCCACGCCCGGCAGCGTCGACTTCATCCACCGCACGTTCCAGGACTATCTGGCGGCCGACGCGATCGTGCAGCGGCACGACTTCGGCCTCCTGCTCAACCACGCCCATCTCACCGAGTGGGAGGACGTCGTACGGATGACCATGGCGCTCGCGCGCCCGGGCGAGTGCGCGGAGCTGCTCACCCAGATGGTCGGCCACCAGGGCGACGTCACCGCCGCGGCGAAGGCCCGGCACCTCAAGCTGCTCGCCGCGGCCTGCCTGGCGCACGTCACGGAGATCGAACCGGCGGTACGTGCCCGGGTGCAGGACGTCACGCAGCACATCGTCCACCCCAAGACCCCCGCGGGCGCCCGCTCCCTCGGCTGGATCGGACCGATCGTCCTGGAGATGCTGCCCCACCCGGCGACCGTCGACGACCACGACGCCCATCTCCTCGCCATCACGGCGACCTCCGTGGACGACGACATGGCCATCGACTTCCTGACCGGCCTGCGCGACCGGCGCCGCCTGGACATCCGGGTCCAACTCGCGGGCGCCTGGCGGCGGTACGACACCGAGCGGTACGCGACGGAGATCATCGCCCACCTCGACGAGACCAACCTGTACTTCCCGGTCTCCGACCTGGGCGAGGCCCGGGCCCTGGCCCGACTCGGCGGCCGCGCGTGGCTACAGATCGCGGGACCGGTCCCGCCCCGGCGACTGGCGGAGATCCTCCCTGCGGTGCGGGTCACGCGGCTGCAACTGACGTACGACATCGGGGTGTCGGACGAGGAGTGGCGCACGCTCTTCCCCGGCCTGGAACAACTCATCCGTCGCCGCTGAGGCCGACGGCTGCGGGCGCGGGGCTTTACTGGAGGTTGCGCCCGCTGACCTCGCTTTCGTCGCGCTGAAGGCGCCCGTCCTCGAACGCCGGACGGGCCGATGGGCCGCCCCCGGCCTCGATCCTCCGTACCAATGCCTCCAGGCACGCCACCCGCGAGGTCGCACCCAGCCCCTCGAGCACGGCCAGCGCCTTGTGGGCCCACCGCCAGGCCCGTCCCGTCCGTCCGAGCCGGTACTCGGCGAGCGCCCTGGCGTACTGCGCGATCGCCCGGGCCCAGGCGTCCTGCCGCAGCTCCGGATCCGCGAGCGCCCGGCGCGCGCTGCGCAGCGCCGCCCGGGGCGCGTGCCGGGACTGCGCCACCGCGAGGGCGGCCCAACTCACCGCCACCGACGGCCCGTAGTCCGCGTACGGCGGCGTGATCCGGGCGGCCTCCTCCAGATAGCCGACGGCACGCTCGGCGTCCCCGGCGAGGTGGGCCCGCACTCCCTGCGCGTGCAGGGTGCGCCCCACCATGGCGTCGTCCCCGTCGAGCACCGCCACCCGCCAGGCCCGGCCGAGGAGATCACCGGCCCGCGGGTCCCGCGCGTGCACGGCCAGCCAGCCCGCGAGCCACAGGCCGCGGGTGCGCAGCCGACCGTCCACCGGGCCGTGGTGGATCAGCCGCTGGAGCAGGTCGAGCCCCTCGGCCTCGCGCTCGCCGACCACCCACCAGAACCACAGGTCGACGGCGGTGCGCAGCGCCTCCTCCGCCTCCTCGCCCTCCTCCGGGGCGGTGCGCAGGGCGTACCGCACGTTCTCCGCCTCCTCGCGCAGCAACCGCAGCGCCTGCCCGTGCCGACCGCCGTGCCACAGTGCGTGCGCGATCCCGGCGACGCGACCGTAGTGGTGGCGGTACAGCCCGGCGACGACCACGCTCTCGTCGGCCACGCGCAGCCGCTCGGCGCCGAACTCCCGTGCCGCGCCCGGCAGTCGGTACCGTCCGGGCCGTACGCCGCCCGGGTCGCGTACCGTCTCGAGGACCGAGGCCATGGTGAGCCGGGCGAGCGCGGCGGGTACCTCGTCCGCCCCTACCCCGCTGCCCGCGCACACGGCGACCGCCGCCCGCTCGTCGAACTCCCCCGCGAACACGCTCAGTCGGGCCCAGACGATCCGCTCGCGCCGCTCGCACAGCGTGAACCCGCTGCTCACCGCGGTACGCACCGAGCGGTGCCGCCGGAGCCCCTGCTCCGGCCCGACCAGCCAGGATTGGGAGAGGGTGAGCAGCCGCGCCATATTTTCCACGGGGATCCGCGCCGAGTGCGCGGCAGCCAACTCCAGGGCGAGCGGGACGCCTTCGAGGATCCGGCACACCTCTTCCACGGCGGCGAGGTGGTTGTCCTCCCCCTCGCGCTCGTGTGCGCTCGGCGCCGACGGCTCCGGCCGGGCCGCGCGGGCCCGGGCGAGGAACAGCCGCATCCCGGGACCGGGCCGCACATCGCGCTGCCGGTTCCCGTCCGCCTCACTCGCCTCATGCACCTCGCGCGCTCTGCTCCTGCTCGCCTCGTACGCCGCATAAGACTCGTACGACGTGACCGTGACCGGCAGTGGACCGAGCCGCAGCACCCGCTCGTCGCCGAGCCCGAGCGGCTGACGCGCCGTGACCAACACCCGCACCCCCGGAGCACGCTCAAGGAGCGACGGCAGTACGCGGATGCCCGCGGCGCGCGCGGGGTCGAGGTCGTCCAGGAACAGCAGCATCCGCCGGTCCGCCAGCCAGGCCACCAGGCGCTCCGCGTCCTTGGGGTCGGACAGGTCCACCGGCCCCGGCGCCGCCCGCGCTGCCCGGCCCCGGGCACCCCGCAGCCGTACCGCCTCGGCCCGCGAGCCGTGCGCGCCGTCGTCCGCCCAGCACCGCAGAAGCAGCACGCCGTCCGGGAAGGTCCCGGCGGACTCGGTGGCCGCGGCTTCGGCGAGGCGGCTCTTGCCCACACCTGCCGTGCCCGTCACGGTGACCAGGCGGTGCCGCCCGAGCAGCGCCACGAGGTCCGCCAACTCCCCCTCTCTTCCGAACAGTTCTTCCGTCGTCGCGCCGCGAAGCCGCCCCCACACCCGTCGACCTCTCCGTCCTTCCGGAACTCAGGCAAGATCGGAATATACCGCTCCGTTTTCGCCGTCATCCTGCCCAAAGAAACGATGCTGCAAGAGCGTTTCCCCGAATCCGCCCACGGACCGAACCGTCCCGCGATCCGCACACCCGCCCGGGATACAGTGACGTAACTCCGGCCCGGAGCACAGACCGTACGGACGACCACATACATGGGGGCCTGCACATGGCGCTGTTCGGAAACGCGCACACCGTCGATCCCGCCAAGGCGCACCAGGAATACGCGCAGCTGATGGGGCACGGCGAGCAGGTCTACGGGGCCTATGTGCTCATCCGCGACACGATCCTGCTCACCGACCGTCGCCTGATCTTCATCGACAAGCAGGGGATAACCGGCAAGAAGGTGGAGTACCTCTCCATCCCGTACCGGAGCGTCAGCCGCTTCGCGGTGGAGACCGCGGGCCACTTCGATCTGGACGCGGAGCTCAAGATCTGGGTGTCCGGGGAGCACGCGCCGATCACGAAGACGTTCACGAAGGGTGTGAACATCTACGAGGTCCAGGCGATCCTCACGCAGTTCGTGGCGCGCTAGGGGCCGCCTCGTATGACGTCTGCGTCCTCCCCGCACCCGGTGTCCCGTCACTACCTGCTGCTGCACGGCTGGCAGAACCGGCGCCCGGAAGGCCACTGGCAGCACTGGCTCGCCGGTGAACTGGCCGCCCGCGGCGCGGCCGTGAGCTATCCGCAGTTGCCGGATCCCGATCACCCCGACCTGGAGACGTGGCTCGACCGGCTCCGCGCGCATCTGGACGCGCTGCCGGACGGGGCGGGGCACGAGCGCGTGGTTGTCTGTCACAGCCTGTCGGTGCCTCTGTGGCTGCATGCGGTGGTACGCGGCGGGGCCCGGGCCGACCGGGTCCTCCTGCTCGCCCCGCCCGCCGAGGAAGTACTCGCCGGGCACCCGGAGGTCGCCGGGTTCACCGGGTCCGGTGCGACGGCCGCGCAGGTGGCGGCCGCCGCGGGGGCGACGCGGCTCGTGGCGGCGGACGACGATCCGTACTGCCCGGGCGGCGCGGAGCAGGTCTACGGGAAGCCGCTCGGCCTGGACACCGATGTCGTCCCCGGCGGCGCCCACTTGGACCTGGAGGCGGGGTACGGGTCCTGGCCGTCGGTCCTCGCGTGGTGCCTGGATCCGTCGGTGCGGGTGACGGGGCGGTTTTTCAGCCCCTGAGGTTCTCCACCAGGAGCAGCACGCCGATCACGAGCATGGCCACACCCGAGAGGCGGGTGACCACGCGGGCGGCGGTCGGCCGGGCGCCGAGGACGGTGCGGGCGAGCAGGCCGACGGACAGGTAGATCGCGGCGCAGCTGAGCGTGTGCACCAGGCCGAGGGTGCCGATCTGCGCGGCGGTCGGCCAGCTCCCGTCCGGGTCCGTGAACTGCGGGAGCAGAGCCAGGAAGAGCAGCAGGGCCTTGGGGTTGAGGCCACTGACGCCCGCGCCCTTGGCGAGCCGTGCGCCCCAGCCCGGGTCGTCCCCGCCGGGCGTCGCGGTGACGGAGTCCGCCGCGGCGGCGGGGGCGGGCGCCGGACGGGCCAGGGTCGTCGCGCCGAGTACCACCAGGTAGAGCGCCCCGCACACGGTGAGCCCGGTCAGGAGCACCGGGTGCTTGCCGACCACGGCGGCCACGCCTGCCGCGACGATGGCGGTGAGGCCGACGTACCCGAGGAGCAGCCCGCCGACGGCCGGTACGACGGACCGGTCCCGGATTCCGGCGGATATCGCGAAGGCCCAGTCCGCCCCGGGAACCAGGATGAGCAGGACGGATACCGCCCAGAAGGCGGTGATGTAACTGGCGGCCACGGAACGCTTCTCCCTCTGTTCTTGCTTCTCTGAAGGAGATTAGTTCCGAGTCGCCCGAAGGTGTTTTCAAAGATGGTCGCCATGCTCCGGCGTGGTGGAAGAATCTTCTTCATGGACGATACCGACCGGAAGATCCTTTCCGAGCTGCAGAACGACGGCCGTCTGACCGTCACCGAACTGGCCGCCCGCGTGCGGCTCAGCCTCTCCCCCTGCCACCGTCGGCTGCGCGAGCTGGAGCGCAGCGGCGCCATCCGGGGCTACCGCGCGATCCTGGACGCGGGCCTCGTCGGCCTCACCTTCGAGGCGCTGGTCTTCGTCACCATGCGTCAGGAGGATCGCGACACGGTGGCCGACTTCGAGCGGAGCCTCGCCGACATTCCGCAGGTGGTACAGGCGGAGCGGCTCTTCGGCGACCCCGACTATCTGGTACGCCTCGTCGCCGAGGACCTCCCGGCCTTCCAGCGGCTCTACGACGAGCAGCTGGCGACACTGCCGGGGGTGCAGCGCCTCAGCTCCACCCTGGTGATGAAGCACGTGGTGCAGGAGCGCTCGCTGCCGCTGTGACGGCGGGAATTCGGCTGCGGCCGGGCGGGTACGTCCGGCACGATGCCCCGATGGATGATCAGCAGCGCACCAAGCCGCCCCGTACCGCCGACGACCGCGCCTCGCTCCTCGCGTTTCTGGAGTACCAGCGCGAGACCCTGGAGATGAAGTGCGCGGGCCTGTCCGCCGAACAGCTGCGGAAGCGGGCCGTGCCGCCGTCCGACCTGTCTCTGCTCGGCCTGGTCCGGCATATGGCATCCGTGGAGCGGAGCTGGTTCCAGTGGGTGTGGTGCGGCGCGGATATCGAGCGGCTCTGGCCGCAGGCGGCGGACGGCAGCTACGGCGAGTGGGAGGTGACCGATGCCTCCGATCCGGACGAAGCGTTCGGGCTCTGGGAAGCGGCATGCGGGCGCTCCCGGGGGATCGTGGCCGAGGCCGCGTCCCTCGACGACACCGTGGAGTTCCGCGGCGAGGTCTTCTCGCTGCGGTACATCGTCACGCACATGATCGAGGAGTACGCCCGTCACAACGGCCACGCCGACCTGCTGCGCGAAGCGATCGACGGCCGTACGGGAGAGTGACCGGGGCTCACGGGCCGTGCCGCAGCGGCGTCAGCTGTTCGATGTCGTAGCGGGAGCGCAGGTCCGCGATGGCGGTCTGGAGCTCCGCCACGGGGGCCGGGGTGCCGAGGATCGCGAGGAGTTCCTCGAAGTAGCGTTCATGGTCCGGTGGTGGGGAGGCCAGGAAGAACATGCGGGCCGGGGCCGAGGTCGGGTTGGCGAAGGCGTGGGGGCAGCCGGGGGGTACCGCGATCACCGTGCCGGGGCCTGCGCGGGTGACGCCGCGGCCCGAAGAGGAGCGCCACCGCTGCCAGTTGCCGGGGGTGCGCACCCGGGGCTCGAAGGCGAGGACGTCCAGCTCGCCCTCCAGGACGTAGAAGAGCTCCTCGCTGCGCGCGTGCACATGCGCGCCCACGTCGAAGCCCGGCGACACGGTCACCTCGAAGCTGGACGCCATCCGGGAGTGCTCCCCGGTGACCTTGAACGTCACTTCCTGGGCCGGGGTGCGCACCGTACGGCCGTGGCCGGGCGGCACGAGCAGGCCCTCCGGGGGCGGGGTCAGGGCGGTCACCGGGAGCGCCACCTCCCTTGCGTACGGCCGGAGTTCACCAGGTCAGCGTGGTTCACCATGTGACCGGCAGGGCCTCGGGGCCCCGGATCAGGGCGCCGCGGCGGTACGGGACCTGCTCGGCCGGTACCGCGAGGCGCAGCCCCGGCACCCGGTCGAGCAGTGTGCCGAGGAGCAGTTCGGTCTGCATCCGGGCGAGCATGGCGCCGATACAGAAGTGCGGCCCGTGCCCGAAGGAGACGTGTGCGGTGGCCGGGCGGGCGAAGTCGATCGTGTCCGGCTCGGGGAAGACGTCCGGGTCGCGGTTGGCGGCCAGATAGGAGACGTAGACCGGCTCGCCCGCGCGGATGGTGGCGCCGCACAGCTCGACGTCCTCCATCGCGATCCGGGACAGACCGACGGCGCTGCGGTGCGGGACGAAACGCAGCAACTCCTCCATCGCGCGCGGCAGCAGCGCACGGTCGTCGCGGAGCCGCTGCCACAGGTCGAGCCGGGTGAGCAGGGTGTACATCATGTTGCCGGTGTTGTGCGTGACGGCCTCGCCGCCGATCTGGATGAGCACGGCGAAGCCGACCGCCTCGTCCTCGGTGAGCTCGCCGCGCTCCACGGCCCGGCCGAGCAGCGCGGTCACGTCCTCGCCGCCGCTGGCCGCCCGGGCCCGGATGAGCTGGTGCAGACAGGCCGCCATCGCCGTCTTGGCCTGCTCGCTGCGCTCGGCGCCCTGGTTCGAGGAGAGGATGAGCTGGGTCCAGTCGTGCATGTCCTTGCGCCGGAAGTCCGGGATGCCCATGACCTCGCTGATCACGGCGATGGGGAACGGCGAGAGCAGCTGCGCGGTCAGGTCGGCGGGCGGCCCGGAGGTGAGCAGCGCGTCGCACAGCTCGTCGAGGGTGGACTGCGCGTGGGAGCGCAGCCGGGCGGCACCCTGCGCGGTGAACGCGGAGTTCACGGAGCGGCGCAGCCGGGTGTGCTCGGGTGGGTCGACGAAGCCGACGGCGCCCGGCATCGGGATGAAGTGCGGGGCCAGGCGGGTCACTTGACGTTCGACGACGGCCGCCCGGCTGAACCGGGAGTCGTTGGTGACCAGCTTGACGTCGTCGTACCGGGTGACCAGCCAGGCCCAGCCCTCGCCGTGCGGCAGCCGGATGCGGGTGAGCGGTTGCTCGGCCATCAGCTGCCGCAGGATCGGGTCGAAGTCGACGCCGTGCAGGTCGAGCGCGGGCCAGTCACGGATGGGCGGGGGCCAGTCGGTGCCCGTGGGGCCGGAGCCGTTCCCGGACCCGCTCACCGGGCAGCCCTGGGCGGCTGCCTCCGTTGCGGCTGATGCGGCCGAAGCCTCCGATGCCGGTGTACGCGCGGTCATGCGAAAGCCTCCACTGAGTCCGAGTCGCCTGATTCGTCCGAGCCCTTGCCCGTTGTGTCCGTCTCCCCCGAGGTGCGCGCCGCACGGTCCGCGGCGGCAGCGTCGTCGTATGTCCAGTGCCCGAGCGTCATCTCGGCCGTGATCCCCGGCCCGAACCCGGCGAGCATGCCGCGGGCCGCGGCCCTCACGGAGCCCTCGTCGAACAGGCGGCGCAGCGCGTCCAGGACGACGGCGCTCGCGATATTGCCGTACTCGGTGAGCGTGGACCGGCTGAACCGGAAGGCCTCCGGGGGCACTCGGAGGAATTTGCTCAGATCGTCGAGGATCCGCGGACCGCCCGCGTGGATGATGTAGAAGTCCAGCCGGGAGGCGTCCCAGCCGTGCGCGCCCGCGAGGTCCTTGAGCGCCGGGGCGAGCGGCTCCATCGTCTTGGGCACCCGCTTGTCGAGCAGGAAGTGGAAGCCGGTGGCGCGGACGTCGTACGAGATCCAGTCCACGGTGGCGGGGATCAGGTACGAGCCGTTGCGCTCCAGGGCGACGCCGTTGCCGCCGCGTCCGCGCACCACGGCCGCGGCGATGCCGTCACCGAAGAGGCCGTTCGAGAGGAGCGAGCCGATGCCCAGGTCGGTGGGCTGGTAGCAGAGCGAGCAGAACTCGCAGGCCACGATGAGGGCGTTGGCGTCCGGGTAGGCGGTGCAGAAGTCGTGCGCCCGGTTGATCGCGGCACCGCCCGCGGCACAACCGAGCTGGGCTATGGGTATCTGTCTGGTGTGATCCGCGAAGCCCATGGTGTTGATCATCCAGGCGGTCAGCGACGGCATCATGAAGCCGGTGCACGAGACGTAGAGGATCACGTCAATGTCGGCGGGCTCGAGCTCGGCGTGGGCCAGGGCGCAGCGCACCACCGCGGGCACGCGGGCCTTGGCCTCGGCCTCGTACAGGTGGTTGCGGTCCTCGAATCCGGGGTGGCGGAGGGTCTCCTCGATGGGCTGCACAATGTGCCGCTTCCGCACCCCGGTGTTGGCTATGAGGCGCAGCGCCAGAGGGAGTTGCGGATGGCCGGCGTGCCGTTCGCGGGCCAGTTCCAGTGTCTCCTCCTGGGTGATCACGTTCTCGGGCACGTGCACGGCGGGCTTGCACAGGGTGGCCATGAGGCGACGCCCTCTCTCGAGCGGGGAATGCCTGTTGTCGCCAGCCTGTGCAAGGCGGCGCCGTATAGCCCCTCGGACTACTCCAGTGGGAGCAGTTTTCGGGCCTTTCCGGCAGGACCGGCCTGGGCTTGACAACGTGGCGGAGGTGCTCGCTCACGCCCTGTTGTTCTTCCTGCCGTACCGCAGCAGCACCGTCCCGGAGGACGTGAACACCCGGTGCTCGAGGAGACGCAGCCCGACCGGCCGGGCACCCTGGAAGTACGGTTTTCCGGCGCCGAGGGCGACCGGCGCGACGTAGACGCAGAATTCGTCGATCAGGTCGAGCAGCGAGGCCGCCAGGGACGGGCCGCCGACGGAGAGGTCACCGGTCGACTCCTTCTTGAGACGGCGCACCACGTGCGGCGCTTCGGTGCTGCGGACCAGCGTGACGCCGTCGGGGACGGTGGTGAGGGTGTCGGAAAAGACATAGCGGGGGGTGTCGACGTACACGCGGGCGAACTCGGCCTCCACGTCGGGCAGTTCGTCCGGTTCCGCGGCGGCCGTGGTCCAGGGCTCCTCCATCACTTCGTAGAGGCGCCGTCCGAACAGGAAGGCGGAGGCGTTCCTGGCCTGCTCGTTCGCCGCGCGGTGCACCTCCTCGTCCGGGGCGGAGAACGCGATGCTTCCGTTCGCGTCCTCGATGTATCCGTCGAGGGACATCGTCATCCAGTAACTGACCTTGGCCATGGTCGATCCTTCCGTCCGTCGTCACCTCAGGTGACCGTCGCGCCGAGCGCCAGGAAGCCGCAGATCAGCACCGCGAGGATGACGAGCAGCGGCCACACGAAGCGCAGGTACTTGTCGTAGCCGACCTTCGCGAGCGCCACGCCGCCGATGGTGACGGCGGTGGTCGGCACCCACAGGTTCATCCAGCCGCTGGCCGACTGCCAGGCCGTGACGACCACGGCGCGCGGGACTCCGGCGAAGTCGGCGAGCGGTGCGAGGATCGGCATGGCGAGCGTGGCGTGGCCCGAGGTGGAGGGGATGAGGAAGGCCAGCGGCAGGTTGACCACGTAGACGATGACCGCGAAGAGGGCCGATGAGGTGCCCTGTACGGCGCCTTCGATGGAGTGCAGGACCGTGTCCGTGATCTTCGAGTTGTTCATGATCACGGTGACGCCGCGGGCCAGCATGATCACCAGGGCGGGCGCGACGAAGTCGCCCGCGCCCCGCACGATCGTGGAGCTGAGCTTCTGCTCCCCCATCCGTGCCACCAGGCCCACGAGCACCGCCGCACAGAGGAACAGGGACGCCAACTGCGGGAAGGACCAGCCGAGTTCGAAGCTGTACGGGGTCGCGTCCGCGTTGCCCGTCAGGGCGCTCGACCAGGGCACCACCGAGAAGATCATGAAGGCGAAGACCAGGCCGAGCAGTACGAGGACGGTCTTGTGCAGACGGGTCAGCTCCGGCTCCTCGGCCTCCGCGCGCGAGCTGTGGCTCTGCTCGCGGTCGCCGGGCAGGAAGCCGCACAGCGACCGGTCCGGGTCGCGCCGCACCCGCCGGGCGTAGCGCACGACGTACGCGACGGTGACGCCGGTGAGGACGAACCACATCGCGAAGCGCAGTGCGATGCCGTCGCCGAGCGAGATCTGCGCCACCGACGAGGCGACCCCGGTCGCGAACGGGTTGACCGTGGAGCAGAGCACCCCGATCCCGGCGCCGAGGATGGACGCGCCGACGGCCACCAGCCGGTCGTAGCCGAGGGCGAGCATCATCGGCACGAGCAGCCCGTAGAAACCGAGGGTCTCCTCGGCGAAGCCCTCGACGGTGCCGAGCACCGAGAAGACCACCATGACGCCCACGATGAGCAGTGCGCCGCGCTCCCGGAGCCGGTGCGCGAGCACGGCGATGCCACGGTCCAGGGCGCCGGTGGCGAAGACGACGGTGATGAACGCGCCGATGGCGAGGACGAACAGGAACACGCCCGCGGCGCCGTACAGTTCGCCGGTCATATCGGGCCCGACCAGGCCGGACTCCGCGTCCTCCACCCCGTACAGGCCGTTGACCGGCGACAGGAACAGGTCGTTCAGGCGGTCGAGGAAGGTCTGGCCGGAGGGGACGCGGTGGTACGTGCCCTGGATCGGCGCACCCTCGGCGTCGCGCTCGTACCGGCCGGAGGGGATGAGGAAGGCGAGCGCCCAGACCGCGAGGGTGACGACCACGAGGACCGTCAGGGCGCTGGGGAAGGTGAACTTCGGTCTGTGCGGGGCCTCTTCGGGCTCGGTGGCGGTGCCGGGGGCGGGCGGTTCGGTCATGCGCCGTTCCCGTTTCCGTTCCCGTTTCCGTTCCCGGTTCCGCGCCGGAAGTCGTCGGCGTAGGAGCGTACGAAGGCGGAGAGGGCCAGGACCGTGTTGCGCAGCTCGGACAGGAGCACCCGCTCGTTGGGGGCGTGCAGATTGCACATGCTGTCCTGGGCGCCGAAGAGCAGCACCTCGGCGCCTGGCGCGGCCCGGGCGAGCCCGTTGACCAGCGGGATGGACCCACCGCTCGCGACGTACGAGGCGTCCTTGCCCCAGGCCTCGCGGAGCGCGGTGACGGCGGCGCGGTAGGCGGGCCCGCCGGTGGCGGCCTCGTAGCCGGGGCCGGTGTCGCCCGGTGTGACGGTCAGCGGGATGCCGAAGGGGCGCAGCCCCCGCAGGTGGTCGACGAGCCGGGCCTGGGCCTCCTGCGGGTCCTGCCGCGGGTGGAAGCGGAGGTTGAGTTTGGCGCGGGCGTACGGCACCACGGCCGAGGCGGCGTGGTCGACGCTCGGTGCGTCGAGGCCGATGACGGTGATCGCGGGCCCGCTCCAGAGCCGCTCCCCCAGCTCGCCCGAGCCCAGGAGCGGCAGGCCGTCCTGGATCCCGGCGAGGGCGCGGAACTCGTCGTCGGTGTATGTGGTGCCGTTCCACGGCCCGCGGTCCAGGCCCGCCACGGCGACGTCACCGTTCTCGTCGTGCAGCGTGGCCAGGGCCCTGAGCAGGACGAGCAGGGCGTCGGGAGCGGCGCCGCCGAAGCCGCCGCTGTGCCGGGGCTCGGCGAGGGTGCGGACCTCGACGAGGACCTCGCTCGCGCCGCGCAGGCCGGTGGTGAGGGTGGGACTGCCGGGCCGGATGTTGCCCAGGTCGGCGACGAGCAGGGCGTCGCAGGCGAACCGCTCGGGGTCGGTCGGCGGATAGGCGTCGAAGGCGCTGCCGTACTCCTCCTGGCCTTCGATGACGAGCTTCACGCCGACCGGGGGCCGCCCCTCGTACGCCCGCAGCATGCCGAGGTGGGCGATGACATTGGACTTGTCGTCGGCGATGCCGCGGGCCCGGAGGCCGGGCTCGCCGTCCTCCTCGATGGGGGTGGGCTCGAAGGGCGGCGACAGCCACAGCTTCTCGTCGCCCGGCGGCTGCACGTCGTAGTGGGCGTAGAGCAGCACGGTGGGCGCGGACGGGTCCGGGGGCGGGATCTCCCCGTAGATCACCGGGGCGGTGTCCGGCAGGTCGAGACGTTCGATGTGCGGTACGCCGACGCCGCGGAGCAGGCCGGTCAGGAGGTCGTAGGCCCGTTCGACGGGTTCGGCCGGGTAGCCCGGGAAGGCGATGGACGGGATGGCGGCGAGCCGTTCCAGATCCGTGCGGAGCCCGCCCATGAGGTGGTCGACCCTGGCTGCAAGCTCCACGCGCGCTCCCGCTGGTCAGAGGCCCGCTCGCTCCGGCCGACCCCGATGCGCCCAGAATTCCGGACCCTCCGGACGGGCGCACTCCGGGACCCGCACGGGGGTCGGCCGGATGGGGCACCTGCCGCTGTTCGTGGATTACCAGCGCAAGCGGGTGAAGTCGACCGGTTGCGGCCGAAGTCGTCCGGTGCGCTCGGCGAGCGCGCGCATGCGCCGCGCCATCTCGTCCACGGGCAGCCGGCGCCGGTCCCCGTGCCCGGGCAGCAGCCAGCCGAACCGGAGCCGGTCGACGGTGCGGGCAAGGGACTTGGCAAGGACCTCGATCGAGTACCAGGTGACGCTCTCGGCCACCTCGATGTCCCGCGTCGTGCGCGACCAGTAGAAGCTGTCGCCGCTGAAGCAGTACGTCTCGTCGGCGACGTACAGGACGCTGCCCTCGGTGTGTCCGGGCAGCGGATGGGCGATGACGCCCTCGGCGACCTCGACCGGCTCGGTGCCGCGCAGCACCCGGTCCGCGTCGGGCGCCGCGTCCAGGTCACCCTCGTGGATCCACAGCCGGGCGCCGAACCGGTCGGCGTAGCGGCGGCCGTGGGCCGCGTGGTCCCGGTGCGTGAGCAGGACGTCGGTGACCGGACCGCGCGCCTCGAAACGGGCGGCGAGCTGCTCGCTCCAGCGCGGGGTGTCCACCATGACCTGGGTGCCGCCCGAAGTGCGCCGTAAGAGGTAGGAGTTGGCGCCCGCGGTCTTCGCGCCGTTGTGACCGCAGAGCGCGACCCGGTCGTCCAGATCGACCGGGAAGGGGTCGAGCTCGGCGGCGAGCCGTCCCGACGGGGGCCGGATGGAGCGGGTGTGGCAGGCGAACGCGGCGGCGTACAGGCTCCGTTCCTCGGCGGCGTCGCGCGGCTGCCGCACCATCCGCGAGCGGCCGTCCACTTCGGTGATCAGGTCGGGGGCGAGTTGGCGGGCCACGTCGCAGTTGGTGCAGCGGTCGTCGACGTACCAAGAGTGGGGTTCGGAGGAACGGTTCATGAGGGTTTCCGCTTTCTGTCCGGCTGCGTGGGATTCCGTACGTAAAGAGGTATCCCGCGGCCGGTCGAAAGCGGAAGGGGGTCCGGATCTTGTTTGTTCCGTCGGGAGTGACTCTCGGACACCGCCACACGCCACCCGTTTTATCATGATTTGCCGGTACCGCTCCGCGAACGGTCGCGGAGCGGTACCGGCGCGGGGGGCGCGGTGGGGGTGCGGTTCAGTCGGCGTACAGCTGTGTCGACGGGATGACCTGCTGTTCCTGGCCCGGGCTCGACCAGAGGAGCTTCATGTGCGCCTCCCCGGTCTGCTCGGCGTACTCGATCCTGATGGCGTGCCGGGTTCCGGCGGTCAGCCGCACCTCGGCCTTGTCGATCCGCGGCCCGTGCGGGGTCCAGGCGTCGAGCACCAGCTCGCCGTCGATCCACACCCGCGCCTTGTCGTCGGAGACGGTGGTGAGGGTGTACGTCTCGGAGCGGCGCGGCTCGACCGTGCCGGTCCAGCGGATGCCGAAGCCGTCCGCGGGGATGTCCGGGCCGGGTGAACCGGTGAACTTCCAGGAGTGGTTGACGGTGGGGTCGGTGCGGGTGACCTTCGGGGTGCCGGTGAGCTCCGGGTTGTCGTAGATCTCCTGCTTGAGGCCGGTCCCGCTGCCGGGCTCGGCCGTCGGACCGTCGTCGACCGTCAGCTCGATGACGGTGGCCTTGTCGTTGGTGGCCGCACCGGACGGCGTGAGGTCGTAGCCGTCACCGGCCTTCCGTACGTCCACGGACTGGTCGGAGCCGAGCACCCGGGCCCCGGTCACCGCGAAGTCCGTACGCGCCGTGAGGTGCAGTGCCGAGCCGGATGCGGGCCAGTCGGTGACGGCCGCGTACAGCTTGTCGCCCTTGCGGCTGACCGTGCCCCAGTCCGGTTCCGCGACCGGACCGGCGTGCCGGGCGCCGTACACCGCCTCGCCCTGGCCCGCCGTGCGCAGCCAGTCGCCCATCTCGCGCAGCCGCTCCACGGAGGGCTCGGGGATGCGGCCGCGGGCGTCGGGGCCGATGTTCAGGAGGTAGTTGCCGCTGCGCGAGGAGGTCGACAGGAGGTGGCGCACCAGGGTGGTGGCGGACTTCCAGTCGTGGTCGTAACGGGCGTACCCCCAGTGCCCGTTGAGGGTCATACAGGACTCCCAGAGCTGGCCGTCCACGGGCGCGTCCGGGATCTCCTGCTCGGGCGTGCCGTAGTCGCCGTCGACGACGCGCCGCTTGCCGACCCGGTTGTTGATGATCAACTCGGGGTCGAGGCCGCGCAGATACGCCTCGAGACGCTCGCCGTCGCGGGCGGTCCAGGGGTTGTGCGGATTCTCGGTGTCCCATTCGCCGTCGAACCAGAGCAGGTCCGGGTCATACCCCTTGACCAGCTCCTTGAGCTGCGCGTACATCCGTTTCTCGTACGCGGGGAAGGTCTCCGGGTCCGCGAAGTCCGGGTCGTGCCAGTCCCAGATCGAGTAGTAGAAGCCCAGCTTGATACCGGCCGCGTCGGCGGCGGTCCTGAGCTCGGCGAGGATGTCGCGCTTCTGGTCGAACGCCGAATGGTCACGGAGATTCCAGGAGTTGACCTTGGTCGGCCACATCGCATAGCCCTCGTGGTGCTTGGACGTGATGACGATGTAGCGCATCCCGGCGTCCTTGGCCGTTCTGACGACGGCCTCGGCGTCGAAGTCGGCGGGGTTGAAGGTCGCGGCCTGCTTCTCGTACTCCGCCTTCGGGATGGCGCACTCCCGTTGGATCCACTCGGCGTTGCGGCAGACGGTGCCGTCGGGCCGGGTGTACTCGCCCTCCAGGTTCGAGTAGGCGCCGAAGTGGATGAACATGCCGAACCGGTCCTGCCGGAACCAGCTGGTGCGCTCCGCGCTGAACGGGTCGTCGGTGGCGTAGTCCGTGCCGGGGCCCTCGGCGGGGCGCGCGGGGGTGGCGGGGGTGTTCGGGGCGATGGGGACGGCTCCGGCGGTGGTGGGCAGGCTGGTGGCGGCGAGAGCCCCGGCGAGGAGTAAGACGCCTCCGATGAGGCGGCGCCTGAGTCTGCTCCGGGTGCGGACGCGGGGGGTGCGCATGGGGCGGCTCCTGGGGTCTGCGGTCTGGAGTCTGGGTCGTCGGAAGTTCGGGACCGCATGTGACGGAGTACCGCCGGATACATCGGATGTCAACGGGCCCAACTCGCCCCACTCCCCCGACAGTTACGCTGTTCTTGAGGGAACCTCCGATGTCTGTGCAGGTGCGCCGGTCGTACGGAGAGAATGCGGCCCCATGAACGATCATGCGCCCGCCCGTACATCACCCACCTCGCTCGCCTCGTCCGCCTCGTCCGCCTCGTCCGCCGACAAGCCCACGCTCTCCGGAGAGCTCGTGACCCTGCGACCGGTGACCGAGGACGACGTCCCGGCGCTCCTGCCGATGTTCCGGGACCCCGAGTCCGCGCGCCTGACCGGCAGCCACGAGACCTTCGACGAGCCGCGGCTGCGTGCGTGGTACGGCACGCGCGGGGAGCGGGACGACCGCCTCGACCTCGCCGTGGTCGAGCGGGCGACCGGGCTGGTGGTCGGCGAGGCCGTGCTCAATGAGTGGGACCCGGGCAATGAGAGAGAGGGCGCGCGGTTCGACGCCACGCTGATGTCGATTCTGGCTCCGGAGTGGTTCCGCCACCGGAGGCGGCCGGAGCTGGGGTAACCCGCGGTCAACCGGTCGCCGCAGACCTCTTGCCGCGATCATCCACCGCTCATTACCTTCGAGTAGCCGCAGTGGACCTGACACTTGCTCATCTTTCTGACCGGATGAGACCTGGCCGGTCCGCCGCGCGCCCACGATGACGGCGACGGGACTCCGAGGGGTCGGTATCAGCATGGCCGCAGTTACTTCTGGAACGTTCTCCGCTCTGCGGGCGCTCGGAGCGGGTGCCGTCGCACTGGCCGCGCTCGCCGCGAGCGCCGCTCCCGCGGGAGGCGTCGACCGTGAACAGCCCGACCGTGAACAGCCGCTGCGCGAGGTGCTGTTCGTCGGCAACAACTGGGACGGCACCGCCGATGTCATCGAGCCCGGCGGCGACCTGGCCCGTGTCGGCCGGATCAATGTGATCCCGGACAAGGAGGAGCGGCTGCGGGAGATCTACACGAACCCGGTGAAGCTCGCGGTCTTCCTCGCCGTCCGGTACGGCCCGGGCGAGGGGAACGACCAGTTCGTGGACGACATGTACGCGACCCCGGACGGCTCGTCGATGGTGGTCTCGCGGCCGAGCTTCGCGGACGTGGTGTCGATCAGCCTCACCACCGGCGAGATCAACTGGCGCTTCCCGGTGTCCGGTTACCGCGCCGACCACATGGCCGTCTCACCGGACGGCCGCCAGGTCGCGGTCTCCGCGTCGCTCTCCAACACCGTCCACGTCCTCGACATCGAGACGGGTGACGAGGCCGGTTCCTTCAAGACCGGCGACAAGCCGCACGAGAACGTCTACACCGACGGCGGCAAGCTGCTCTGGAACATGTCGATCGGCGAGGTCCACACCCCGCTCGACGAACCGTGGATGGACGGGACGAAGGGCGACCGCCGGATCACCATCGTCGACGCCAAGACCTTCGAGCCGGTCAGGGTGGTCGATATGCGCGAGCGCCTGGACGCGTTCGGGCGCGAGGACCTCTCCGACGCGATACGGCCGGTGGCGTTCGACCCGGACGAGTCGAAGCTGTACTTCCAGGTGTCGTTCTTCAACGGCTTTGTCGAGTACGACGTCGCTTCCGACAAGGTCACCCGCGTGAAGACGCTGCCGAAGAACCCGGAGACCAGCGAGGACCGCACCACCTGGGTCAACGACTCCCGCCACCACGGGCTTTCGATGAGCCCCAAGGGCGACAAGCTGTGCGCGGCCGGGACGATGGACGACTACGTGACAATCGTGAACCGCGCCACGCTGGAGGAGGGCCCGCTGGTCACCGCCGCCAAGCCGTACTGGGCGACGGTCAGCGGCGACGGCCGGTCCTGCATCGTCTCGGAGAGCGGCACCGACCGCGTGACGGCGATCGACTTCGCGACCGGCAAGAAGACGGCGAGCGTGGCGGTGGGTGACCACCCGCAGCGGGTCCGGCTCGCGCGAATTCCGGCCGGGTGGACGGGGGTCGGGGCCGAGTGAGCCCGGGGCGGTTCCCCGCCTCTGTTACGCCCACTTCCCTGCCCCGCAGGCGCCCCTCCCTGCTCCCCGTGAGCGAGTCCGCGCAGCAGATGCGCCCCGGGCGCGACCTGCCTGGCGCCGCGACATCCGAACTACCGTGCAATCGGGGGGAGTTGGGGGGAAGTACCCGGAGCGGCCGCGAACGCCGGCCGCGGCCGCTCCGGGATGGACGAGCCCCCTGACGCTGCCGGGCAGCAGCTCCGGCCGACGGCTTCCGGCTTCCGGCTTCCGGCCAGGCGTTACGTCATCCGGCGAAGGTCACGCCCGCCATGCCCTGTCCCGCCTCCGGCACCACGAAGACCGAGCCCGCCAGCGGGTGCGGCCCGTCGTCCTGGCCGACCCGGGCCGTGGTGACGTACAGATCCCGCAGTGACGGCCCACCGAAGCAGCAGGCCGTGGGCCGGGGCACGGGCAGGTGCAGGGTGCGGTCGAGGCGGCCCTCCGGGGTGTACCGGCGGACCTGTCCCCCGTCCCACAGCGCTACCCACACACAGCCGTCCGCGTCGACGGTGAGCCCGTCCGGGAACCCGGCGCCGTCCTCGATGGTCACCAACGGCCGCCGGTCCACGGGGAGTTGGTCGTCCATCCGACAGACGTCGATGCGCCGGGTCGGCGAGTCGATGTAGTAGAGCAGCGTGCCGTCCGGGCTCCACCCGGTCCCGTTGCTGACCGCCACCTCGGGAAAGACCTCGGTGACCGAGCCGTCCGGGGCGACCCGGGTGAGCGCCCCGCCCCCGGGCGCCTCGTCGTACCGCATGGTGCCCGCCCACAGCGCGCCGTCCGGGGCCACCGCCGCGTCGTTCCCGCGTCGCCCGGCCACCGGATCCCGTACCAGCCAGGAGAACGCGCCCTCGGCGTCGTACAGCCCGATGCCGTCCCGCAGGTTGACCACCAGGCCGCCCGCCGCCCGCGGCTTGGCCGCGCCGACGTGCTGCTCGGTGGCCAGAACCGTGCGCCGCCCGTCGGCCGGGGCGTAGGTGTGCACCCGGGAACCCAGGATGTCCACCCAGATCAGCCGCCCGGCCGCCGGGTCCCAGGTGGGACCCTCGCCGAGCGTGGCCTCCGCCCGCACCGCGACCTCGGGCCTCACCGAATGCCGCCCCGGTGGCCCAGGCGTACGGAGAGATCACCCGCGCCCTTCGCGGCCAGCTCCGCGAGCTCGGCCTCGCGCTCCTCGGTCCAGCGGATCACCGGCACCGAGATGGACAGGGCGGCGACCACCCGGCCCGAGCCGTCCCGGACCGGCGCGGCCACACAGCTCACATCCGGGTTGGATTCGCGGTGCTCGACGGCGATGCCGCGCTCGCGGATCCCGTCGAGGGCGGCGCGCAGCTCGGCCGGGTCCGTGATGCTGTTGTGCGTCATCGCGACCAGCTCGCCCGCCTCCTCGATCCGGGCGTCAAGCTCCTCGGCGGGCAGCGCGGCGAGCAGCATCTTGCCCACGGAGGTGCAGTGCGCGGGCAGCCGCCGCCCGGCCGCGGAGACCATCCGGACCGCGTGGATGGAGTCGACCTTGGCGATATAGATGACGTCGAGGTCCTCGAGTATCGCGACGTGTACCGTCTCGTCACAGGTCTCGGCGACCTCGCGGGCCACCTCGCGGCCCTCGGCGGCGAGGTCGAGCTGTTCCGCGTACCGGCTGCCGAGCTGGTAGGTGCGCACACCGAGGCGGTAGCGCCCTGGCTGCTCGGGCACCGGTACGAGATAGGAGCGGGCCGCGAGCGTCGTGACCAGTTCGTGCACCGTGGTGCGCGGGAGGCCGAGCTTGCGGGTGATATCCGGGGCGGAGAGCGTGCCGTCGCCCTCCAAGAACAGCTCCAGGATGTCCAGCGCCCTGGTCACCGCGGGGACCAGACGTCCCATCTGCCTCACCCACCCTCTCCGTTCGAGACTCCGGCCAATGGCCGGAATGGCGAACATAGGCTACTCACAGCCCTGTTCACAGGGCAATGGTGCCTTCGGCCCCGGCCATAGTGCTGCGGAACAGCCCGCGACGCGACCGTCCGGACAGCCTTCCTTTGGGTGGAGCCTGCCAACGGCTCGCGCCGCGCGCCGGAAGGTGCGTGACTGGAAACGGAAAGGTGCGTGACTGGGAACGGAGAAGACCCGCATCACGGACAGGAGCCGCCCCCATGCCCCGACCCCGCCACGGCCTGCGCGTCCGCCGCGTCTATGAGGCCCCCGAACCCGACGACGGCACCCGCGTCCTGGTCGACCGCCTCTGGCCCCGCGGACTCTCCAAAGCGGACGCGCGGATCGACGTCTGGCCCAAGGAGGTCACCCCGTCGACGGAGCTCCGCCGCTGGTTCCACGGCCCGGACGGCTCGTACGACTCCTTCTGCCGCCGATACGAGGCCGAACTCACCGAACCCGAGGCCGCCGAGGCCCTGACCGCGCTCCGCGCCCTCGCCCGCAAGGGGCCCCTCACCCTCCTGACGGCGGCCAAGGATCCTGACCACAGCCACGCCTCCGTCCTGCTGCGGCACTTGGCGGAGGGCTGACCCCACAAGGACCCCCGGACCAGGGCCGACGCCTCCGGGTGTCTATCCTGGCCCGCCGGACGCGGGCCATCCTGGCCCGCCATCCGGGGGCGGCTTATGTGGGGAAACAGGGGGTTGTCGGTGGACAGGAGGGTGCGCTCGGCCGTGCTCTGGTCGACGGTGACGGGAGCCGGGCTGCTCGTCACGCTCTTCGGGATGGCCGCCGCACCGTCCGCCGCGCCTCCCCGCTGGGACCTGATCGCCGGACTGGCCGTGGCAGGAGCGGGTTTCTCCGGCTGGCGCCGGACGCTGCGCGGCGGCATCCGGTGGTCCGACCGACAAGGTGGCGCGCACGGGTTCGCGTGGCTCGCGTGGGTGCTCCTGGTGTTCTTTTTGACGGTGTCGATCGCCTCCTTCTCTCCACAGGCGTGGCGGATCTCCGAGGCCGGGCACACGATGCGCCAGGTCACGGTGGAAAAGGTGCTGGGCTCGGAGGAGCACAGCAACAAGGGCTCCAAGTCCTACACCAACGACGTCCGCGTCTCTGTCTCCTTTCGTGACGGAAGCCGCCGGGTCGAGGGCCAGGTGACGACCCGACGCTGGGCCGCCGTGCCCGGGGACACCGTGTGGGCGCTCTACGCGCCGAACTCGGCAGAGCTCGGTGTGCTCCTTTCCAACGACCGAAGCAGCCTCGAAACGAAGATCGGTGGCCCGGCCGACCCCTGGGCGGTGCTGAGCCTGGGCGGGCTCCTGGCCGCATGTCTGGCCTTCGCCGTGATGGCCACGCGCTCCGGCAACAACAGCCTGGGCCCGATCCTCCACCCACGGTCACAACAGTCCACCCACGCCCGCACCGTGACCGTCACGGGCGCCGGGGTGGCCCGTGACGAGCGGAACGATCAGGGCAAACGGCAGAAGCAGCCGCAGCCATGCCTGTTCCTCGAGGCCGGGGACGGAGAGAGGACCGGGGACGGCGAGAACGACGACGACCGGCTCGAATTCTTCCTGCACGACGCCATCGATCTGCCCTCTCTCGCGCCGCAGGTGACCGGCCGCCGTGGCCGGATCTTCTGGGTGCACGCCCCCAGGAAGGGCACCCGGCGCGGCCCCGACGGCTTCGGCTCGGTCAAAGCCGTCATGACCTTCGGCGACACGTACTGCCTGGAGGGACGGCTCCAGACCGTCGGCGCCCCCGATGCCCAGGAACGGGAGGGGCGCACCGGACGTCCCGCGGGGCGTCCCGTGACCCCCGCCTCGGTGGTGAACGGGGGCCGTGGGCTACGGGAGTTCCCGGTGTTCCCGGCCTGGGATCTGCTGCGGCGGCGGGGCACGGCGGTGGTGCTGCTCATGGGCCTCTCCGCGCTTGCGGCCGTCGCGTACGGCATGGGTACGGTTTGGACCTGGCTCCTCGCCGGGTTCGCCGCCCTGGCCCCGGGGTTCGCCTGGCTCGGCACCCAGCTCGCGCACATGGAGCGCTGGGAGCTGCTGCTTCCCGACGGAGAGCACGCCGTAGAGCTTCCGCTGCCGGACGACGGACGGCAGACCTCAGGGGCGTAACACGCACGTCGACAGGGCCGGTGCCCAACCCCCGGGGGCACCGACCCTGTCGTACGCGGCTGTTGTGCCGAGCTTCACCTGCCCATCGGCATCGGCGGCATCTGCTGCTGCATGGGCTGCTGCGCGGGTGCCTTACGTTCACGCGCGTACCGGTTGATCGGCGGCAGCCAGCACAGGACGATCACCACGAGCGCGGTGAGCAGCGAGACCAGGCTGAGCAGCACCACCGAGTCGGGCTCGTAGTCGCCCATGATCAGGATGTGCGGGAACAGGCTGAGCACCGTGCATATCGTGACGAGCACCCGGGCCCACACGGCCGCGGCGGCGCGGGCGCAGAGCGCGAACACCAGCAGGACGACCGCCATGAACACGGCGATCCAGGCGCGGGCTGCGAGTGACCCCGCCCGTTCGCTGACGAGTTCGTCCCAGATGGGACCGGAGAGGTCCTTGATGTCCGCGGCGGTGGTGCCGGACGGCAGGCCCACCACGTCCGGGTTCTCGTCGATGACATCCCGGATGTTGTCGTCGGCGAGTTCCTTGCCCCCGGCGAGGACGATGACCGCGCCGATGACGGCGCTCAGCGCGGACACGAGCGAAACGACCAAGAAGGCGACGAGGGTTCCCGGCCGCTTGGCGGTGGGGGGCGCCGGCACCGCTGCGTGTTGCCCGCCGGGGTGTGCGGGTGCGGGGCCGGCCTGGTAGTGGCTCACGAGCGTAACTCTCCTCGCAGAGATGGGTAGTTGATCAGGATTGCCTCGACGATTCCACGGGTACCGGGAACGCATCCAGCATTTTCCGGAAGAAATCCCCAGATAATTTGGGCTGTCCGCGCGACCAGTTTCCGCTCCGGGGCGACCCGTTTCTGCCCTGCTTTCCTCCGGGCAGATCTGCTGTGGTTATGCTGCGAGGCCGTAAATCGCATAGCACCGCAAGGATTTGAGAGCGAGTCGGCGCGCATGGCCTTAACCGATCCGCAGCAGTACCCCGCGGAACTCCTCGACACCACGATGGATCAGCTGCGCACCCTGCTCGCGGTGTACGAGACCGGAACCGCGCTCTCCGCCGCCCGTCTGCTCGGACGGGAACAGTCCAGCGTGCAGAAGCAGTTGGACACCCTGAACCGCACCTATGGGGCACTGTGCGGGGAGGCCCTGGTGATCAAGCGGGGCCGCGGTAAGGACGTCCTGTTCACGGCGACCGGCGAGGCGCTCGCCGGGCTCGCCCGCGCCACGCTCGACCAGTGGAACGACGGCCTCCACGACGCCCGGAGACGCCTGGGCCGCACCCTGTCGGTCGGCTCCACGCGCTACACGCTGGGCTTTCTGCTCGACGCGGTGGAGCGCGTGAGCGAGCAGTACGAGCGCCGCGGGGTCGATCTGAAGGTGACGCATGTGCGCACCGGGGACCTGTTCACGAAGCTGCGGTCCAAGGAGCTCGACCTGGTCTGCGGCAGTGTCGTGGTCACCGAGGGCGCCGAGGCCGAGCTCGATCCGTACGAGATCCTCGAGTGGCGCCGCAGCGGGCTCTCGCTGCTCACCAATCTGCCGCCGGACCGGCTGCCCGGCCCCGAGGTCGGCGCCGCCGGGCTGTCGAAGCTGCCGCTCGTGGTCTCCGCGGGCGGCCTCATCGGGCGCTTTCTGACCTCGTGGTACGGCGCGGACTACCGCAAGGAGCTGACCGTGGCCGCCGAGATCGAGGCGGCGCACTACGGCTTCGAGCTGCTCCGCTCCCGGGTGCTCAGCGGCGCGATGCTGGTCACGCGGGGCATCGCCGAGGCCGCCGAGGGCGGCAAGCTGCCGGAGGCGGCGGGGCTGCGGCGGGTGGACGTCGTGGGGGACATCGGGCCGAGGACCGAGGTTCTGGTGGGGGTGTTCACGCGGCGCGGGGACCGGGAGTCCTGCGAGCCGGGCCATCCGCTGAATCTGCTCTGGGAGGCCCTGTCGAAGGAGAGCGAACGGTGGTGGCTCCGTTAGGGAGCCGCCTCCTGCCCCGGAACCCTCGCCTCCTTCTCCCCCGGAACCCTCGCCTCCTTTTCTTCCGTGGTCCGTGGTCTTCTTCCGTGGTCCGTGGTCCAGACATCTGGAGAATTCCGCCCGGCCCTGAATTGGGCGCGGGCCACATGGGGCGTGGACCGCGTCCATTTCGGGCGAATACCCCGGGAGTTCACGGTCGTACGCAATTCGCGCACCGTAATTCCGTGCGCCTCTCGGGCGGCCGCGGGGCTCACCCGTACGGCCCCGGCCGGTGGTGCGCGCCCGTGGCCGGTGATGGCCTGGCCTTCCAGACCGCGCACCAGCTCCGGGAGGCAGCGATGTCCGAGGCCGGCGAGCCCGTCACGGAGACCTTCGCCTTCGCTTGTGGAGACTGTGGAGAGACCTGGGAGCGGACCTACGCACTGGTGCTCTCCACCGACCCCGACGGCCTCAACACCCAGGAGTACGTCGACGAGGACGGCAACGCCGTCCGGTCCCCGCTGGCCGCGGCGGTCTGCCCCGCGTGCGGCGGCCGCCGCGTGTACCCGCTCACGGCGGGCCTCGTCGAGCGGGCCAGCGGCGCCGAGCACCCGCCGCCTCCGGAGCACCACCACCATCTGCGGCTGCCCCACATTCACCACGGGGAGCGGGACACCGACACGGAGTGACGCCTCCTGGCCCCTCCAGGACGCTCCCGATCCCCTCCGGGACGCTCCTGATCCCCTCCAGGACTCACAGCCCCCTCCGGGCAACCGAATTCCCTCGAGGAACCTCTTCCCCTCCGGACAACCGACTCCCCGTCAAGAACCCACGTCACTTTGCGGAATCCGGGCCTCCTGCAAAAAACCTGCACACCGATTGCGCAGCGCCGTCACGCATCACACGGCACGCCGCCTGGCCCGGGCCCGTCCGTGATGAAATCCGCACCCTTTGGGGGCGTAGTTTCCGCTTTTCCCCCGGGGCGGCCGCGCCGGGTCGCAGCCTCCATGCGGCACCGCCGAAGAAGATCTTGTGAAGGTGCTGCACCGATACGTGAACAGTCCTGCGCCTAAGGGTGGTTCGGCGGTCACAGAAGGACCGGAGTGGTCACCCGCCGATTGGATGTGCGAGGCCGCGACGTGCTTTGATCCTGCAACCGCGGGGCTTCGGAAGGGGCGATCTCCAGGGTCACCTCCTCGAGGCGTCCCCCTCACGGGCCTGCCTGTGAGCAGCCTCTACGGACCCCGCTGTTGTGGAAATACCGATGAGAAGGGCACCTTCATGAACCCCCAGATCGAGACCGCTGAGATCGCCGACGCCGACCTCGACAACGTCGCGGGTGGCCTGGTGGGCCAGGTCCTCGGCAACGTGACCTCCACCGTTGACCAGGTCGCCCCGGTCACCCCGGTCGTCGCCGGCGTGCAGGGCACGGTCCAGAACGTGACCGGCGTGAACACCGCCGCCGCCACCGGCCTGGCCGCCAACCTCACCGCCGGTCTCTGAGTCGCAACTCGCTGAGCAACACCGAGGAGCACTCTCAGAGGCGTTCGACGCGCTGAGACTCATACCGGCTCATTGAGCCGATATGAGCCCCTAGCCCCGGAACCAGTGGTTCCGGGGCTTGTGGGGTGCCCTGGCCTAGGTAGAGGAAAAGTACGTGCAGTTCCGCCAACAGGCCCTGTCCAAGCTGCAGTCGCCGGAGGAACTCGACCTGCCGGTGCGCTACGCACGCCCGCAGGGCCTGCTCGTCCTGGCCGTCACCCTGGTGGTGATGGCCGCCGCCGCGATCTGGGCCGTGACCGGCTCGGTGTCGTCGACGGTGCGCACCGCGGGGGTGCTCACGCACGCGCAGGGCAGTTATGTCGTCCAGACCCCCGTCACGGGCCAGGTCACCGACGTGCTCGCCGAGGAAGGTGCCCACCTCGACGCGGGCGCGTCGCTGCTCAAGGTCCGTACGGAGCAGGGTGACCGGGCCGTGCGCGCGCTGACGGCCGGTCGTCTCACCACCCTGGTCGCCACCGTCGGCGCCGTCGTCAAGACGGGCGCCGACGTGGCGGTGGTGGAACGCACCCGCACGCCCGACGACCCACTGCGCGCGGTGCTCTACGTACCGGCCGACACCGCCGCCACGGTGCCGGCCGGTGCGCGGGTGGACGTCACCGTCCAGTCCGTGCCCACCCAGGAGTACGGCACACTGCGGGGCCGCGTACAGGCGGTGGGCCGCACCGCCGAGACCCGGCGGCAGCTGACCGCGTTCCTCGGGGACGCCGAGCTGGCCCGGCAGTTCACCGCCGACGGCCCGGCCGTGGGAATCCTGGTCAAGCTTGAGAAGTCCTCGCGGACGAAGTCCGGCTACCGCTGGTCGACGCCGGACGGTCCGCCGTACGCGCTGGACTCGATGACCCCCACCGCCGCCGCGATCCACCTCGCCGAGCAGCGCCCGATCGATTGGCTGCTTCCGTGACCGTGCCCCAGGAACCGGCCGCACCGAGCCCCACGAGCACCCCACCCCAGCCGCAGTTGGCCTCCCGCGGCGGGCGCCGCCGCGCGCCCGCCCCGAGTGGTGGCCGACGGCGCGCTGGGCCGCCCCGGCGCGCCCCGCGCGGCAAGCGGGTCAAGACGGTCCGCACCCCCACCGTGCTCCAGATGGAGGCCGTGGAGTGCGGCGCCGCCGCGCTCGCGATGGTCCTCGCCCACCACGGCAAACACGTCCCACTGGAGGAGCTGCGGATCGCCTGCGGCGTCTCCCGTGACGGCTCGCGGGCCAGCAACGTCCTGAAGGCGGCGCGGAGTTACGGCCTCACCGCCAAGGGCATGCAGATGGAGCCGGGCGCGCTCGCCGAGGTGCAGGGGCCCGCCATCCTGTTCTGGGAGTTCAACCACTACGTCGTGTACGACGGGATGGGGCGCCGCTTCGGCCGCCGCGGCGTGCACATCAACGACCCGGACAAGGGTCGCCGGTTCGTGCCCATGGAGGACTTCGACACCAGCTTCACGGGCGTCGTCCTGGTCCTCGAGCCCGGCGACGGGTTCCGGCCCGGCGGGCGCAAGCCCAGCGTGCTCGGGGCGATGCCCGCGCGCCTGCGCGGCACCACCGGGACGATGCTGGCCGCCCTGGTCGCCAGCCTCCTTCTGGTCGCGGTCGGGGCCGCGGTACCGGCCCTCAGCCGGACGTATATCGACATGTTCCTGATCGGGCAGCAGACCTCGCTGCTCGGCGCGCTCTTCATGTCGATGGCCGCGATGGTGGCTCTGACGGCCGCGCTGACCTGGCTGCAACAGTCCAATCTGCTGCGCGGCCGGATCATCTCCTCGACCCTGTCCAGCGCCCGCTTCCTCGGCCATCTGCTGCGCCTGCCGGTGACGTTCTTCGCCCAGCGCAGCCCGGCCGACCTGGTGCAGCGCCTCCAGTCCAACGACCAGGTCGCCGAGACCCTGGCGCGCGATCTGACGGCGGCGGGCGTCGACGGCATCGTGGTGCTCCTCTACGCCGCCCTGCTCTGGACGTACGACCCCCAGCTCACCGTCGTCGGCGTGGGCATCGCGCTGCTCAACGTGGTGGCGATGCGGATCGTGATCCGGCTGCGCGCGACCCGTACGCAGAAGCTGCGGGCCGACAGTGCCCGGCTCACCAACACCGCTTACACCGGGCTCCAGTTGATCGAGTCCATGAAGGCCACCGGCGGCGAGAACGGCTACTTCCGGCGCTGGGCCGGGCAGCACGCCACCACCCTGGAGGAGCAGCAGCGGCTGGGGGTGCCCAGTGCGTGGCTCGGTATGGTCGCGCCCACGCTCGCCACCCTCAACTCCGCCCTGATCCTGTGGATCGGCGGCCTTCGCGCCGTGGACGGGCAGCTGTCGGTGGGTCTCCTCGTCGCCTTCCAGGCCCTGGTGACCCGGTTCACCGCGCCGATCACCCGCCTCAACGGTGTCGCCGGGCGGGTGCAGGACTTCGCGGCCGATGTGGCCCGTCTGAAGGACGTGGAGGCCTTTCCCGTCGACTCGCTCTACTCCCGGCCGGAACCGGCCGCGAGTACCCGCAGGCTCAAGGGCCATGTGTCCCTCGAAGAGATCACGTTCGGGTACAGCCCTCTGGACAAGCCGCTGCTCACCGGGTTCTCGCTCGCCGTCGGGCCCGGGCAGCAGGTGGCGCTCGTCGGGGGCTCGGGCAGCGGCAAGTCCACGGTGTCGCGGCTGATTTCGGGGCTCTACAGCCCGTGGGAAGGCGTCATACGCATCGACGGGCAGCGGCTCGAGGACATTCCGCGGGGCGCGCTCACGGCCTCGGTGTCCTTCGTCGACCAGGACGTGTTCCTCTTCGAGGGGACCGTGCGCGACAACGTCGCCCTATGGGACCCCTCCATCCCCGACGAAGCGGTGGTGGCCGCACTGCGCGACGCCGCCCTCTACGAAGTAGTGTCCCGACGGCCCGGCGGCATCCACGCGCGCGTGGAGCAGGACGGCCGGAACTTCTCCGGCGGGCAACGGCAGCGTCTGGAGATCGCCCGCGCGCTGGTGCGCGACCCGAGCATTCTGGTCCTGGACGAGGTGACCAGCGCCCTGGACGCGGAGACCGAGCTGGTCATCATCGACAATCTGCGGCGCCGCGGCTGCGCCTGCGTGGTGATCGCGCACCGGCTCTCCACGGTCCGCGACAGCGACGAGATCGTGGTCCTGGACCACGGCACGGTCGTCGAGCGCGGCCGCCACGAGCAACTGCTCGCCGCCGGGGGCGCGTACGCCGAGCTGGTCAGGGAGCGGTGACATGACGTTTCCACAGCAGTACGGCAGCGGGGGCGGGTCCGGGTACGACACGGGGGCGACCCCGGCGTACGACACCGGGACGAACCCCACCGTGTACGACACCGGGGCCACCCCGACCGCGTACGACACCGGCGCGAACCCCACCGTGTACGGGGCCGGGGCGACGGGGAACGGAGCGCCCGGGCCCGGGTTCGTCGGGCACCCCGCCTCCGAAGGGGACGCCGTCATCGGTGCGTTCGGCGCGCTCGGTACGGCCGTCGACTGTGCCGGTCTGCGCAGCCTGCCGCTCGAGGGGCCGCAGGTCCTGTGGCTGGTCGTGGCCGGGGCGCTCGACCTGTTCGCGGTGGACGCCGCGCAGGCCGGGCACTGGCACTTCCTCGGCCGTCTGGAGCCCGGCACGCTGCTGCTCGGCCCGGTCGAGGGCACCCGGCACACCCTGGTCGGCCGCCCGCTTCAGGGCTGCGCGCTGCGCCGGATCGAGCTGCGGGAGCTTCAGCGCCCGGTCGTGTACGACGCGTGGGGCAACCCGGTGGCCGATCCGGCCTCGTACGGCTACGAGAGCCAGTACGACACCCAGGACTCGGCGCTCAGCCTCCTGGAGCACGCCTTCTCGCGCGGTATCGGGCGCAGCCAACGGGTGCTCTTCGAGGCGCCGTTGGACGGCCGGGCCGCCGGGGCGATGCTCGACACCGGCGCGGGCGACGAGGATCTGCTGTGGCTGCCGGTGGCGCCGGGCAGTGTGCAGTACGGGGCGGCGTTCAGCGCGGACGCGGCGCACGACCTGCTCGTCGACGGCGAGCTGTGGCAGCGGATGGTCAACCAGCAGTACCGGCTGCTCGCCGCCCTCGACCGCTGGATCGAGCTGCTCGAACGCGCCCACGAGGACCGTACGGCGGCCGGTATCCGGGCCGGAGAGGCGGTCCGTGAGCAGGCCGACCGGACCTTGGTCGGCTCCATCGGCAAGTACAAGAAGGGCAGTTCGGGCGCGGGCGAGGACCGGGACGCGCGGGGCGCGGACGCGACGTACGCCGCCTGCCGCCTGGTCGCCCAGGCGTCCGGGATCACGCTGTCGCGCCCGCCGGAGGGCCCGGAGGCCGGGGGGCGGCTCGACCCCGTGGAACAGGTCGCGGTGGCCGCGCGGATCCGGTGCCGCCCGGTGCGGCTCACCGGCCGCTGGTGGCGCGAGAACACCGGCCCCCTGGTGGGGCACCGGGTCACGGGCACGCCGGTGGCGCTGCTGTGGCGGCGCGGCGGCTACGAGGCGGTGCATCCGGCGACCGGTCGGCGCACCCGGATCGGCGCCGACAACGCGGAGGAGTTCGAGCCGCGGGGCGTGATGTTCTACCGGCCGCTGCCGGACCGGCCGATGACGCCGCTGCGCCTGATGGCGTTCAGTCTCCGCGGCACCCGTGGCGATCTGCGCAACCTGCTGCTCGCCGGGCTTGTGACGGTGGCGTTCGGCGCCTTGGTGCCGGTCGCGACGGGCACGGTGCTCGGCGAGTACGTACCGCAGGCCGAGACGGACCGTATCGTGCAGGTCGCGGTCGCGCTGATCGCCACGAGCGTCGTCACGGCGGCGTTCCTGCTGATGCAGAACCTGACGGTCCTCCGTATGGAGGGCCGGATCGAGTCGACGCTCCAACCGGCCGTATGGGACCGGTTGTTGCGCCTGCCGACCCGGTTCTTCGCGTCCCGCTCCACAGGAGAACTGGCGAGCGCCGCGATGGGCATCAGCGCGATCCGGCGCGTCCTGTCGGGCGTCGGACCGGTCGCTCTACAGTCCTGCACGATCGGCGCGATGAACATCGTGCTTCTTCTTCTGTACAGCGTGCCGCTGGCGCTCACCGCGCTCGGCATGCTCACGGTGATCGCGGGCGTGTTCCTGGGCCTCGGCCTGTGGGGCATGCGCTGGCAGCGCAAGCTGGTGAAGCTGCACAACAAGCTGAACAACCAGGCGTTCCAGACCCTGCGCGGCCTGCCCAAGCTGCGCGTCGCAGGTGCGGAGAGCTTCGCGTACGCGGCGTGGGCGGGGGAGTTCGCGCGCAGCCGCGAGATGCAGCAGCGCGCGGGCCGTATCCAGAACCTGACCACGGTCCTCAACGCGATCTATCTGCCCCTTGCCTCCCTCATCATGTTCATGCTGCTCGCGGGTCCGGCCCGGGGCAGCATGTCGGCCGGGGAGTTCCTCACCTTCAACACGGCCGTGACGATGCTGCTCACCTCGATCACGCAGCTCACGGGTGCGCTGCTCTCGGCGGCCGAGGTGCTTCCCATGTTCGAGCAGCTGAAGCCGGTGCTCGACGAGGCCCCGGAGGTGCAGGTCGCGAGCACCCCGCCCGGGGAGCTGACCGGCGCGATCGAGGCCCGGTCGGTGTCGTTCCGCTACTCCGACGACGGTCCGCTCGTCCTCGACGAGGTGTCCCTGTCGATCAACCCGGGCGAGTTCGTGGCGGTTGTCGGGGCGAGCGGCTGCGGCAAGTCGACGCTGCTTCGCCTGCTCATCGGCTTCGACGAACCGACCTCGGGCAGTGTCCTGTACGACGGCCAGGACCTCACGGCCCTCGACCAGACGGCGGTGCGGCGGCAGTGCGGTGTGGTGCTGCAGAACGCGCAGCCACTGACCGGTTCGATCCTGGACTGCATCAGCGGCACCGAGACGTTCACGCAGGAAGAGGCGATGGCGGCGGCCGAGATGGCGGGCCTCGCGGAGGACATCAAGCGCATGCCGATGGGCCTGCACACGATGATCTCCGGGGGCGGGGCGATCTCGGGCGGGCAGCGGCAGCGGCTGATGATCGCGGCGGCGCTGATCCGACGGCCGAAGCTGCTCTTCTTCGACGAGGCGACGAGCGCGCTCGACAATGAGGCGCAGCGGACGGTGATGGACAGCACGCGTGCCCTGAACGCGACGCGGATCGTGATCGCACACCGGTTGTCGACGGTGATGGACGCGGATCGGGTCCTTGTGATGTCGGAGGGGCGGGTTGTTGAGGAGGGTGCCCCGGCTACCCTCCTCGCCAACCCCAGGGGGCACCTGACGGAGCTGGTACGGCGGCAGTTGGCCTAGGCGAGTTCTTTTCTCCCCTACCCCGCCCCTTCCCGAAACTGGGGGCTCCGCCCCCGAAGCGCCGTCAGCCACGCGGCGTTAGCCGCATGTCAGGCACAGCCGGGAAGGGGTGGGGCTGGGGAGCAAAAACCGCGACCGACCGGGCCGGGACCGAGAAGGTGCCCGAACTTGCCTCGTACGACGACGTCTTGACCACCTCGTCCGCGCCGCCCGCCTGCACCGGATGCAATCCGTACCCCGTGCCCGCCACCGCGTCCACCCGCTGCTTCTGCCGCTCCGGCGTCGCGTTGAAGACGACCACCAGGTCGCCCAGGCGCATCGTGATGACGCCGGGGGTCTCCCCCGCCGTGCCGGACAGCGGGAAGGACAGGGTCGACTGCACCTCCCCCGCCGTCGCCAGGGAGAAGGCCGGTTCGGTCGAGCGGATCTTCAGGAGGTCGCGGTAGGCCGCCGAGGTGCCCTGGATGTCCGCACAGTCCGGGGTCAGCGCCGCCGAGGCCGCCAACAGGGGCTTGGCGTAGGGCCACTTGTCCTTGTTGTCGGCGGCCGGAGGAAGCCCGCGTCCGAAGCCGTTGCCCTTGCCCATGCCCTCGGCTTCTCCGGCCCGGCAGTTCCACTGGATCGCGTTGAACCAGTCGCCGCTGTCGTACGAGTTCCGGTCCAGGGACTTGGAGCGCAGCAGGTCCGTACCCGCCTGGGACAGGGCCGGGCCCTGGGAGAGCGCCGCCGTGGCCATGGCGAGGACCTGCATGCGGGAGCGGTCGGACGCCGACGTGTCGGGCGGGAGCTTGAAGGCGAGGGCGTCGAAGAGGGTCTCGTTGTCGTGCGCGTCGGCGTAGTTGAGCGCGTCGCCGGGCGCGGCCGCGTAGCCCGCCGGGGCGCCGTTGTAGTCGACCTCGGAGCCCTTGACCGTACGACCGTCGCTGGCCCGGAAGCGGTAGTCGGCGAGGCTGCCGGACAGGCCGACCTTGATGAGGTCCTGGTAGTGAAGGAGGCGGGCCTTCTGCTCGGCCGGAGTGCCGTTCGCGGGCGAGGAGTTGGGGTCCGTGTACAGGCCGCTGGCGAAGCCCTGCACGCCCGGGTCCTCGTCGAACGGCCCGCCGCCGCGTACCGCGTCCCGCGCCCGGTCGGAGAACGTGGCGATCCCGGTGCCCGCCATGTTGCGCTGGGTGGCCTGCTCGAAGCGGGCGTCGTTCGCGACCTCGCCGAAGTTCCAGCCCTCTCCGTAGAGCAGGATCTTCTTGCCGTCGACGCCGTCCTTCTCCAGAGTCAGAGCGTCCAAGGCTTTCCGTACCGCCAGGATGTTGGCCTTGGGGTGGTGGCCCATCAGGTCGAAGCGGAAGCCGTCGACCTTGTACTGCTTCGCCCAGGTCACGACGGAGTCGACGACGAGCTTGCCCATCATGGCGTTCTCGGGCGCGGTGTTGGCGCAGCAGGTGGAGGTCGCGACCGAGCCGTCCGGCTCGAGGCGCTGGTAGTAGCCGGGCACGATCTTGTCGAGGACCGACTTGTCGGCCTGCCCGGACGCCACGGTGTGGTTGTAGACGACGTCCATGACGGTCCGCAGCCCGGCCCGGTTCAGGCCCTGCACCATCTGCCGGAACTCGACCGTGCGTCGGGTGCCGTCGGGGTCGCTGGCGTAGGAGCCCTCGGGCACGGTGTAGTGCAGCGGGTCGTAGCCCCAGTTGTAGGCGTCCTGCGCGGCGGTCTTCGCCACGCACTTCTGCTGTTCGTCGGAGTCGGGCGCGTACGCCGTCAAGTCACACTCCGGGGTGGCCTGTTCGCCCTTGCGCTCGGGGACGGTCCCGAGGTCGAAGGCCGGAAGCAGATGGACGTACGACGTCCCGGCCTCGGCCAGGCGGCGCAGGTGCCGCATGCCGTCGGAGCCGGTGTCGGTGAAGGCCAGGTACTGCCCCGGGTGCGCGGAGGTGGGGTCCTCGACGGAGAAGTCCCGGATGTGGAGTTCCTGGATCTGCGCGTCCCGTGCGGGCACGGCGGGCGGCTTGCGCAGCGCCGACCAGCCGTCGGGGGCGAGCGCCGGGTCGGACAGGTCGACGAGGAGGCTGCGCTCGGAGTCGGTGGTCAGGGCCGTGGAATACGGGTCGGTGACCGTGTTCGTGACCACCTTCCCGGCCTCTCCCGGCTCCCCCGCGCCGGGCGAGAAGACCTTCACCACATAGCGGTACGGCTTTCCGGTCCAGCTCTTCGGACCCGCGACCGTCCACACGCCGGACGCGTCCGAGCGCCGCATCGGCACGGTGTGCCCGTCGATCTCCAGGGCGACGTGCTGCGCGGTGGGCGCCCACAGCGCAAGCGACGGACGGCCGTTGTGAAACGTGGGACCGAGCCGCGCCCGGGTCGCCGCCGGGGCGTACAGATCGTCGAGCACGCCCTGGATCTGCACCCCCGTCGCGGCACGCGGCGCCCCGTCCTGATCGTCGGCGACGGCGACGGCGACGAGCTGTCCGGTGAGCGCGGTACGTATCCGATCACGGTCACGGGGGTCGACGCGGAAGGCGGCATACGACTTCAGGTGCGGGAACTTCGCCCGCTGCGCGTCGGTGAGACCACCCTCGACCGGTGTCAGCCGGATCCGCCCGTCGTCCGTACGGAGGTGGAAGCGGTCCTGGGGGTTGGTGTCGAGGTCCCAGGCGACCGTGGTGCGGTCGATCCACTGGGCCCGGGACTTACTCAGGTCGACCTGTTCGGCGGCGGCCGAGGCGGCCCCGACGGCCACCGAGGGCTCGGCGACGGCCAGCACGGCCGGTGGCGCGGTGGCGGCGAGCAGGGCGAGGGCGACGGTCAGGGCGGTACGGCGGCGGGTGCCGGTCACAGCGAGTCCCTTCGGTTGGCGACGATGGGAGTGGCCGCCCGGCGAGGCGGGGTGGCGTTGGTGCCGGGCGGCCGGTCTGGGGTGATTCAGCCCGTCCGGCGTTTGAGGACGAGCGCGTTCAGCGCGAAAAAGGGGGTCTGGGGGCGAAGCCCCCAGTTACGGGAAGGGGCGGGATAGGGGAGAAAACCCACCGCACACGCCCTAAGCCCGCACCTGAGCCGTCGACCCCCGAACAACGAGCTCCGGCTGGAACACGAACTCCGTACGCTGCACAGGGCTCCCAGCGATTTCCTCCAGCAGCGCGCCCACCGCAGCCGTCGCCATCGCGTGCACGGGCTGACGGACCGTGGTGAGCGGCGGATCTGTAAAGGCAATCAACGGCGAGTCATCGAACCCGACCACCGACACATCACCAGGCACCCGCAGCCCCCGCTCACGAGCCGCGCGCACCGCGCCGAGCGCCATCATGTCGCTGGCGCACACGATCGCCGTACAGCCGAGGTCGATGAGCCGCCCGGCCGCCGCATGCCCGCCCTCGACGGAGAACAGCGTGCGCGTGATGAACGTCTGCGCCTCCTCACGCGTGCGGCCGAGCCGGTCGTGCAGGGCGGCCGTGAACCCGTCGGCCTTGCGGCGCGAGGGCACGTAGCGGGTCTGCCCGATGGCCAGACCGATCCGTTCGTGGCCGAGGTCGGTGAGGTGGCGTACGGCGATGCGGGCGGCGGCCCGGTCGTCGGAGGAGACGAAGGGGCCGGGCAGCTGTTCGTTGTAGCCGTTGATGAGGACGAACGGGGTGCCGCGGGCGGCGAGTTCGCGGTAGCGGGCAGGGTCGGCGGTGGTGTCGGCGTGCAGCCCGGAGACGAAGACGATGCCCTGGACCCGGCGCTCCTCCAGCTGCTCGACCAGCTCGTCCTCGGTGGCGCCGCCGGGCACCTGGGCGCAGAGCATCGGGGTGTAGCCGTGCACGGTGAGTGCCTGCTCGATGACCTGCGCGAACGCGGGAAAGATCGGGTTGCTGAGCTCCGGCACGACCAGGCCGACGAGGCCCGCGCTGCGCCGCTTGAGGCGCTTGGGCCGCTCGTGGCCGAGCACGTCCAAGGCGGCGAGCACCTTCTGCCGGGTGGCGGCGGCGACGCCCGCGCGGCTGTTGAGGACGCGGCTGGCGGTGGCCTCGCTGACCCCGGCCTGCGCGGCGATGTCGGCGAGCCGCGGGGCGCCGCGCTCGGCGTCCCGCGGCTCGAGCACCATCACACCGCCCACCAGACGGTGCTGTCGGCCGGCAGCTCGGCCCGCCCGCCCTCGATCGTGACTTCGGCGTCGGCACGGCTGGCGAGCAGCACGCGGCCCGGTGCCGCCACGGTCACGGGGGCGCCGGTGGTGTTGGCCGTGCAGACGAACCCCTCGCGGCGGAAGGCGAGGACGCCTTCGGGGGCGTCGTCCAGCCAGTCCAGCGGGTCGTTGGTGTTGCCCGCGCCGAGCCCGGGCTGTGCCCGGCGGATCGCGAGCGCGCTGCGGTACAGCTCCAGGGTGGAGCCGGGGTCGCCGGTCTGTGCGGCGACGCTCAGCTCGCCCCAGTGGTCGGGCTGCGGCAGCCAACTGCCGCCGCTTCCGAAGCCGTACGACGGTCCGTCGGTGGTCCACGGGATCGGCACCCGGCAGCCATCGCGGAAGCCATCCTGGCCGGCGGCCCGGTGGAACGAGGGGTCCTGGCGTACGTCGTCGGGCAGGTCGGTGACGTCGGGCAGGCCCAGCTCCTCGCCCTGGTAGAGGTAGGCCGAGCCGGGCAGGGCCAGCATGAGCAGGGTGGCGGCGCGGGCGCGGCGCAGACCGAGGGCGCGGTCGCCGGGGGTGCGCAGCTGGGTGCCGAGGCCCGGCGGGTTGGCGAAGCGGGTGGTGTGCCGGGTGACGTCGTGGTTGGAGAGCACCCAGGTGGCGGGGGCGCCGACGGGCCGCATCGCGGCGAGCGAGCCGTCGATCACCTCGCGGAGCTCGGCCGCGTCCCAATGGGTGCCCAGGTACTGGAAGTTGAACGCCTGGTGCATCTCGTCGGGGCGTACGTAGCGTGCGGTGCGCTCCACGCTGGGCGCCCACGCCTCGGCGACGAGAATCCGGTCACCCGCGTACTCCGCGAGGACCTGCCGCCAGCTGCGGTAGACCTCGTGCACGCCGTCCTGGTCGAAGAACGGCATGGCGTCGTTGCCGAGCAGCTTGAGCTGGTCGCGGTGGCCGATGTCGGGCAGGCCCTCGGCCTTGATGAGCCCGTGGGCGACGTCGACGCGGAAGCCGTCCACGCCCATGTCGAGCCAGAACCGCAGGATGGAGCGGAACTCGTCGCGTACGGCGGGGTGTTCCCAGTTGAAGTCGGGCTGCTCGGGCGCGAACAGGTGCAGGTACCAGTCGCCGTCGGCGGTACGGGTCCAGGCGGGGCCGCCGAAGATGGACTCCCAGTCGTTGGGCGGGAGTTCGCCGTGGGCGCCCTTGCCGGGCCGGAAGTGGTAGCGGTCCCGCAGCGGCGATCCCGGGCCCTCGGCGAGGGCGCGGCGGAACCAGTCGTGCTGGTCGGAGGAATGGTTCGGGACGAGGTCGACGATGATCCGCAGGCCCAGGTCGTGGGCCTCACGGATCACGGCATCGGCGTCGAGCAGGGTGCCGAACATCGGGTCGACGGCCCGGTAGTCGGCGACGTCGTAACCCCCGTCGGCCTGCGGCGAGGCGTAGAACGGGCTGAGCCAGACGGCGTCCACGCCGAGGTCGCGCAGATACGGCAGGCGGCTGCGGATGCCCTCCAGGTCGCCGGTGCCGTCACCGTTGCCGTCGGCGAAGCTGCGCGGATACACCTGGTAGATCACCGCGTCCCGCCACCAGTCCGTGCGGGTGCCGGTGGTGGGGGCCGCGGGGGCGGCGAGATGCTGGGTCATGTCTTCCTTGATAGGTCCGGGAGGCGGGGTGTGGCCCCAACTCGGCGGAATGGGCTACGACTTCGTGGCACCGGCGGTGAGCCCGGACACCAGGTGGCGCTGCGCGAAGCCGAAGATCACTGCGGCGGGTACGGCGACGATCACGGCGGACGCGGTCAGCGAACCCCAGTCGCTGGTGTACTGGTTGACGAAGGTCTGCAGGCCACCGGCGAGCGTGAGGTTCTCGTCGCCGGTCATGAACGCGGAGGCGTAGGCGACCTCGGCCCAGCCGGTGATGAAGCTGTAGAAGCCGGTGACGGCGAGGCCGGGCTTGGCGAGCGGCAGGATCAGGCGCCAGAAGGTGCCGAACGGGCTGAGCCCGTCGACCCGTCCGGCCTCGTCGATCTCGACGGGAACGGTGTCGAAGTACCCCTTCATCATCCAGGCGCTGAACGGCACGGCGATCGTCAGATAGGTGACGACCAGGCCGACCGGCTGGTTGAGCAGCCCGAGCCCGGCGAGCAGGTTGTACAGCGGCACGATCAGGATCGCCACCGGGAACATCTGGGTGACCAGGAGCAGCCACATCACCGGCCGCATCCCGGGGAACCGGAACCGGCTCACGGCGTATCCGGTGGTGGCCGAGAGGAAGACGCCGATGACGGTGGTGAGGCCGACGACGAGCAGCGAATTCGCCAGCCAGCTGGGGAAGTTGGTGCCGGTCAGGACGTGGTCGTAATTGCCGAGCGTGAAGTCCTTGACGAGGTCGGTGGAGAACGCCTCGCTTTTCGGCTTGAACGACGTGACGAGCAGCCACAGCGGCGGCAGGACGGCGACCGCGCTGGCGATGAGCAGGGTGGTGTGCAGCGCGACGGAGGCGAGCGGCCCGCGTTCGCCGCGCGCCCGTACCTTCTTCGTACGGCTTGTGGACTTCGTAGGGCTGGTGGACTTCGTAGGGCTGGTGGACACGGTGGTCACGTCGGTCACGGTGCTCACCACACCTCTCCCTGCTTGCGGAGCGCGCGGCGGTAGATCACCGCGATGAACGAAAGGAGCAGCAGGATCAGCACGCCCCAGGCGGCGGATCCGGCGAAGTCGCGCGGGCTGACCACGAAGGAGAGCCGGTAGGCGTACGTCACCAGGATCTCGGTGGCGTCGCCGGGCCCGCCCCGGGTGAGCAGGAAGATCACCGGGAACATGTTGAAGGTCCAGATCCCGCTGATCAGGATGACGGTGGAGCTGACCGAGCGGAGTCCGGGCAGGGTGACGTTGCGGAACCGCTGCCAGGGGCTCGCGCCGTCCATCTCGGCGGCCTCGTACAACTCGCCCGGGATGGACTGCAGTCCGCCGAGCATGGCGACGAGCATGAACGGCACGCCCAGCCACACATTGACGGTGATCACGGAGAGCTTGGCCCAGGTGGGGTCGTTGAGCCAGGGGATCGCGTCGATGCCGCCGCCGGTGAGGATCTTGTTGAGGATGCCGCTCTTCTCGTTGAAGAGCAGCCGCCAGGTGAAGACGGAGACGAACGCCGGTACGGCCCAGGGCAGGATGAGCGCCATCCGGTAGACGGACCGCCCGGTCAGCTTCCGGTTGAGCATGGTGGCGAGCCCGAGGCCGAGCGCGAAGGACAGGGCGACGCAGGACACGGTCCACACCACGGTCCAGCCGAGCCGGTCCCAGAAGACGCCGTCCGAGAGGATCGCGGTGTAGTTGTCGAACCCGACGGATTCGTAGGTCGCGGGGATGTGGTTGACGCCGATGGTGCGCTCGACGTTCGCCTCGTTGGCGTCGGTGGTCGACAGGTAGATGCCGCGCACCAGGGGGTAGCCGATGATCACGCCGATCACCAGGACCACCGGGGCGACCATGCTCCACGCGTACCAGTGGGTGGTCAGCGCCCTGCGCAGCCGCCCGGGTTTGTCGCCGGTCCGCGGGGCGCGGCCGCGGGCGCTCGGTGCGCCCGCGGCCTTCGCCACGGTCCGGCTGGTCTCGACAGCCATGTGCCCGTACAGCCTTTCCTACTGGTAGTCCTTGAGCAGCTTGCGGTAGGCGTCGCCGACGCCCTTCGCGGCGCTCTTGGGGGTGCTCTTGCCGCTGAGCACCTTCTCCATCTGGAGCCGGATCGGCTCGAACAGGGAGTTGGCCTCGGGGATCCAGGGCCGCTCCACGGACTTGTCCACGGCGGGCTTGAAGAACTGCACCATCTGGTTGCTGTTCACGGACGGCTTGGCGTAGACGGAGGTCCGGGTCGGCAGGAGGCTCAGCTTCTCGGTGGTCTGCTGCTGCACCTTGGCGGAGCTCATGTACTTGATGAACTCGTAGCTGGCGTCCAGGTTGCCGGAACCGGCGTACGCGGCGAGGTTCCAGCCGCCCTGCGGGGCGCCCTGGGCCTTGCTTCCGGCGGGCACGGTGGCGACGCCGAGGTTGCCCTTGTCGCCCTTGAACGCCTTGCCCGCGAGGGCGCCCTCGATGGACCAGGGTCCGTCGAGTGCCATCGCGACATTGCCGTTCTTGAAGGCGTTGAGCTGGTTGTTGTAGCCGTCGCTGGCGTCGGTGGTGGCCGCCCCGGAGTCGACGAGGTCCTTCATCACGGCGAACGCGGCGGCGCCCGGCGCGTCATCGACGGTGATCTTCTTGCGGCTCGTGTCGAGCAGGTCGCCGCCCTCGCCGTAGAGGTAGGGCAGGTAGTAGTAGGGGTCGTCGCCGCGCAGGTAGAGACCGGTCTTCCCGCTCTCGGCCTTGATCTTCTTCGCGGCGGCCTTCATCTCCTCGACGGAGGTGGGCACCTTCACCCCGGCGTCCTTGAGCATCTTCTTGTTGTAGAAGAGCGCGAGGGTGTCGATGGTCTGCGGGGCGGCGTAGGTCTTGCCCTTGAACTCGGTGCTGGCCTTGGCCTGCTTGAGGTAGTCGTCCTCGTCGTCGAGGGCCGGGGTGCCGTCGAGCGGCGCGAGGTAGCCGAGGTTGGCGAAGTCGGCGACCCAGGCGACCTCGGTACGCATCACGTCGGGGGCGCCGGATCCGGCCCCCGCGGCGTTCTTGAACTTGGCGTTGGCCTCGCCGAACGGCACGTTCACGTACTTGACGTCGACGTCGGGGTGGAGCTTCTCGAATCCCTCGGCGAGCTTCTTGTACGTCGCCTTCTCCGCGTCGTTCGCGGTGTCCCAGAAGGTGACGGTGCCGGATATCTTCCCCGAGCCCTGCTTGCCGTCACCGCCGTCGCCACCGCAGGCCGCCACTGTCATGGACAGGACAGCGACCAGAGCGGTGGCCGGTATGCCACGCCGCATGTGCACTCCTTCAACTGGTCCCGGAAACAAGGCAGGTCACACCAGGGGGGCAGGAGGTGCCCTGCGAGCCGCTCTCGACACGGCGCCGGGTTGGCAGGAACGTAACAGGACTGAAAAGCCACCGAAAGACCTTGCGACATCTTTCTGCAAGATGCGGGGATCGTTACCTTCATGTGTCCCCGCCCTTGCCGGTCTCGCGACCGCAAGGCCCGCAAGGCCCGCAAGGGCACGGCGAGCACGCGACCGGCACCGCACAGCAAGACGTCGCAAGACCTTTGCAAGGCCGTCCGCACCGTCTCCTTTCGGCCGCCGGTGGGCAAGCGGCCCGTTGGCCGGTACAGTCCACTGGCATGACCGCACGGCTCGTCGACATCGCAGCGCAGGCGGGGGTCAGCGAAGCCACTGTGAGCCGTGTGCTCAACGGCAAGCCGGGCGTGGCCGTGGCCACCCGCGAAGCCGTCCTCGCCGCCCTCGACGTACTCGGCTACGAACGCCCGGTCCGGCTACGGCAGCGCAGCGCGGGCCTGATCGGCCTGATCACGCCCGAGTTGGACAACCCGATCTTCCCGGCGCTCGCCCAGGTCATCGCGCAGGCGCTGACCCGCCAGGGCTACACGCCGGTGCTCGCCACCCAGACCCCCGGCGGCTCCACCGAGGACGAGCTCACCGAGATGCTGGTGGACCGGGGCGTCTCCGGGATCATCTTCGTCTCGGGCCTGCACGCCGACACCACGGCCGACATGGACCGCTACGAGGTGCTTCGCGGCAAGGGCGTCCCGTTCGTCCTCGTCAACGGCTTCTCGCCGAAGGTCCGCGCGCCCTTCGTCTCCACGGACGACCGGGCCGCCGCGCGCCTCGCGGTCACCCATCTCGCCTCGCTCGGGCACACCCGGATCGGCCTCGCGGTCGGGCCGAAGCGCTTCGTGCCCGTGCTGCGCAAGATCGAGGGGTTCCGGCTCGGGCTGCGCGAGCGGCTCGACGTACCGGCGGACGAGGCCGAGGCGTTCGTCGAGCACTCGCTGTACACCCTGGAGGGCGGGCAGGCCGCCGCAGGCACCCTCATCGACCGCGGCTGTACGGCGATCGTCTGCGCCAGCGACATGATGGCGCTCGGGGCCGTACGGGCCGCCCGGGAGCGGGAGTTGGAGGTGCCCCGGGACATCTCCGTGGTCGGCTTCGACGACTCCCCGCTGATAGCGTTCACCGATCCGCCGCTGACCACGATCCGGCAGCCCGTGCAGGCGATGGGCCAGGCGGCGGTGCGCACGCTCCTGGAGGAGATCGGCGGCACGCCCGCGCCGCACAACGAGTTCGTGTTCATGCCGGAGCTGGTGGTACGCGGCTCGACGGCTTCGGGACGGCGTCCGTCCGGGGCGTGAGCACACCCACACCCCGGACGGAACCTCCGGAATCTCCGGAACCTGCCGCGAGCCGTTAACCCGTCAGTTTCCGTCGCAGCTCGTGGCGTTGACGTGCACCGCGAGAGCGCTCTGCGCGGCCAGCGTGGCCTTCAGCTCACCGCCGTCGCCCACGGTCACCGGCTTGCCGGACTGCACATCGCAGTACTCCCCCGCCGGCAGCGAGGTCTTGAAGGTCTCCGTCAGCTCGCCGTCGCCGCCGTTGATCGCGACGTACGCCTTGTCGCCGCGACCGAACGCGATCGCGCTGCCGCCGTTGTCCCACCAGTCGGTGAGCTCGGCGTCGCCCGCCGCGTTGCGGAAGCCCACCATGCTCGCGATCTCCCGCTGCGCGTGCTGGCACACCCAGGCGTCGGAGGAGCAGTCGGCGTTGCCGCCGTCCGGGGCGCCCGCGTCCTTGTCGTCGAAGACATAGCCGGAGTGCACATCGGGCTGCCCGTACGGGTGGGCGAGCAGGAAGACATGGGCGAGGGTGTAGGCGGCGCCGTTCTTGTACGTGAGCGTGTTGCCCTGCCGCTCGGTGTCGTGGTTGGTGACGAACGTCGCCGCCGACTCGCTGGGCAGCTTGCCGTCCGTGACGTTCTTCAGTGAAGCCGGATTTCCGCTCTCGAAGGCCGACTTGAGGGCGTACGCGAGGTTGAACTCCTGCACGTCGCCGGTGCCGAGATATTCGTCCTGCTTGATCGGCTCACTGGCGGCCGGGATGACCTCCTGCTTCCAGTACGCGTCCGGGTTGCTGAGCTTGGCCTTGATGGCCTTCAGGTCGTCCGCGGGCATGTGCTTGGCGGCGTCGATACGGAAGCCGTCGACACCGAGCTCCATCAGGTCGTTCAAGTAGCCCGCGATAGCGCCACGGACGTGCTCCTCGCCGGTGTCCAGGTCGGCCAGGCCCACGAGTTCGCAGTTCTGCACCTCGGCGCGGTTCGTGTAGTCCTTGATCTCGCTCGTGCAGTCGTTCATGTCGGCGGCCTGGTAGAGGCCCGGGTAGTCGTACTTCGTGTACGACGAGCCGCCGGTGCCGGTGCCGGATCCGGCCGTCATATGGTTGATCACCGCGTCGGAGACGACCTTCACGCCCGCGTCGTGACAGCTCTTCACCATCGCCTTGAACGCGTCGAGATCGCCGAGCGAGGACGCGATGTCGTAGCTGACCGGCTGATATCCGGTCCACCACTGCTCGCCCTTGATCCGCTCCATCGGCGGCGAGACCTGCACGGAGCCGTATCCGGCGGGGCCGAGCGAATCGGTACAGGCCCTTCCGATGGACGCGAAGCTCCACTCGAACATCACCGCGGTGACATCCTTCTCGGCCGCCGCGGCCGCCGCGGCGGCCTTGGGCCCGGCGCCCGGTGCGGCGTTCGGCGCGGCCTCGGTGGGCTCGTGAGCGCCGAGATAGATGCTGCCCGCCGTGCCCGCGGCGAGCGCGGCGGTGAGTGCGAGCAGCTTGCGGGACCTGGGTATGCGGTGGGTTCTCCGGGTACGACCGCGCATCGGTCCTCCTCCGTGGGGGAAAGTGGGGGGACGGGCCGGGGAGACCGGGCGGCTCAAGACGCCGCGGGAAACGGCCCGTTGAATGTTTCCGGCAAGTTGCTGACTTCTTGCAGAAACATCTTGCGGTCGGACCCTAGAGGCGGCTGATTGAAGGGTCAACCCCTTCAGTCCCTCAACGCCTTCCGCAGGAGCGGCCGTTACCCGCTGTGCTCGGCCCCGATCCCCCGTACCTCGACCGACGCGATCCGTCCCGCCGCGTCGAACGGCACCTCGATGGCGACGCCGTCGGCCGTACGCGCCGAGATCCGGTCCGGCGAGCGCTCCGCGGTCAGGCCGTGGTGCCTGAAGTAGCCGGTGACGACGCGGCGGGGCGAGGCCCCGAAGACACCGGCCCCGGCGAGCAGCACCCGTGGCACGGCGGCCGGTACGAGCGGGGCGCGCGGCACCCGCGGGTCCTCGGGCACCAGATAGACCCGTACCCCGGGCCCGGCGTCCAGGCCGAGGTACCCGGTGGCGCCGAGCACCCCCATCGCCGCGCAGGCCAGGGTCTCCGCCGCGATGCGCGGGTCCGGGAAGCCCGACAGGTCGATGACGTCCTCGGTGAACTCCGGCACGCCGACGCCGAGCCCGACGTCCCGTACGGCATTCGCGGCGGCCACCGCCGCCGTCCCGGCGAAACCGGGGTTGGCCAGAGCCCACATCCAGGAGCGGTCCGTCTCGTCGTAGGTGCCGAGCACCCCGACGCGGACCTCGCGCTCGCCCTGCCGGTACACGCCCTGCTCCAGATCCGCGGTCCACGGCGCGTCCGGCAGAAATCCCTGGAACGTCTCCAGCTGTTCCACGACCCATCCCATATGGGGCTCGGCCACCCGGACAAAAGCGTCGCTGAACGTCGTGATCATGACGCCCGACCCTACGTCAGCGGATCTCCCGCCACGCCGGTGATCGAAGTCGCTCACATGCCCTTCACGTCCTGTGCGGCACGGTGCGAACCGACCGGTTCCCGAGCCGTTCCGGCCAGATGCCGTCAGCACCGCGCCACGGCCGCGCGATCCTGGCCGAAAACGCCCTGGCCGCAAGGGAGTCGGCGACATAGAGGGGCCCGCGCCGACGTACGATCGGCGCAATGGACGACATGTTCCCCGCCGAGGCGCTCATCGCCATGGAGCGGCGGCTCGGCACGGCCGTCCGTGCCGGTGACGCCACCACCGTCGACCTGCTGCTTCACCCGGACTTCGTGTCCGTCCGCCCGGACGGCCGCAGACTGGACAGACGCGAGGTGATCGAGCGGATGCGCGCGGGCGGCCGCGGTGTGGACCACCTGGTCACGGAAGAGACCATCGCGACGGTCAACGGCCGCACGGGCATCACCCGCAGACTCCTCACCACGGAGGGCGTCCCGTCCGACCGTCTCCTCGACCTGGGCCTGAGCGAGCGGGTGTTGTGCATCCGCACCTGGGTCGAGAAGGACGGAACCTGGCTCCTCCTGACGAGCCGGGTCTGCCCGGCGCCGCCGGAGGACCACACCGTACGACCGGTCGAAACGGAGGCCGGTTTTCGGCCTTAGGCGGCCGCGTCCGTCCTCAGCCTGCGTCCGCCCTCAGCCCGCGCTCGGCCTCAGCCCTGGGCCGCCGTCGCCTGACGGTGCAGGCCCTCGATGGCCATGCGGTAGCCATCCGTACCGAAGCCGACGATGATGCCGGCCGCGGCCGGGGACAGATACGAGTGGTGCCGGAACGGCTCGCGCGCGTGCACGTTCGAGATGTGCACCTCGATGGTGCGCAGCCCGGCGCCCTTGATGGCGTCGTGCAAGGCGACCGAAGTGTGCGTATAGGCACCCGCGTTGAGCACCGCGCCGATCAACCGGCCCTCGGCCTGCTCACGGCCCGCCTCGTGGATCCAGTCGAGGAGCTGACCCTCGTGGTTGGACTGACGGCAGTCCGCCGTCAGGCCGAGCCCGGCGGCGGTCTTCTGGCACAGCGCCTCGACGTCCTGGAGGGTCTGGGCGCCGTAGATGCCGGGCTCACGGGTGCCGAGCAGATTGAGATTGGGGCCATTGAGGATCAGTACGGAAGCCATGCGCACAGCGTACGGCGCGTTAACGTCGACGTATGAGCTCCCACGGCACTCCCACGCCCGGCACTCCACCCACCGCCGGGCCGACACTGCCGCAGGCCGTGGCGGAGGGCCCGGTGGTGCTCGACGGCGGGATGTCGAACCAGTTGGAGGCCGACGGGCACGACCTGTCGGACGCGCTCTGGTCGGCGCGGCTGCTCGCCGACCGGCCCGAGGCCGTCACGGCCGCGCATCTCGCGTACTACGAGGCGGGCGCGAGCGTCGCGATCACGGCGAGCTACCAGGCCACGTACGAGGGCTTCGCGCCGCGCGGCTTCGACGCCGCCCGCACCACGGAACTGCTCGGCCTGAGCGTGGAGTTGGCCCGCGAGGCGGCCCGTCGCGCGCATGCCGCCGGGGTGCGGCGCCCGCTGTGGGTGGCCGCGTCGGCGGGCCCGTACGGGGCGATGCTCGCGGACGGCTCGGAGTACCGGGGCCGCTACGGCCTGAGCGTCGCCGCCCTGGAACGCTTCCACCGGCCACGCCTCGAAGCGCTCGCCGCGGCCGGGCCCGACGCCCTGGCCCTGGAGACGGTGCCGGACGTCGACGAGGCCCGGGCGCTGCTGCGGGCGGTGCGCGGCCTGGGGGTGCCCGCCTGGCTGTCGTACACCGTCGAGGGCGGCCGTACGCGGGCCGGGCAGCCCCTGTCCGAGGCGTTCGCGGTGGCCGCGGAGAGCGACGAGGTGTTCGCGGTGGGCGTCAACTGCTGTGCGCCGGAGGATGCGGACGCGGCCGTCGAACTCGCCGCCCGGATCACCGGGAAGCCGGTCGTGGTCTACCCCAACAGCGGCGAGCGGTGGGACGCGCGAGCGCGCGCCTTCCGGGGTCCCGCGACCTTCGACGGGGCCCGGGTGCGGGACTGGGTGGCGTCCGGCGCCCGGCTGGTGGGCGGGTGTTGCCGGGTGGGCCCGGCGGGGATCGCGCGTCTGGCGTCGCTCACGGGGTCGCGTACGAGTCCCTGACGCAGCCGCACGGCCAGGCGCCCGCTTCTGGCCGGGACCAGGGGTGGAAATGCCAGGTCAGGGCGGGTTTCGGGGCCGTTGTCAGTGGTGGGGTGCAGACTGAGCCATGTCGTGACAACGAGGTCAACCGACAGCGGAGGTGGTCGGCATGCCGACCGATGTTCTTCTGACCGTGGGCACCCGCAAGGGCATGTTCATCGGCCGCAGGCGCGGCGGCGCCTGGGAGTTCGAGGGACCGCACTTCAAGGCCCAGGCGATCTACTCCATCGCCATCGACACCCGCAGCCCGGTCCCCCGCATCCTCGTCGGCGGGGACAACGCGCACTGGGGCCCGTCCGTGCTCCACTCCGATGACCTGGGGGCGAACTGGAAGGAGCCCGCGGCGCCACCGGTGAAGTTCCCCAAGGACACGGGTGCCTCGCTGGAACGGGTGTGGCAGCTGCACCCGTCCGCCGCCGAGCCGGACGTGGTGTACGCGGGCACGGAACCGGCGGCGCTGTACCGCTCCGAGGACCGCGGCGAGAGCTTCGAGCTCGTCCGGCCGCTGTGGGAGCATCCGACGCGCTCCGAGTGGGAACCGGGCGGCGGCGGAGAGGGCCTGCACACCATCCTGACGGACGCGCGGAGTCCCGCCGATGTCACGGTGGCCGTCTCCGCGGCCGGAGTGTTCCGCACCCGGGACGGCGGCGCGAGCTGGGCGCCGTCCAACTCCGGCGTCTCGGCGGTCTTCCTGCCGGACCCGAACCCCGAGTTCGGCCAGTGCGTGCACAAGGTCGCGCGGGACGCGGTCACCCCGGACCGGCTGTATCTGCAGAACCACTGGGGTGTGTACCGCAGCGACGACGCGGGCGGCCAGTGGACCGACATCGGCGCGGGCCTGCCGTCCACCTTCGGCTTCGCCGCGGCCGCACACCCGCACCGCGGCGACACCGCGTACGTCTTCCCGATCAACGCCGACGAGGACCGGGTCCCGGCCGGTAACCGCTGCCGCGTCTACCGCACACCGGACGCGGGCAAGAGCTGGGAGCCCCTGTCGGCGGGGCTGCCCGAGGGCGACCACTACGGGACGGTGCTCCGGGACGCCCTCCGCACGGACGACGCGGACCCGGCGGGCGTCTACTTCGGCAACCGCAACGGCGAGGTGTACGCGAGCGCCGACGACGGCGACAGCTGGCAGCAGCTCGCGACGCACCTCCCGGACGTGCTGTGCGTACGAGCGGCGGTACTGGCCTGAGGCGTTGAGCAGAGCTGTCCCGAGGGGCGGAGAACCCGAGGGGCGGAGAAGAGGCGAGCGTGCCGTCAGCCGGTGGCCGGGCCGGGCCGGGCCAACCCTCGGCCACCGGTTGGCGTCCGGCTCGGCGGCCGTGACCAGGTCGAACCGGGCTTCGGTGGTGCTGAAAATCGTTCCTGCTTACTGTGGAAGTGTCCCTCGCAGCGGGCCTGTCCGCGCGGGCCCGGCCGCCGTGGAGGAGGCTGATATGCCTGCAGTGACCTCCCGTACGGGCCTCCACCGCTCGCTGAGGCGCGGCTCGGCCGTCGCTCTGGCCCTGGCCCTGACCGGTACGGCCTGTGCCACCTCCTCCGAGCCGGGCGCCGCCCGGCCTTCTCCCGACGGGGACACGGGGAAGATCCGGGTCGTGGCGGCGGAGAGTTTCTGGGGCAGCATCGCCGAGCAACTGGGCGGCACCCAGGTGTCGGTCGAGAGCGTCATCGGCAACCCGGACGCCGACCCGCACGACTACGAACCGACAGCAGCGGACGCCCGAAAGGTCGCCGAGGCGCGCTACGTGATCCTCAACGGTGTCGGCTACGACGCCTGGGCCACCCGGCTCCTCGACGCCGACGGTGACGCAGAGGGCCCCGGCGACGGCGAGCGCACCGTCCTGAACGTCGGGGAGCTGGTCGGAGAGCAGGAGGGCGGCAATCCGCACCGCTGGTACGCGCCGGACGACGTGCATCAGGTGATCGACCGGATCACGGCGGACTACAAGAAGCAGCGGCCCGCGGAGTCGGCGTACTTCGACGAGCGCAAGCGCGACTACGAGAACAAGGCGCTGGCCCGCTACGACGAGCTCATCTCCGAGATCAGGAACACCTACGGGGGCACCCCGGTCGGGGCGTCGGAGTCGATCGTCACGCCGCTCGCCGAAGGGCTCGGCCTGAAGCTGCTCACCCCGGAGTCGTTCCTCGACGCGATGAGCGAGGGTGCCGACCCCACCGCGCAGGACAAGGCGACCGTCGACCGGCAGATCAAGACCCAGGAGATCAAGGTCTACCTGCACAACAGCCAGAACTCGACGCCGGACGTGCGGGCGCAGGTCGATGCGGCCAAGGCGGCGGGCATCCCGGTCGCTTCGGTGACCGAGACGCCGGTCCCGCCGGACGCCTCCTTCCAGGACTGGCAGGTCGCGCAGCTCGAGGGCATCGAGCGAGCGCTGGCCGAGGCGACGGGCCGATGACCATGAACCCGCTGGAACGAGTCCGCGAGGCGACAGCGAATCGGACGGCGAGACTTCCGGCCGTTCCCGCGACCGGAGCGGCGGGTGATGCCCTGGTCTCCGTGCGCGGCGCCGCCGCCCGCGTCGGCGGCCGCACCCTGTGGTCGGGGGTCGATCTCGACGTCCACGCAGGGGAGTTCGTGGCCGTCCTCGGTCCCAACGGTGTCGGCAAGACCGCTCTGATCAAGGTCCTGCTCGGGCTCGTACGACCGTCCGCGGGCGAACTCCGCGTCCTGGGAAGGCCACCCGGCCGCGCCAACCACAGCATCGGCTACCTTCCGCAGCGGCGCGGCTTCGACGCCACCCTGCCGCTCCGGGGCGTCGACATCGTCAGGCTCGGACTCGACGGCGACCGCTGGGGGACCCCGTTGCCCCTGCCAGCGGGAGTCGGTGCCCGGCGGCGTGCCGCCCGGCAGCGGATCGCCGCCGTACTCGACCTGGTGGGCGCGAGCGCGTATGCACACCGGCCGATCGGCGCGTGCTCGGGCGGGGAACAGCAGCGGCTCCTGATCGCGCAGGCACTGGTGTGCCGCCCTGAACTGCTCCTGCTCGACGAGCCGTTGGAGAGCCTTGACCTGTCCCATCAAGGTGCGGTCGCCGCGCTGATCGCGCGCATCTGCCGGGAGGAGCGCGTGGGTGTGGTGATGGTGGCCCACGACGTGAATCCGATCCTGCCCTATGTGGACCAGGTGGTGTATATCGCCGAGGGCCGTGCGGCCGTCGGCACACCGGAGGAGGTGATCACCACCGAGACGCTGTCCCGGCTGTACGACACACCGGTGGAGGTCCTGCACACCAGGGACGGTCGGCTTGCCGTGGTGGGGACGCCGGAGACACCTGCCGCGCCTACCGACGGGCATCCGCACCGGGACTCGGCGGACCCGCCATGACGTGGAGCGGCACCGGCCCCGTGTGGGATCCCGTCGCCGGTGTGCAACAGGCCGTCGGTCTGCCGGAGTTGTGGGCCTATCCGTTCATGGTCAACGCGTTCCGGGCCGGTACGGTCGTCGCCGTACTCGCCGCCACGATCGGCTGGTTCATGGTCCTTCGCCGACAGAGCTTCGCCGGGCACACCATCGCGGTCGTGGGATTTCCCGGAGCGGCCGGTGCCCTGCTCGTCGGGGTCAGCGCGCTGTACGGGTACTTCGCCTTCTGTCTGACGGCCGCGCTGGCCATCGCCGTCCTGGCACCACGCGGCGGGGCGGGGAGCGGCGGCCGGGGCGACAACGGGCAGAGTGCCGCCATCACCGGTACGGTCCAGGCGTTTCTGCTCGCCTGCGGCTTTCTGTTCATCGCGCTGTACCGGGGATCGCTCAGCGGCGTGAACGAGCTGCTCTTCGGCCGGTTCCTCGGCATCACGCACGGCCAGGTCGTTCTCCTCACCGTGGTGGCCGCGGTGGTGCTCGCGGCGCTGGCCTGCATGGCGCGGCCGTTGCTGTTCGCCTCCGTGGATCCCGAGGTCGCGGCCGGACGTGGGGTGCCGCTGCGTGCGCTTTCGGTGCTGTTCCTGCTGCTGCTCGGGGCGGCGACCGCGGAGGCGAGCCAGATCACCGGTGCCCTGCTTGTCTTCGCGCTGCTCGTGATGCCGCCCGCCGCCGCGCAGCGGTTCAGTGCCCGGCCCGCGGTGAGTCTGGCCCTGGGCATCGTCATCGCGCTCGCGGTCACGTGGAGCGGGCTTGTCGTCGCGTATTACTCGGCGTACCCGATCGGGTTCTGGGTGACGTCGTTCGCGTTCGCCGTCTATGTGATGGCGCGGCTGTACGGGGTGGTGCGCCCACGCCTGGGTGTGCGCCAGCCGTCACCCGAGACTCGACCGACCGGGGGCGCGGTATGACGGGCGGCGCGCAGGTCGTGGTGTGGGCGGCGGCTCTGGACCAGCCCTACTTCCGTAACGCGCTGCTCGCGGGCACGGCGATCGCTGCCGCCTGCGGACTCGTCGGCCACTTCCTGGTGCTGCGCGCGCAGGTCTTCACCAGCGACGCCCTGAGCCATGTGGCGTTCACGGGAGCCGTGGCGGCGCTCGCCCTCGGTTACGACCCGCGGGTGGGCCTTTTCGGTGCGACCATTGCCGTCGCCCTGCTGCTCGGCGTGCTCGGGCGGCGCGGACGGGCCGACGACGTGGCCATTGGCAGCGTGTTCTCGTGGGTGCTCGGCCTGGGGGTCTTCTTCCTCACGCTCTACACCACGACGCGCAGCACCTCGGACAGCGGCGTGGGCGTGGATGTCCTCTTCGGTTCGATCTTCGGCCTGTCCGCTTCCCGGGCCCAACTGGCCGCGGTGGTGGCCGTCGGGATCTGCGTCGCGATGCTGATTCTCGCCCGTCCGCTGCTGTTCGCCTCGGTCGACGAGTCGGTGGCCGCCGCCCGGGGTGTTCCGGTGCGCCTCCTTGGGTTCGCCTTCATCGCGCTGGTCGGGGCGTGCGCGGCCGAGGCTGCACAGGCCGTCGGTGCGCTACTGCTCCTCGGCCTGCTCGCCGCTCCGGCCGGGGCGGCGCAGCGCCTGACGAACCGGCCGTTCCGGGCGCTCGCGCTCTCCTGCGTACTCGCCGTGGGCGAGATGTGGGCGGGGCTCGGCCTCAGCTATGCGGTGCCCGGCCTGCCGCCCAGCTTCTCGATCATCACCATGGCGGTCGTGGTGTACGCGATGACGCTGCTGCCCCGGCCCTGGATACGGCCACGCACCGTAGCTCGCTGAGTGCGCTCCGCCGAGCGGCAGATGACATCCATTTCCATCCAACTCACGCTGCCGTCCGGCGTATTCAGGTTGATGGAGCAACAAATGCGCTACGGCGGTATGGAGGCGCACAATTGACGTACACCACTTGACCGAGCTGTGTGGGTCTCCGGTCTCCGCACGGTCCGGAAAACACGGTCCGGAAAAGCCGGAAAAGAGGGAGGACGCCATGCACCCTGCAGCTCTCGCCGGTGCCGCTGCCGGTCGTCTCGCGCATTACGCGGTCTCGGGCCTGATCGGTGGAGCCATCTTCCGTGGTGCGGTGAAGTACGCGCCGAAGGCCAAACCCGCCGCTCGTAAGACCTTGGTCAGTGGTCTTGCCGGGGGCATCGTGGCCGGCCGGTGGCTCGGTTCCGCCGCGGAGGAGGCCCGCTTGAAGGCCGGGGACATGCTGGCCGAGGCCCGCTCCTCCCTGGGCGAGGAGGCTCCGCCGCCTTCGGCGGTCGACACCGGCCACGCCCACGACCACGAGCATTGATCATGTCCGGCGTCGTCGTACGCTCCGCCGCGGCCGGACGCATTCGCCTCGTCGTCCCGTGGCTCGAGGCGCGCCCAGGATGCGCGGGGCTGATCGACGAACGCATCGCGGGCACACCGGGTTTCCGCGCGCTGAGGATCTTCCCCCGGACCGGCAGCGTCATCATCTGGGTCAAGCCGAATGACGTGGACATCGACCGGATGGTCGCCGCACTCGAAGAGGCCCCGTCGCCCTCGGTACCGGCCCGGCCGAGCCGGTCGACGCCCGACTCCTCCACCGGTGAGGTGGCCCGACTCGTCGTCGGCGGGGCGGTGTTGGCCCTGGTCGCCGTACGCCGCCTGCTCCTTCGGCGCCCGCCCTGGGTGACCGGCGGCCCCTCGAGCTTCCTGGGCGCGGTCACCGTCTTCAGCGGACTGCCGTTCTTCCGCGGTGCACTACGCACCCTGACGGGACGTCAACATCCGGGCACCGACACGCTCGTGACCGCGGCCACGGTCATCTCGCTGCTGCTGCGCGAGAACGTCGTCGCGCTCACCGTGCTTTGGCTGCTCAACATCGGGGAGTTCCTCCAGACGATCACGCTGCGCCGGACCCGCCGGGCCATCGAGGAACTCCTGAGCATCGGCGAGGAACGGGTCTGGCTCGTACGCGACGGCGCCGAGGTCGAAGCGGCCCTGGAAGACGTCGAGATCGGCGATACGGTCGCGGTCTACGAGCACCACAAGATCCCCGTCGACGGAGTCGTGGTCTCGGGCGAGGCCCTCGTCGACCAAGCCGCCATCACCGGCGAGGCCCTGCCCGTCTACACGCAGCAGCACTCGGAGGTCTACGCGGGCACCATCGTGACGTCCGGATCGCTGACCGTACGCGCCGTCTCCGTCGGCGGCGACACCACCGTGGGCCGCATCGTCAGCCGCGTCGAGGAGGCCCAGGCCGACCGGGCGCCGATCCAGACCGTGGCCGCCCGCTTCACCCGCCGATTCGTCCCCGTATCGCTGGCCCTGGCCGCGGGCACGTACCTGCTGACCCGGGACGCCCGCCGGGCCATGACCATGCTGCTCATCGCCTGCCCCTGCGCCGCCGGGCTCGCCACCCCCACCGCGATCAGCGCGGCCATCGGCAACGGCGCGCGCCACGGCACCCTCATCAAAGGCGGCACGCACCTGGAGGGCATCGGCCGGGTCACCGCCGTCGTCTTCGACAAGACCGGCACGCTCACCTTCGGCCGCCCCCTCGTCACCAGCGTGGTGGCGCTGCACGGCGACTACACCGCCGACCACGTGCTGAGTCTCGCCGCGTCGGGCGAACTGCACGCCCGCCACCCGCTCGCCCAGGCCATCGTCACCCGCACCGAGGAACAGCACCTGCACATTCCCATCCACCAGGCCTGCGAGGTGCTCCTGGGGATGGGCATGCGGGCCGAACTCGACGGCACCCGGCTCCTCGTGGGCAGCCCCGCACTGCTCCGTCGGCACGGCCTTGAACTCACCGATGCCGCCCAGGAGTGGACGGAACAGCTCCGCCGTCAGGGCGAGACCGTCATCTGCCTCGCCCACGACGAGGACCTCATCGGCATGCTCGGCGTATCCGACGCCGTACGTGCCGCGGCGGGTACGGTCATCCAACAGCTGCGGGACCTGGGCGTGCAGCGGATCATCCTGCTGACCGGCGACGCCCCGGAGACCGCCCAAGTCGTCGCCGACGCCCTCGACATCGCCGAAGTGCACGCGCATGCCCTGCCGGAGGCGAAGCTCCAGCTGATCCGCGATCTGCAGACCGAGGGCCACACCGTGGCCATGGTCGGCGACGGCACCAACGACGCCCCGGCCCTCGCCCTGGCCGACGTCGGTATCGCGATGGGCGAGCACTCGTCCCATGTGGCCCTGGAGACCGCGGACATCGCCCTGGCGGGTAACGACCTGCAACAGGTCGCCGGGGTCGTCGAGCTCAGCCGCCACACCCTGCGGGTCGTCCGGCAGAACTACGGCCTGGCCATCGGGGTCAACCTCGTCGGCCTGCTCGCGGGCGCGGGCGGATCCATCAACCCGGTCGTGGCGGCCCTGCTGCACAACACCAGCAGCATCGCCGTCGTGGGCAACTCGGCCCGACTCGTCAGCCACAAGCCGCATCTGCCCGGCGCGGGCGGCGAAGAGGTGCACGTGGCGCCCTTCGAAGAGTTCCGCGTGCACTGAGCAAGTGCGGCAGGGGTACGCCTGGTCGGGCCTGGTGGGCCAGGTCCTGGCCTAGGGGGAGACACCCCCTAGGGCAGCCGCCAGTCCACCGGCTGTGCGCCCAGACGTACCAGAAGGTCATTGGCCCGGCTGAACGGCCGCGAGCCGAAGAAGCCGCGATCGGCCGACATCGGCGACGGGTGCGCGGACTCGACCGCAGGCAGATCACCCAGAAGAGGACGCAGGTTACGGGCGTCACGTCCCCAAAGGACAGATACCAGCGGCTTGCCGCGGGCCACCAGTGCACGGATCGCCTGCTCGGTCACTTCCTCCCAGCCCTTGCCGCGATGGGCCGCGGGCTTACGGGGCGCCGTGGTCAGCGCCCTGTTCAGGAGCAGTACGCCCTGCCGGGTCCACGGCGTCAGATCGCCGTTGGAGGGCCGGGGCAGCCCGAGATCCGTGTGCAGCTCCCGGAAGATGTTCTCCAAGCTGCCCGGCAGCGAACGCACTTCGGGCGCCACCGCGAAGCTGTGCCCGATGGCCATGCCTGGGGTCGGATAGGGATCCTGACCCACGATCAGCACCCGCACCTCGTCGAAGGGCTGCTGAAAAGCGCGCAGTACGTGCGGCCCCGCGGGTAGATACGTACGTCCTGCCGCGATCTCCGCACGGAGAAAGTCGCCCATCGCGGCGATGCGGCCTTCCACGGGACGGAGCGCCTCGGCCCAGCCCGGCTCCACCAGTTCACTCAACGGTCGTGCTCCCACAAGCGGTCACCCTACCGGCCTACGGAGCGCGCCCGACCCCATCTCCCCCACTCTCCCCTATCGGCCCCGGACAACCCGGCGCCGGGGATAAGCTGCCGCCGTCGTCGTCACTCCTTCTCCCCTCCTTCGTCCCTCCTTCTTCCCTTCTCCCCCTCCCCTTCCCCCCTTCTTCTCCTTGGAGCCGGTCCATGAGGTCGCGTACGAGTGCGTCGGGCGGGGCGGACGGGGGCGCCCGGTGGGTGCTCGGGGTCGACTCCGGCGGGTCCGGACTACGGGTCGCCCTCGCGACGGTGCCGGGCGGGGAGACGCCCACGGCTCGGACAGCGTCTCGGGAGCCCGTACGGACCGGGCCCGACGGCATCGACGCCGCGCATCTCCTTGAGCAGCTCGTGCCGATGACGCGGGAGCTGCTGGACGCGGGGGGCGGCGGCGAGCTGCACGCCGTGGCCGTCGGCGCCGCCGGGATGGCCACGCTGGGAGACCAACTCCGTGCCGAGCTGCCCGGCGCCCTCGGCCGTGCCTTCGGGGTGCGGCGCCTGGCGCTCGCCGCCGACGCCGTGACCGCGTACGCCGGAGCCCTGGGCCCGCGCCCGGGTGCCGTGGTCGCAGCGGGTACCGGTCTGATCGCGCTCGGCACGGATCTGGAGGAATGGCGGCGGGCCGACGGGTGGGGGCATCTGCTCGGCGACTGCGGCGGCGGGGCCTGGGTGGGGCGGGCCGGGCTCGACGCGGCGATGCGGGCGCACGACGGGAGACGCGGCGGGTCGGCGGCGCTGCTCGCGCGCGCGGAGACGTTCTTCGACGGGCCGGTCACCGAACTGCCCGGCAAGCTCTATCCGCGCACCGACCGCCCCGCGGTACTCGCCTCCTTCGCCCCGGAGGTGGGCCACTGCGCCCCGTACGACCCGGTCGCGGCGGACATCCTGCGCGCCGCGGCGGTGCACATCGCGGAGTCGGCGGCCGCGGTGTGCCCGCCGCCGCGCTCCGGCACCGGCCCTGAAGTGGCTTTCACCGGAGGCCTGTTCCGTATCGGGGACCCGCTCCTCGTACCCCTGAAGGAAGCGCTCGCGGATCAGCTCCCGTACGCGCGAGCCGTATCGGCGGCCGGTGACCCGCTCGACGGCGCGGTGGCCATCGCCGCGGCGCTCGCCACCGGGGAACTCCGGTTGCCGTGCGACGGTCGGCTGCTGCACCTCGCGCAGGGCTGACGGCGCAGACCGGACCGGCCGTGCGATCTCGACAGATGCGCGTTTCGTAATCGAACGGATAAAACCGGACGGATACCTCTCACGTGGCACCTGCCCGAACAGCGCAACCGGGGAAGCCAGTAGCATGCCGGGCCATGAGCTCCCCCACTGGGCCCGACAACGGCCTGCCCGTACGAATGCCGCGACCCCGTCAGCCCGGCCGGCACCGCCGCCCGGAACCCGCGGTGGCTCCCGAGGGAGCACCCGCGTTCGTTCTCGCCGTTCCCGGCGTGCCGTCGTCCGCCACGCGCGGACTCGCCGAGGAGGTCGTGAGCATCGCCCGCTCCGAGCTCCCCGGCCTCGATGCCGGTATCGGCTACCTCGACAGCGACGGCTCCGACCCGATGTTCCCGAGCCTCCAGGCCGTGCTCGCGCACACCGCCGAGCAGCGCGTCGCCCGGTACGAGCAGGCGCGCGCGGCGGGCCGTGACGTACCGGCCCCCGAGGGCCCGGCCGCGGTCGTGGTGCCGCTGCTCGCCGGCCCCGACAGCGCCGTGATGCGCCGCGTCCGGCAGGCCGTGATGGAGAGCGGCGCGGCCGTGGAGCTGACCGATGTGCTCGGGCCGCACCCGCTGCTCGCCGAGGCGCTGCACGTCCGGCTCTCCGAGGCGGGCCTGGCCCGCGCGGACCGGGCCCGCCTGTTCACCGTGGCGACCGCCGCGGACGGCATCATTCTCGCCACCGTCGGCGGCGAGGAGGCCGTGCAGGCCGCCGGGATCACCGGCATGCTGCTGGCCGCGCGCCTCGCCGTGCCGGTGATGGCCGCGGCCCTCGACCAGGACGGCGCCATCGCGGCCACCGCCGAGCAGCTGCGCTCCTCCGGCTCCGCACAGCTCGCGCTCGCGCCGCATCTGATCGGCCCCGAGGTGCCCGAGGGGCTGCTCGACGGCGCCGCGCAGGAGGCCGGATGTTCCGCCTCGGAGGCGCTGGGCTCGTACCCGGCGATCGGCAAGCTGGCGCTTTCCGCGTACATGGTGACGCTGGGCATCGCGCCGCAGCAGCCGCAGGGTGCGCAGGCTCACTGAGCCGCGCCTCTTCGGCCACACCTCAGGGCCCGCACCCCCTCTCGGGGGGGGGCGGGCCCTTGTCGTGTTCAAGGGGCGGGCCCTTGTCGTGCTCGGCCTCAGGCCGTTCCGCACGGTTCGCGGCTCAGGCGGTGTCGGGCTCCGGCTCAGACTCGCGCTCGGGCTCCGGTGACGGTCCGAAGACGACGCACGACGCGGCCGGGGCCTCGATGGCTCCCGCCCGGTGCGGGATGCCCGTTTCCGGGTCGAGGGCGAACCAGGTCACGTCGCCGGAGCGCTCGTTGGCCGCGTACAGGAACCGGCCCGAGGGATGCAGGGCAAGGTCGCGGGGCCAGTGGCCGCCGCAGTCCACGGTGGTGACGAGCCGGGGCGCCGCGTCGCCGGGTGCGGCGGCGAGGACCGAGATGACGTCGCGGCCGCGGGTCGCGGTCCATACGAAGCGTCCGTCCGGGGCGGTCACGAGCGCCGACGGGTAGCGGTCACCGGGCGCGTCCGGGTCCGGCAGGACCGGGGTCTCGTCGACGGGTTCCAGGTGTCCGTCGGTGGGGTTCCAGTGGCAGGTGGTCAGGGTGGGGGCGAGTTCGTTGAGGACGTACGCCCGGTCGCCGCGCGGGTGGAACGCCAGGTGCCGGGGTCCGCTGCCGGGCCGCAGCGGCACCTCGCGGTGCAGGCGGAGGCCCGTGCCATCCAGGGTGCAGACCCGTACGGAGTCCGTGCCGAGGTCGACGGTGAGTACCCACCGGCCGCTCGGGTCGGGCCGCACCTGGTGGGCGTGCGGCGCCTCCTGACGGTCCGGGTCGGGGCCCGAGCCCCGGTGCGGCAGGACGCCTCCGGTGGCGGGGGCGCCGTCGGCACGGAGCGGCAGCCAGGAGACGTTGCCGGAGCCGTAGTTGGCGGTGAGGAGCCGGTCGGCGGCGAGCGCGAGGTGCGTCGGTGCGTCGCCGCCCACGGGGGTGGGTGGGGCGAGGAGTGTGGGCGTACCGCCGCGCAGTGAGAAGGCGGCGACGGTGCCGGGGGTGTTCTCGCCCACCGCGTACAGCCGGTCGCCGGTGGGTGCGAGGGCGAGGTAGGAGGGGTTCGGCAGGGCGGCCGTGGAGCCGAGCGGGGTGAGGGTGCCGGTGTCCGGGTCGGCGTGGGCGGCGAGGATGCCTTGGCCGCCTGCCTCGGTGAAGGAACCTATGTACGCTCGCGCGTTGCCCACGGGTGCGCCCTTCCGGCGGAGGTATGTGTCCGGCGGTGACGGTAGCAGGCGGTCTAGACCAAGGGGGGCGGGCGGGCAAAGTACGCCTGCGGCGGGCTTTCTTCCCCAGCCCCGCCCCTTCCCGAAACTGGGGGCTCTGCCCCCAGACCCCCGTATCGCGCTGAACGCGCTCGTCCTCAAACGCCGGACGGGCTGAAAAATCAGGCCCTTGCCAGCGGCGACGGCCGAGTGCTCCGCAGCGGCTTCGCCAAAGAGGTCAGCGCGTGTTCCAGCGCGTGCAGGTGGGCCAGCGCCCGCTCCGCCGCCGGGTCGTGCCGAGGCGCGGGCACCGGCGCACGGAAGGACTCCGCCGCCTCCGTGCCGACGAGGGTCTGGACGGCCGCCGCCACCCGGTCGCAGGCCGCCGTGAGGCGGGCGTCGTGGGAGGCGTCCGGGTCGCCCGCGACCTCGGCGAGGCCGCGGGCCTCGCGGGCGCAGTCGTCGAGCAGGACGAGCACTCGGCGAGCCCTGGCCTTGCGGGCGAGGAGCGGGTTGAGCGGGTGCACCAGCGGGGCGAGCGAGAGGCGTACGCGGCCGAGCAGCACCTCCAGTTCGGCCACGTGCACGGCCGGGTCGGCCGCCGCCGAGCCCGCGAGCCGGGCCGCGGCATGCGCGGTGCAGCCGTGGACGCAGCGCAGGGCGCGCTGGATCCAGGCGTCCGTGGTGGCGTGCGTGGTCACCGGCAGGACCAGGAGTACGGCCAGCGCCGCGCCCAGGGCGCCGATCCCGGTCTCCGCGAGGCGCAGCGCGAGCAGCGCCGGGTCGAGCACCCCGAGCAGTCCGTAGAGCAGCCCGGCCATCAGCGTCACCGCGAGCATCATCCAGGTGTACGACACCGCGGCCGTGTAGAAGATCGCGAAAACGCAGACGGCGACGATGGCCGTCGACGGTACGACCGCGCCCTGCAGCGGGACCGCGATGAGCAGTCCGGTCGCGATGCCGATGGCCGTGCCCAGGACCCGGCGGAAGCCGCGGACGAGGGTCTCGCCCCGTGACGTCGTATTGACGAAGATCCACCAGGCGGCGCCGACGGCCCAGTACCAGCGGTCCATGGAGAGCACCTGGCCCACCGCGAGGGCGAAGGCGGCCGCGGCCGTGGCCTGGATCGCCTGCCGGGTGGTGATGCGGGCCAGGCCGGTGCCGCCGGGTGGGGCGGGCGCGGCGGCCGGGGGCATGTGGCGCTCGAAGCACCAGAGGCCGAAGCGAACGGTCGAGGAGGCGCACAGGGCGAGCACGACGGCGAGGAAGAGCGTGGGCAGCTGCTCGGGCACCAGGTGCAGGAACTGCGCCACGAAGAAGGTCATGAACGCGAAGACACCGAGCGCGTGGCCGCGCGGGCCCCAGCGCCTGGCGTACACACCGGCGCCCACGACGGCGACGAAGGTGAGGTCGCGCAGGAGCGGCTGGCCGTGCAGGACGCTCGCGAGGGCGAGGACCGGCAGGCCGACGGCCGGAAGGAGCGCGGTGGTGACGGCCTGGCCGCGGACCGTGGCGTCGGTGACCGTGAACAGCGCGAGCAGCCCGGCGAGGCCGCCGCTCACACAGGCGGCGAGCGACTGATCCGCGAGTCCGGCGACGGCCGCGGCCGCGCCGACACCCAGGACCGCCCGAAGCGCGCTGCGCAACCGCAGACGCCCCGGGTCCGGAGCCACGAACACCTTCTTCAGCAACGCTTTCCGTCCCCCAGCCGGCGCCCGCGGGGTCTCCGCTGCGCCAATCCGACGACATCACCCCATGCCGACAGGTGGCGGCATGAAAAAGGCGCCGCGGATTCCGCAGCGCCATCGACTGGTGCCATGAGACCACCCCTAGGCCCGCTGGCTCAAGTGGTTCCTCGATCGCTGTACCATTGGCACAGTCCCAGCAGGGCGTCACGGACAAGCGGGAGGCCAACGGACCATGGCGGTGGACGAGCTCGATACGCGGATCCTCCGGCTGCTTCTGGAGCAGCCGCGCACCAGCGTGCGCGAGTACGCGCGGATCCTGGGCATCGCCCGCGGCACCCTCCAGGCCCGGCTCGACCGCCTGGAGCGGGACGGCGTGATCACCGGCATGGGGCCGTCCCTCTCCCCCGCCGCTCTCGGCCACCCGGTGCTCGCCTTCGTCCACATCGAGGTCACGCAGGGGCATCTGGACGCGGTGGGTGACGCGCTCGCCGAAGTGCCGGAGATCATCGAGGCGTTCTCCATCACCGGTGGCGGGGATCTGCTCACCCGGGTCGTGGCCCGGGACGCCGGTCACCTGGAGGACGTGGTCCAACAGCTGATCCAGCTCCCGGGCGTGGTCCGCACCCGCACGGAGATGGCGCTGCGGGAGCGGGTGCCACGCCGGATGCTGCCGCTGGTGGAGTCGGTGGGCCGGGCCGCGGCGTCGTCCTCCTGATCGGCCTGTGAGTCGCCCTCTTGATCTGCCTGTGAGTCGTCCTCTTGATCGGCCTCTTATCCGCCTGTTGGCTGATCCGCCCGCTGTCCGCCCTTGGCATCCTTGACGCATGAGCACCCCCAACGGCGCGCCCCCCGGCCTCACGCACACCACCGTCATCTTCGACCTCGACGGCACCCTGGTGGACAGTGAGCCCAACTACTTCGAGGCGGGGCGGCAGGTGCTCGCCCGGCGCGGTGTCACCGGCTTCACCTGGGCCGATCACGAGCGTTACGTCGGCATCTCCACCGCTGAGACGCTTGAGCTGTGGCGTACGGAGTACGGGCTCACGGCACCGCTCGCCGAGCTGCTCGCGGAGAAGAACCGGCTCTATCTGGAGCTGGCGAGCGCCGACACCCACGTCTACCCGGAGATGCGCCGGTTCGTGGAGCTGCTGCACGCCGACGGGGTGCCGATGGCCGTGGCCTCGGGCTCGTCCCGGGCGGCGATCGAGGCGATCCTGCGCGGCACCGGGCTCGACGCGCTTCTGACCACGGTGGTCTCGGCGGACGAGGTGGAGCGGGGCAAGCCGGAGCCGGACGTGTTCCTGGAGACGGCCCGCCGTCTTGGAGCGGAGCCCGGCGCGTGCGTGGTGATGGAGGACGCGGCGCCCGGTGTGGTCGCGGCGCACAAGGCCGGGATGCGGTGCGTCGCGCTGCCGTATGTCGCGGCGAGCGCGGACGACCCGGGGTTCGGCACGGCGGATCTCCTGTTCCCGGGCGGGCAGGCGGAGTTCACCGCGCGGGCCGCGTACGACTGGCTGATACGTACGGCCGCCACGGCCTGAGCTCGCCCCGCGCCAGGGCGGACCGCCCGCCCGTACCGACTGGCCGGTAACCAACCCTTGACCAGCGGCTCATGCGCCGTATCCCATAGGCGTGCAACACGCGGGGAGCACAGGCGAATTCAGGCGCAGACGTCAGGAGGCGGGCCGCGGATGGCGCAGCACTGGGCGGACTTCCAGTACGAGATCTACCTCAACGGGATGGCGGGGGCGGTGCCCCGGCTGCCGACCGATCTCACCCGCCTCGAGGAGCTCGTCACGCGGCGGCTCGGGCCCGGCCCGGTCGGGTATGTGGCGGGCGCGGCGGGCACCGGCTCGACCGCCGAGGCCAACCGGGCGGCGCTCGCACGGCGGCGGATCGTGCCGCGGATGCTGCGGAACGTCGGTGAACGGGACCTGTCCGTCGAGGTGTTGGGGCGCCCGCTGCCCGCGCCGGTCGCGCTCGCGCCCGTGGGTGTGCTGTCGATCCTGCATCCGGACGCCGAGCCCGCGGCGGCCCGCGCGGCCGCGGCGCGGGGCGTGCCGTACGTCCTGTCGTCGGCCTCCAGCACGCCGATGGAGCAGGTCGCGGAGGCGTTGGGGGACGCGGAGCGCTGGTTCCAGCTGTACTGGGCCAAGGACCGTGAGGTCACCAAGTCCTTTCTGCGGCGTGCGAAGGAGTCCGGGTTCAGCGTGCTCGTCGTGACGCTCGACACCCCGATGCTCGGCTGGCGGCCGCGCGATCTCGACCAGGCGTTTCTGCCGTTCCTGCACGGCGTCGGGACCGCCAACTACTTCTCCGACCCGGCGTTTCAGGCCGGGCTCGGCAAGCCGGTGCAGGAGGATCCGAACGCGGCCGTCGCGCACTTCCTCGGGATGTTCTCGAACCCGGGGAACACCTGGCCGGACCTGGCGTTTCTGCGGGAGCACTGGGACGGGCCGATCGTCCTGAAGGGCATCGTGCACCCGGACGACGCCCGGCAGGCGGCCGAGTCCGGGATGGACGGCGTGGTGGTCTCCAACCACGGCGGGCGGCAGGTGGCGGGCTCCGTCGCCGCGGCGGACGCGCTGCCGCGGGTCGCGGCGGCCGTCGGGGACCGGCTCACCGTGCTGTTCGACAGCGGCATCCGCACCGGCGACGACGTCTTCAAGGCGCTCGCACTCGGCGCGGACGCGGTGCTGCTCGGACGGCCGTACGCGTACGGGCTCGCGCTCGACGGACAGGCGGGCGTCGACCACGTCCTACGGTGCCTGCTCGCCGAGTTGGATCTCACGCTCGCCCTGACGGGCCACACGGGACCGGGCACGGTCGGCCCCGACGACCTTACGGAGGAGACCGCGTAAGCCCCGCCCCCTTCCCGTAACTGGGGCTCCGCCCCGGCCCCTTGGGGCCCATTGGGCTGGGCCCCGGCAGGGGTTCAGGGGCGAAGCGAACCGTCGTAGCCGGTCAGTTCGCCGCCGCGTTCCACAGGTCGCAGTGGTGGGCCTCGTCGAGCCCGTCCGTCGATGTGTTGCCGCCCGCCGACGCGGTGCGCAGTTGCAGCACCGCACCCGGCCGTGCCCCCTGCTCGGGCATCGGCTCCTGGCCGGTGGCGCGGGGGACGGTGCCGTGGAGGAAGGAGCCCCAGTAGGCCGTCATCCGGGCGGAGAGCGCCCGCTGTTCGGGGTTGAGGTCCGCCGCCCGGCCGTACGGCTTGAACAGGTAGTTCAGCTCGGCCGCGTGCGTGGCGCCGAAGTCGAAGTCGGCGTCCTGCGGCAGCGAGGCGAACAGCGGCGAGGTGCGGTCCGCGAACTCGTAGGCGTACACCCGGCCGCGCCCGGCCAGGAGCGGGTTGACCCGCAGCGCCGGGCAGGCGAAGAGCTGGTCGCCGAACGCGGCGGCGTAGGCGTAGCCCGGCCGGTCGTAGGCGGCGAGCGGGTAGCGGTCCTCGGCCGCCTCGCCCGTCTCCTCACCGAAGGCGTCGGCGAGTGCTCGCGGGTACGCCTCGGCGGTCAGCGGCTTGCCCCAGCGGTCGAAGGTGTCGTACGCGAAGACCAGGCCCTCGTTGCTGTTGGCGCCGTTCATCACGGGCACCCGGGAGGCGCGCCCGGAGGCGAACGCCGCGGCGGGCTGCTCCGGGAGCGCGTCGCCGCCGACGGTGTAGCCCCAGGTCGCGGTGGTGCCGCCGAAGCGCTGCTGCGCGTCGAGGAGCTCCTTGGCGGACTTGCCGCGCAGGCAGTCCGCCGCTCGCGCCGGTTCGGTGCAGCCGAGTTCGGCGGCGAAGCGGAGGCCGGTGTCGACGGCCCGGTCACGGGGCGTCCCGGCGCAGTCCCGGTAGGTGCCGCTCTGCATGATGGCCGCCCGGTAGAGGCCGCGGCTGCCGGGGGACGCCAGCTGGGCGCAGACGGCGCCGCCGCCCGCGGACTCCCCGGCGAGAGTGACGCGGTCCCGGTCGCCGCCGAAGCGGCCGATGTTGGCCCGTACCCAGCGCAGTGCCTGCTGCTGGTCGAGGAGCGCGAAGTTGCCCGTGGTGCCGGGCAGGGTGAGGAAACCGAAGGCGCCCAGGCGGTAGTTGAGGCTCACGACGACGGTGCCGGTGCGGCGGGCGAAGGCGCCCGGGTCGATGTCGCGGGCCATGCCGCCGATGTTGGCGCCGCCGTGGATCCACACCATGACCGGCTGCTTGGCGGTGCTCCGGCGGGGGTCGGGGTCCGGCGTATAGACGTTGACGTCGAGGCAGTCCTCGGTCGTGCGCTGCTCCTCGTGGCCCGGGGCCCAGTAGGTGTTCTGCGCACAGCCGTTGCCGTATGCGGTGGCGTCCTTGACGCCGTCCCAGGGGGCGGCGGGGCTCGGCGGCTGCCATCGGCGGTCGCCGGTGGGCGGCGCGGCGTACGGGATGCCGAGGAACCGGCCGCCGTCGGCGGTGGTCTCGCCGCGCACCCAGCCGTTGTGGGTACGGACGAGTGTGTGCCCGGACGGTGCCCCGTCGTCGGCCGCGGCGGGCGTGGGGGCGACGGCCACCGCGGCGAGCGCGCAGGACAGCCAGGCCACCAGGGCCCGGCCGAGTCGGCGCCTAGGTGGCGCGGAGCGGGACATAGGGTCTCCTCGGACCGGGGGTATGGCTGGGGGGCGGCGCGATCATAGGTGCCGCGTGCCATAGGTGACTAGTGCCATATGCCGACGGAGGCGGTGGGGAGATGAAGTTCGAGCACGTGCTGCTCGGATTCGTGGCGATGCGGCCTTGTACGGGATACGACCTCAAGCGCTGGCTGGACAGCGAGATGGGGCGCATGATCCGGCTGCGCAGTCAACAGAGCCAGATCTACCGGACGTTGGCCCGCATGACCGCCGACGGCTGGGTGACCTGCACGGTGCAGCGCAATGTGGGGCGCCCGGACGCCAAGGTCCACCGCGTGACGCCCGCGGGCGAGCGGGCCCTGCGCGAGCGGCTGACCGAACCGTACGAGCCGTCCGCGGACTTCGGCGACCCCGAGTTCCTGATCCGGTACACCTTCTCCATCTTCCTGACCGACGACGAGCGCGTGGACCTCGTACGGACCGAACTGGCGGCGCGGCGGGCTCAGGTGGAGCGGTTCCGGGCCCGGGAGGTCCGCGCGGAGCCGTGGCTGCCGGGCGTGGACCCGCAGCGGATGGTGCGGATCCTGGACCACGTGCACGACTACAAGGGACGGGCGCTCCAGACGCATGTGGCGTGGCTGGAGGAGGTCCTGAGCGAGCTCACAGCGTAGGGCTACTGCAAGCCCACACCCTCTCAACTCGCCCTCCACAAAGGCCGCTTCGCCCTCTTCTGCTGCCGCGCTCCTCTCTCGTACCGTCAGGCCCGTCCATTGATATGGCCATGACCAAGAAGAGGGGTCCCTGTGCTCAGACCTTCTGCGGCCAGACCTTCCGCACCCAGACGCAGACTGCTCCACCTTGTCCTCGCGCCCCTCGTGGGCCTCACCCTGCTCACCGGCCCGGCCGACGCCGCGCCGTCGCCTCCGGACGAGTACCGGCCGGTGCGCGGGCCCGCCGCCCCGGCCGAGTACCGCTACAAGCAGAAGGCGCTGCCGGGCGACTCGCTGCCCCGGCACGCGCACGCCGATGCCGCCGAGCAGGCGCGCCAACTGCCCGTCGCGGGCGGCGAGTGGAAGGCGGTCGGGCCCACCAACATCGGCGGCCGGATCGTCTCGCTCGCCCTCGACCCGAAGCGCGCCGACACCCTGTACGCGGCCGCGGCCAGCGGCGGCATCTGGCGCAGCACCGACGCCGGGAAGACCTTCCAGGCGGCCTGGCCGGACGACGCGACCCAGGCGATGGGCGCGGTCGCGGCGAGCCCCGACGGCACCCTGTTCGCGGGCACCGGCGAGCCCAACCCCGGTGGCGGCAGCATCACGTACGAGGGCACCGGCCTGTACCGGTCGACGGACGGCGGCAAGAGCTGGAAGCCGAGCGGCCTTCGGGACTCGGGGGCGATCAGCGCCATCACCGTCGACCCCGACAACCCGAAGCGGGTGTACGTGGCCGCGGCCGGTTCGCTCTACAACGGCGGCGGCGACCGGGGCGTGTACCGCTCCGAGGACGGCGGCAAGTCCTGGGAGCGGATCCTGGAAGGCGCCAATGAATTCACCGGCGCCACCGAGATCTTCGTGCAGGACGAGCGGCTCTACGCGGTCCTGTGGGACCACCGCCGCACCCCCGAGCGGCGCACCTACGGCGGCGTCGGCTCCGGCGTGTTCCGCAGCGACGACGACGGCAAGAGCTGGCAGCGGCTCGGCGGCGGGCTGCCCGAGGCGGGCCCGGACGTGGGGCGGATCGGGCTCACGGTCGCGGGCGAGCGGGTCTACGCCCTGGTGAACACCACCGACGGGCCCTTCGAGGGGTTCTACGCCTCGGACGACAGCGGCGACACCTTCCGGAAGACTCCGGCGGACGATCAACTCAAGGGCTCCCAGTCCTCGTTCGGCTGGTGGTTCGGGAAGATCTGGGCCGACCCGGCCGACTCCACCCATCTGCACGCGGCCGGTGTGCCGTTGATGACGTCGAAGGACGCCGGGGCCACCTGGACGTACGACGACACCTCGATCCATGTCGACCAGCACGCGATGGTCTGGGATCCGCGCAAGCCGGGCCGGGTGTACCTGGGCAACGACGGCGGCGTGTACCGCTCGGACACGAACGGCGACGGCGGCTGGGTCAAGGCCGAACACCAGCCGTACACCCAGCTCTACAGCGCGGCCATCACCCCGCAGGATCCGTCCCGGATCTCCGGCGGCGCGCAGGACAACGGCTCGATCCGCTCCTGGGGCGGCGAGCGGTTCAACGAGTATCTGGGCGGCGACGGGGAGGAGAACCTGATCGACCCGACCGACTCGGACAAGGTGATCGCCTGCTACCAGTACGGCAATTGCTACCGCTCCTCGGACGGCGGCGACACCCTGACGTACTTCGCGGACAGGACGACGTACAAGCGCCGCAACTGGTTCACGCCCGTGGTGCACGACCCCAACGACCCGAAGGTGCTCTACTACGGCGCCGAGGTGGTCAACCGCTCCACGGACGGCGGCAAGACGTGGAAGGCGATCAGCCCGGATCTCTCCGGCGGGCCCGGCGATGACCCGAACTACCCTAATTACGGGACGGTTTCGTCGATCGCGCCCGCGGCCGACGGCTCCACGATCTACGCAGGGACGGACGACGGCCGGGTCTGGGTCACCGAGGACGGCGGCAAGAACTGGACCAAGCTCGCCGAGGGGCGGCCCTGGGTGACCCGCGTCGTGGTGGACCCGTCCGACCCGCAGCGGGTGTACTCCACCCACTCCGGCTACCGCTCCGGCTCCCCGCTCGCCCATGTGTACGGCTCCACCGACGGCGGGCGCACCTGGCAGGACCTGTCCGGGAACCTGCCGGACGCGCCGGTCAACGACCTGGTGGTCGGGGCGGGTTCGGAGCTGATCGTGGGCACCGACCAGGGCGTGTTCCGCTCCCCCTCGGGTGGCGACAGCTGGCAGCGGTTCGGGCGCGGCCTGCCCGCCGTGCCGGTCGACGACATCGAATACGACCCGTCGCGCGCCCGGCTGCTCGCGGCGACCTTCGGGCGCGGCTTCTACGAACTGAGCTGAATTCCCGTACCCATTTAAATGTCCTCCGGTTCAGTTCAAATGAACCACCGGACAGGGATGCGGAATTTGGCGTTCAATCGATTCCCCGCAAAGATTCGAAAGCGAGGTAGTCAAACCCGGCCGCTTACGGTCCGGGAACTGAACCCTGAGGAGAATTCGATGACTCTGCGCTCCGCCCTGCCCGCCCGCCGGCAACGGCGCCGGCTGACCGGTGTGGCCCTGATCGGCGCGGCCACCCTGGCGCTCAGCGCCTGCGGCGGCACCGAAAAGGGCACCGACAGCGGGCAGGGTGGCGGCGCCGAGGACACCGCCGCCCAGGCGAAGGTCCTCGCCAAGGTCCCCATGGCCAAAGTGAGCGAATTGACCGGCGCCATGGGCATGTGGACGACCGACAAGAGTTTCGTGAAGACGGATCTGAAAAAACTCACCGGCTATCCGCTCGCCGGAGGAAAAGCACAGTGGGAGATACCGCTCACCGGTGAGGTCTGCTGGTCCTCGCAGCAGCCCACCGAGGACGGCCTGATAGCCGTGGTGTTCCAGAACGACAAGGAGGACACCCCCACCTGCACCGAGGTCGGCCTCGTCGACCTGAACAAGGGCAAGCTCGTCTGGACGAAGCAGTCCAAGGACGAGGACGGCTTCACGGCCGACTTCAGCGAGGTGACCATCAGCGGTGGCACGGTCGCCGCGGGGGGCGGCAGCGGCACCGCGGCCTGGAGCCTCGACGGCAAGCCGCTGTGGAGCCAGGGGTACGGCGACAAGTGCCCCGACATCGGCTACGCGGGCAACGCCGAGAAGATGGTCGCCATCCGCAACTGCGGCGAGACCGACGCCCCGAAGCTCCAGGTGCAGACGGTCGACCCGCGCAACCGCACCGCCAAGTCCAGCCTCGCGCTGCCGCAGGGCACCGAGTACGCCCATGTCGTCTCGGTCGACCCGCTGGTGGTCGCGGTCGACGACGGTAATTCCGGGGGCGGCTCCGGCACCTCCGAGTTCCTGTCCATCGACGACTCCGCCGCGCAGGGCAAGGTGCTCGGCCGGATCAGCAACAAGGGCGGCAAGTACGGCAAGTACGAGTCGGAGTGCGCGCCCACCACCGTGAACGGCTGCAAGCAGCTCGCGGTCAGCAAGAAGGCGGGCACCCTGTACCTGCCGACGATCAAGCCGAGCGGTTCGGAGGGCGAGAACGACATCGTCGCCTTCGACCTCAAGACCGGTCAGCAGACGGGCCGCATCGCGGGTGCCGACGAGGGCCAGCTCCTGCCGATCGGGCTCGACGACGACGGCAATGTGATGGCGTACCAGGAGAGCGACATCATGTCGGAGTCCGGCGGCGCGGTGTGGCAGATCGACCCCTCGGTCAAGAAGAAGACCAAGGTGCTGCAGAACCCGTCCTCGTCGTACGAGATGGAGTCCCGCTTCGAGACCGACCGCCGGATGCTCTTCGCGAACGACCGGCTGTACCTCGGCGCCGACCACGTCTCCGAGCCGTCGACCATCTACAAGACGCCGCAGCCGCTGGCGGTCGTCTTCGGCACCAAGTGAGCCGTACGAGTAACAGGCGCCCGGTGAGCGGCGCCGACTGAGCGCACCCGGCCGGGGCGACGGCGGTCAGCCCCGGCCGGGTGCTCCGACATCCCGGCGCGGAGCACGGCCGAGGAGTTCGGCCACGCCACGGCGGGTGGCCGCGATCACCACCCGGTCCTGCGCCCGCAGTTCGTAGTCGGGGGGCAGATCCCAGACCAGGCCCGGCTCCTTGTTCTCCGTGTTCTCTTCATGCCCCTCGTACGACGACGGGTTCGCGGCCAGGTCGGGCACCCGGTCGTCCGGGGCCTGGACGTCGAGCGCGACCACCCGCCACGCCCCGGGCCGGAAGGTCTCCGCGATGGTCCGGCCCTCCAGCTCCGGGTGGCCCGCGACCTCGATCACGGCGAACACCAGGACCCGGCGCTCGACCGGGATCGCCCCCAGGATCTGCCGCCCCATCATCGCCCCCGCGAAGGCCGGTGCGGCCAGGGTGCTCACGCTGCGGCTGCGGGTCAGCGCGTGCGGGTGCGCGGCGCGCAGGGTGCGGTAGACGGCGGTGGCGAACTCGTCGTCGTACAGGCGAAGGGCCACGCGTAGATCGGACTTGACCGAGCGGGCGTAGAGCGCGGCCTCCAGATTGGTGCTGTCCGCGCTGGTGAGGGCGAGCAGCGAGTGCGCGCGATGGATCTTCGCGGCCTCCAGGACGCCCTCCTGGGTGGCGTCGCCGAGCACCACCGGCACCCCGAAGCGCCGCGCGAGCGGCACACCCCGCGCCTCGGGGTCCTCCTCCACACACACCACCGGAATGTCCAGCTCCCGCAGGCGGCCCAGGACCCGGGTGCCGATCTTGCCGAGCCCGAGCAGCACCACATGCCCCGACAGACCGCGCGGCGGACGGCGCAGCGACGAGGCCGTACGAAAGGTGCCGAGCGCCTCCAGGACGGCGGCGAGCAGCACCGGCATCAGGAGCAACCCGGCGAATCCGGAGAGGAGTTGCAGGATCTGCCGTCCGGGCCGCTCGTCGATCGCGGGATCGTTGATGGCGAACAGGTCGAGCAGCGACAGATACACCGCGTGCAGCGGGGGTTCGTCGCTGATCACCCAGGACGCCACGGCGAGGGCGATCACCGCGGCCGCGAGCCCGGCGAGGGACCAGCGCAGGCGGCGCGAGAACAGCTCGCCCAGCGGGGCGCCACCGATGGAGAGGCGCCGCCTCGGGGACAGTGCGGGCCCCGAGTAGGAGATGGCCTCCAGGGTGACGGTGCCGCGCCCGGCGGCCGCGGCCACGTCGGCGTCGTCCGGGAGCAGTTGGGGCCCGTCGCCGCTGTCCTCCGAGCCCTCGGCGCCGCCGGGGTCGCTGCTCGTGGAGGAGAGCAGCGCGAGGGCGCACAGGTAGTCGTGCGGGAGTCGGCCGCTCCGTGGCGGGGTGCGTTCCACGGCGCGCAGGAGGAGGCCGTCGGCCTGGATGACCTTGCTGGTGCCCGCGACGGCGGTGGCGGCCAGGGCCGGGGCGGCGGTGTCGGCGTCGGAGAGCACGGTCGTGGAGGCGTCGAGCGCGGCCGCGTCGATGCCCGGCAGGGCCAACTCGGCGGCCTGGTCGAGGAGTTCCTCCAGGTGCTGGCCGAGCTTGCGGTTGTAGAGCCGGATGACCAGGCGCAGGCGCGGGTTGAGGCGGCGGGCGACGAGCGCGGCCCGGATGTTCGTCTCGTCGTCGTCATGGACCAGGGCAAGGGCCGTGGCCTGCTCCACCCCGGCCTCGGTGAGCGCCTCGTCGCCCGGCTCCGCCGCCTCGATCACCCGCTCCAGGGACGGAGTCGCCTCCTCGCCGCTCCCGTTGCTCTGACCGCGGCCCATCGCCGCGGTCACCCGGCCGAGCAGCGAGGTGGCCCGGGCCCTGCCGGACAGCGGCATCCGCGGGCTGCCGTGTCTTCCGGCGGGCGGTACGACGAGGGTCACCCGGGCGCCGTACACCTCACGCAGCTCGGTGGCCAGGCGGTGGGCGAGGGCGTCGTCCCCGCACACAACCATGCGGTGGGCGGGGCCGGTTGGCTGGATCTGCTGCGGCACGTTCGACACGAAGGGGAAGAGTGCCCTACGTCACCGCACGGTTCCAAACGAACGGACCGCTCGACACATGTCGGCCACGCTCGTTCAGCCCCTGCGGCGCAGCGTCAGCCGCAGGCCCTCCGGCATCAGCGTCAGGCGTTCCACGACGCGCAGCCGGTAGCCGGGCTCGGGCCGCAGGTCGTAGCGGCGAAGGAGCAGGCCGAGCACCAACGTGGCCTCGTGCAGCGCGAATTGCCGCCCGATGCAGGCCCGCGCCCCGGTGCCGAAGGGCTTGAAGACATGGGCGGGCCGGGCCCGTACCGCCGCGGGCGTGAACCGGTCCGGGTCGAAGTCCTCGGGGCGCTCGCCCCACGCCGCCGGGTCGCGGTGCAGCATCATCGTCAGGACGAGCGCCCACGCCCCACGGCGCATCGGGTGGACGCCGCCGAGCACGGTGTCCTCGCGGGCCTCGCGCGCGAACGCGGGCGCCGTGGGCCACAGGCGCAGCGTCTCGTCGAGCACCCGCCGTACGTAGCGGAGCTTGGCGACCTGCTCGTAGCCGGGCTCGTCCACCGCGCCCCACACCTCGTCCACCTCGGCCTGCGCGCGGGCCAGGACCTCGGGTTCGCGGGCGAGATGGTGCAGCGCGAACGACAGGGCGCCGGAGGTGGTTTCGTGCCCGGCGACGAGGAAAGTGAGGACCTGCCTCCGGATGTTCTCGGCCGAAAGCCGCTCCCCCGTCTCGGGGTGCGCCACCCGCAGCATCCGGTCGAGCAGGTCGCGGTGGCCCGCGTCTTCGGCCGTGGTGGTCGCCCGGCGGTCGCGTACGAGGTCGTCCACGGTCCGGTTCAGATACGCCATGTCCGCGGCGTTGCGCCGCTTCGCCTCGCGCAGCACCAGCGTCGCGAGCCCCGGCGGTGTGGCGTTCAGGCGCTGGGCGTAGGTCAGCGTTCCCACCATGGCGGTGACGAAGGGGTGGAGCCGCGTGCGCTCGAACGAGCCGAAGTCATGGCCGAATCCGGTGCGTGCGATGGTCTCCAGGGTCAGCTTCGTCATGTCCCCGGGCACGTCCACCGGCCGCCCGGCCGCCGCCTGCGCGTCCCACCGGTCGGTCAGTTGGCGGGCCACGTCGAGCATCAGCGGGTGGTATCCGGCCATCGCCTCGCGGCTGAATCCGGGGGCCAGAATGTCGTGCGCCAGCTGCCAGTTGGGCTCGTGGTTGTACGCCGTGAACAGTCCGTCGCCCGCGATCGGCCGGAGATTCGCGACGCCGAGCCCGACGTGTTTGGCGAACCGTGCCTCGTCCGCCATCTCGGCCGCGAGCGCCGCGCCCCAGACGAAGACGACCTCCCGCCCGAAACCCTTGCGCCGGAACACCGGGCCGAGGGTGCGGGCGATCCGCATCGAATCCTGGATCGGCGTACGGACGCTTGCGCCGAGCACATCGCCGAGCAGCGGAATCCGGTGCGGTGGATGCGGGATGCGGTGGAGCTCGGGCCAGCCGAGCTCCGCGCTGCGGAAGCCCCGTTGCGGCACCGGCGGCACCGCCTGCGTCTGCGTCATGACGCCATCTCCCTCGTGCGGCAGGCAGGTTGGGCTCACTCACGCCTGTTGTTATACGTCGATTCAATAGCCTCGTCAGTGTGCTGCCGCTATTGAACTCGCGTCAAGTAAGGTGCGCGCATGGCCGCGAAGGAGCACAGCGAGGAGCCCACGGCGAACCGGGGAGAGCGGGTGAAACAGGAGATACCGGAAGCGCGGAGCCGGCGCCGCCGGATGAGCACCGAGGAGCGCCGCGAGCAGCTCCTCACCGTCGGGGCGCGGCTGTTCGCGGAGGATCCCTACGACGACGTATGGGTGGAGCGGGTCGCCGAGATCGCGGGAGTGTCCCGCGGACTCCTGTACCACTACTACCCGACGAAGCGGGAGTTCTTCGCCGCCGTCGTGCGGCGGGAGAGCGAGCGGATGCTGCGGCTCACGGCCGCCGTGCCGGGCGTGCCGCTGCGCGAGCAGCTCGGCGCGGGCCTGGACACGTTCCTCGAGTACGTCGAGACGCACGCGGCCGGCTTCCGGGCCTTCCACCGGGCCGAGGCCGCGGGCGACCCCGCGGCCCGCCGCGTGTATCAGGACGGTCTGGCCGCGCAGGAACGGCAGATCCTGGCGGCGCTCGCGGCGGACCCTGAGGTCGCGGGCACCCTGCTCGAGCCGTCGGCGCTGCGGCTCGCGGTGCGCGGTTGGCTGGCCTTTCTCGTCGCCGTCTGTCTGGAGTGGCTGGAGGAGCCCGCGCTGTCCCGGCGAGAGGTACGGGAGTTGTGTGCGCGGGCCCTCCTCGGGGCGATCACGCCATAGGCATCCACGCCTTCGCGGTCCCCCTCACCTGGGTCGGGCAGATGCACTGCACCCGTCCGCAGTGCGGACAGACCGGAACCAGCGCCTCCCCCTGTGCGCGCACTTGTATGCGCGCCCATGCCCTTGCCTCTTCGGCTGTGCTGCATGTCATCGATGTCATGGACGCAATCTGCTCCACAAAGGTCAAAGTTCCGTGAGAATCAAGTGAAGATCGAATCTCAGGTCTCTTTGAGACTTCTCCGCTACGAATGACGGTGTGACCGTGACCGATACCGATGTCCCCCGCACAACAGTGCGCGTTGTGGGCGACGAACTCAATATCTGAGACCTCCTTCTCACCGCCGCCGCCCCTCCTCGGCTTCGACGTACGCACCGCGGCATCCGGTTTCAAGACACCACGGTCCGCGGAACGGGCAGGCCCGGGCACTTCGTCCGCACCGCGCTGACCTCGTGGTTGGGCGGCGACGGCTACGTGAGCGAGCCTTTCTGCCCGGCGGAACGGCCCCGCCGAACAGGACGATGCGGCGGCGTACCCAAAGTACGGACGGCGCACGACGATCCGCCCGGGGCGATACGGTCCCACGCTACGCCGAGCTCAGCGCGGGGAGGACGCACATGTCGTGCACCGGGCAGGCACAGCGTGAGGGGGACGTGAACGGCCGGGCGTGGCCGGGCAGTTCACTACGGAAGCCGATCGGTGGGCGGGAGCTCCCCGAGCGACTCCTCAAGGGACTGCTCAGTGGACTCCGATGACGCTTCGGACTCCAATGCCGCTTCCACCCGCCGCCGCTCCTCCGGCGTGAGCGAGGCTTCCAGATCCAGCTGCTCGTCCCTCGGGGACGCTTCCACCGCCGGCTCCTCGTCCGCCTCCGAGGGTTCGACCGCGGGCTCCTTCCCGGCCGCCTCGTGCGGGTGCAGGGCCTCTTCCTGGACCTCCGCCGCCCGCTCCAGGAACCTGAGCAGCTCCACCGGGAAGGGCAGGACCAGCGTGGAGTTCTTCTCCGCCGCGACCGCCACGACGGTCTGCAGCAGACGCAGCTGGAGCGCGGCCGGCTCGTGCCCCAGTCGGTGCGCGGCCTCGGCCAGCTTCTTCGACGCCTGGAGCTCCGCGTCCGCGTTGATCATGCGGGCCCGCCGCTCACGAACCGCCTCTGCCTGCCGCGCCATCGAGCGCTTCATGGTCTCCGGCAGCGATACGTCCTTGATCTCCACCCGGTCGACGTGCACACCCCACCCGACCGCCGGGCTGTCGATCATCAACTCCAGGCCCTGATTGAGCTTTTCGCGGTTCGACAACAGATCGTCCAGCTCACTCTTACCGATGATCGACCGCAGCGAGGTCTGCGCCATCTGCGACACCGCGAACCGGTAGTCCTCGACGCGTACGAGCGCGCTGGCGGCGTCCACGACCTTGAAGTAGACGACCGCGTCGACCCGCACGGTCACGTTGTCCCGGGTGATGCCTTCCTGCGCGGGCACCGGCATGGTCACGATCTGCAGATTGACCTTATGGAGCCGGTCGATGATCGGCACGATCATGGTGAACCCGGGCATCCGCAGCTGGTCACGGAGCCTGCCGAGGCGGAACACGACGCCGCGCTCGTACTGCTTGACCACCTTGGCCGCCGCCGCCACGTAGACGACCCCGGCGGACAGGGCTCCTATCCCCGCGGTGACGAGCTCTTCGACCGCCATGGCGACACCCCCTAGGGATTGCGTCGTCGCCTATTACCACCATATGCCCAGGTCTGTACGAGGTCGAGGCTTCCGTTTCACGAACCGTTACCGGAGGTTGACACTGAGAATGCCTCCACAGGCATGCCACAAGGGCACCTCCGCGCCTCACCCGGCCGGTGACCGACGGGCGATGCCGACGGCGATCCCACGGACACACAACCGGCGGCTTCGCAACCGGGGCGGAGCATGAGGGTGTTGTCCGGCGGGGACCGGCCCGGGGTCACCGTGGCCGGGGCGGTGGATTCTAGATTTTCTGAATGGCCATCAGATCAATTGCCCGGTCCCTGATGGGGCCCTCCGCCTCCGCACTCGCCTGCGCGCTCGCCACGCTGCCGGTGCTGCTCGCGCCCGCCGTCGCGGCCCCGTCGGCCCGGGGCGCGGCCCGGGTCGTGACCGAGCCGACGCCGCCCCGCCCGGCGGTTGCGCCCGCCGCGCTCCTGCACCAGGACGGCACCCACGTACGACCGAAGCCGGGTGCGCCGAAGCCGCCGCGCGGGGTGTCGGCGCGGTCCTGGCTGGTCGCGGACGCCGGTAACGGCGACGTCCTGGGCGCCCGCAACGCCCACCTCAAGCTGCCCCCGGCCAGCACCATCAAGACGCTCTTCGCGCTCACCGCGCTGCCCAAGCACGCCGCCGCGGACCGGCACCGGGTCACCGAGGCCGAACTGAAGGGGATCGGCGAGGGCAGCAGCCTCGTCGGCGTATCGCCGGGGCACAGCTACCGCGTAGCGGACCTGTGGCGCGGCGTGTTCCTCAGCTCGGGCAACGACGCGGTGCGCGTCCTCGCGGCGATGAACGGCGGCTGGAAGGCCACCGCCCGGCAGATGGAGGCGAAGGCGCGCGAGCTGGGCGCCCGGGACACGAAGGTGGTGTCGCCGGACGGCTACGACGCCCCGGGTCAGGTCTCCTCCGCGTTCGACCTGGCGGTCTTCGGACATGCGGGCCTCAAGCACCCGGACTTCCGGCGGTACTCCTCGACCGCGTCCGCCCGGTTCCCGTCCGATGGCGCGACGTACGACATCCACAACACCAACCGGCTGCTCACCGGGGCGGACGGCGTAGAACGCTACCCGGGGATCATCGGCATCAAGAACGGCTACACCAGCGGCGCCGGACACACCCTCGTCGCGGCGGCGGAGCGGGCCGGGCGCACCCTGGTCGTCTCGGTGATGAACCCGCAGAAGGGCGGCGGTCAGGCGGTGTACGAGGAGGCCAGGAAACTGCTCGACTGGGGCTTCGAGGCGGCGGGCCGGGTGCGTCCGGTCGGCTCGCTCGTGCCACCGCAGCCGCAGGCGACCGCGGGCGCGGGACCGGACGTGGCCCAGGCAGCCACCGCCCACTCGGACCGCGCGCCCTGGGCCGTGGCGGGCGGCGCCGCGGCCGCCGGTGCGCTCGCCCTGGCCGTGGGCGCGTTCGCCCTCTTCCGCCGCCGCTCGCGGGCCCGACGCTACTGGGGGGTCTGACGAGCTCGGTGGTGCGTGGGCGTCATTGCCGGACCTCGCTCGCCTCCACCGCCTCGCGGCCCTTCTTGAGGGTCGAGAACAGCAGCGTGAGCAGCGTCCCGCCGACCGCCCACGCGGCCAGGACCAGGAACGGACCGAGCATCGCGTGATCGTCGAAGTACGCGATGGAGCGCGCCGACCACGTGCCGGCGCCCGGGATCAGGGCGGGCCCGATCGCCCGCCAGAACGTCGGAAGGAGCGGGTACGGATAGGCGCCGCCCGCGCTGGGGTTGCCCGCGATGACGATGACGAGAATGGTCAGACCGATGCCGATGATGCCGAGCATGCCCTGGAACGCGAAGGTGGTCGCGCCCGCGGCGAACACGATCAGCGCGCCCAGCCACCACAGGTTCACCACGGATCCGGGCAGCGCGCCGAGCAGCGGCCCGATCACCACGGCGCCGAGCAGTCCGGAGGCGATGGCGTACAGGGCGAGGGCGCCGAGGCGGATGATCGCGCGGCGCAGGTTCTGCGGCCGGGCGCCGTAGCTGATGGCGAGGATCGCCGCGCACAGATAGCCCGCCACGCACCAGCCGACCACGAGATAGAACGAGGACAGGCCGCGCGAGTCGCCCTTGTCGATGGGCGCGACGTCCGTGGTCCGCGCGGTCCGGGCGGGCTCTTGCGCCGCCTCCACCTGGCCGATGAGCTCGACGAGGACATCGGACACGGCCGAGCCGCCGCCGCTCGCGACGAGCAGCTTGTCCTCGGTGCCGCGCGGGTCCACGACGAGCGCGCCATAGATCTTGCGGTCCATGATCTGTTGCCGGGCCTCGGCCTCCGAGGGCAGCGCCCGGGTGTCGAGCGGATCGTCCGGGAGCTTGTTCAGCTGGGCCACCATCGGGCCGCTGACCTGCTCGGGGGCGACCACGGCGAAGGTGATGTCCTTCGGCTTGGGCTGGTGGAAGGCACCCGCGTACGAGGCGATGAAGAGGACGCCGAGGGCCATCACGCCCAGGACGAGCAGCGCCGACCGGGCCGACACCGCGTCCTTGATCTCCGCGAGGAAGCTGCGCTCAGGGGTCATGAGGCAAGCCTCAGCCGAACGGCGCACGGGTGCCGCCGGTACGGGGCCGTTCGGTGCACGGGCAATATCAGCCCGTCCGGCAAATATCAGCCCGTCCGGCGTTTGCGGACGAGCGCTCCCCAAGCTCTCGGCTTCGCTCGAGCAGGGAGGTACCCCCCTGCGCGAAAGCGGGGGTCTGGGGGCGCAGCCCCCAGGGTGCGGCCACCCAGCCGACGGCAAGTCACTCGGTTGCCCCACAACGCGGGCCGCTAGGGCCAGGTCACTGCTGCACTGGGGGAGCCGCCGCCTCGTCCACCCCCGGAGGGTCCCCATGTCCATGTCGTTCGGCGCGTTCGACTCCCCCGATCCGTTTCACGAGCTGCTCAACCGGTTCTTCGGTACGTCACCGATGTCGTCGCCGCCCGCGGTGCAGCGGGTGCCCATCGGGCGGCTGCTCACGGACTCGGCGCGGGAGCTGATCGGGCACGCCACCACGCGGGCGGTGCGGGACGGCAGCCGGGACCTGGACACCCAGCATCTGCTGTGGGCGTGCACGCAGCTCGACCCGACGCGCACGCTGCTCGAGCATGCCGGGGCCGATCCGGACGAGCTCGGGCACGTGGTCGCCAAGTCGCTGCCCGGCGAGAGCGTCGAGCCGTCCGCGCAGCCCGGGCTCACCCCGGCCGCCAAGCGCACCCTGCTGCGGGCCTACGAGCTGTCGCAGGCGAGCGGGGTGTCGTACATCGGCCCCGAGCACATCCTGGGCGCGCTGCTCGGCGACCCCGACGCCGGTGCGGGGCAGCTGCTGCGCACGCACGGCGTGGACCCGCAGGCGCTGCGCGGCCGCGCCGAATCGGCCGCCCGCGCGGACGCCACCGGAGCGCCCGCCTCCGCCGCCGGGGCCGGAGCCGCCGCGATGGCCGGTACGACGCTTGACGAGTTCGGGCGGGACCTCACCGAAGAGGCCCGGATGGGCAAGCTGGACCCGGTGGTGGGGCGGGCCGAGGAGATCGAGCAGACCGTCGAGATCCTGTCCCGGCGGGCCAAGAACAACCCGGTTCTGATCGGTGAGCCGGGTGTCGGCAAGACCGCGATCGTCGAGGGCCTGGCCCAGCGGATCGTGGCGGGTGATGTGCCGCAGACGCTCAAGGACAAGCGCGTCGTCGCCCTTGACCTGTCGGGCCTGGTGGCCGGGGCGCAGTACCGGGGCCAGTTCGAGGAGCGGCTGAAGAAGGTCATCGAGGACGTCACGGCCGCCGAGGGCGAGGTGATCGTCTTCATCGACGAGCTGCACACCGTGGTCGGCGCGGGCGCCGCCGGTGAGGGCGCCATGGACGCCGGGAACATCCTCAAACCGGCCCTGGCCCGGGGCGAGTTGCACGTGGTGGGCGCCACCACGCTTGACGAGTACCGCAGGTACATCGAGAAGGACGCGGCCCTCGAGCGGCGCTTCCAGCCGGTGACGGTGCCCGAGCCGAGCGTCGCGGAGACCATTCAGATCCTGGAGGGCCTGCGGGACTCGTACGAGGCGCATCACCAGATCCGGTACACGGACGAGGCGTTGGCCGCCGCGGCCGAGCTGTCGGACCGGTACATCAGCGACCGGTTCCTGCCGGACAAGGCCATCGACCTGCTCGACCAGGCCGGTGCCCGGGTCCGCCTGAAGTCGCTCGGCCGGTCCACCGAAGCGGTGGAGCGCGAGGACGAGCTGGCGAAGCTGGGCCGCGAGAAGGACGAGGCGGTGGCCGCCGAGGACTTCGAGCGAGCGGCCGAACTCAAGCAGCGGATGGACCAGTTGGAGGGCGAGGTCGCCGGGATCGCGGAGCGGCGCGAGGGCGTCGTCGCGGTCACCGCCGAGGACATCGCGGATGTCGTGGCGCGCCGTACCGGCATTCCGGTGGCGCAGCTGACGTCGAGCGAGCGGGAGAAGCTGCTAGACCTCGAGGAGGCGCTGCACTCGCGGGTCGTCGGGCAGGAGGAGGCGGTCACCGCGGTATCGGCCGCCGTACGCCGCAGCCGTGCGGGCATGGGCGACCCGGGCCGCCCGGTCGGCTCCTTCCTGTTCCTCGGTCCGACCGGGGTCGGCAAGACCGAACTCGCCAAGGTGCTCGCCGAGTTGCTCTTCGGTGACGAGCACCGTCTGATCCGCTTCGACATGAGCGAGTTCCAGGAGAAGCACACCGTCTCGCGCCTGGTCGGGGCTCCGCCCGGATACGTCGGGCACGAGGAGGCCGGTCAGCTCACGGAGCAGGTGCGCCGCAGGCCGTACAGCGTGCTCCTCTTCGACGAGGTCGAGAAGGCGCACCTGGACGTCTTCAATACGCTCCTCCAGGTCCTGGACGACGGGCGGCTCACCGACGCGCAGGGCCGCACCGTCGACTTCCGCAACTGCGTCGTCATCATGACGTCCAACATCGGGGCGCAGCGCATCCTCGCGCACAAGGGCGACACGTCCGAGATCAAGGACGCCCTGATGGACGACCTGCGCGGCCGCTTCCTGCCGGAGTTCCTGAACCGTATTGACGACATCATCGTCTTCCACGGCCTGGCCGAGGACGATCTGGGCCGGATCGTGGATCTGCTTCTGGACGGCTCCAAGCGGCGCGTGCACGCCCAGGGCATGACCCTCGAAGTGACCGAGGCGGCCAAGAAGTTGCTGGTCGCGCACGGTTACCGGCCGGAGTTCGGGGCCCGCCCGCTGCGCCGCACGATCCAGACCGAGCTCGACAACCGGCTCGCGTCGCTGCTGTTGAGCGGCGAGGCCGAGGCCGGGGACACGCTCGTCGCGGATGTGCGGAACGACGCCCTGACGGTGGCGGTGCGCGGCACAGGCAGGGGCGCGGACGGCGGCACGGGCGACTGATCTCGCCGAAGCTTCCGTTGAGTCACCTTGTGCGAAACTGTTGAATCCCTATGGGACTTGTGGTGTCTTGTGGGGCATGGAGACGAGTAGCACGTGGGGACGACGGGCCTTTCTCGCGGCGGGCGGCGGCACACTCGCCGGATACGCGGCCTTCAGAAGCCAGAAGACGGCCTTCGCGGCCACCCATGGCCGAACGGCGGGCGCGGCGGCCCCGGGAGGTGACGAGTGGGACGCGCGGCCGACGGTCTTCCAGGTCAACCGGGAACCGGCCCGGGCCGCGCTGATCCCGTACCCGGACAAGGCGGCGGCGCTGCGTGGCGACCGCGCGAAGTCCCCGTACTTCCGCTCCCTGAACGGGGCTTGGCGCTTCCGCTGGGCCGAGAACCCGACGAACCTGCCCGACGGCTTCCACCAGCCCGGCTACGACGACGGCTCCTGGGACGACCTGCCGGTGCCGTCCAACTGGGAGATGCACGGCTACCGGGAGCCGATATACCTCAACATCAAGTATCCGTGGGTGGGTTACGAGAAGCCGGACTTCCCGAAGGTCCCGAAGGACTTCAACCCCGTCGGCTGCTACCGGCGCACCTTCACCGTGCCGAACGACTGGCGCGGTGACGGCCGCCGCACCCTGATCTCGTTCCAGGGCGTGAAGTCGGCCTTCTTCCTGTGGGTCAACGGCAAGCCGGTCGGCTACAGCGAGGACAGCTACACGCCCGCCGAGTTCGACGTCACGGAGCACCTCAAGGCGGGTGAGAATCTCCTCGCCGTGCAGGTGCACCGCTGGTCGGACGGCAGTTGGCTGGAGGACCAGGACATGATCGACCTGTCCGGGATCTTCCGTGAGGTGTATCTGTACGCCGTGCCGCGCGTCCACATCGACGACGTGGAGGTCCGTACCGCCTTCGACGCGGCCTACCGGGACGCGACGCTGACGCTCGCCGTCCGGCTCCGCAACCGCACCGCCGAGGCCACCGCCGCGCACCGCATCGAGGCGACCCTGTACGACGCCGACGGCCGACCGGTCGCCACGCGGGGCCTGTCCGGCGAGGCCGCGCCCGCCGCCGGGGGCACCGCCGACCTCACCCTGAAGAGCCCGGTGAAGGCGCCCGAGCAGTGGTCCGCCGAGCACCCCTACCTCTATACGGTCGTCCTCACCCTGCACACCCCGGACGGCAACCGGCTCGAGGCCCAGCGGGTCCGGCTCGGCTTCCGCGAATTCGCGTACGGGCCGGGGAAGTTGACCCTCAACGGGCAGCCGATCGTGTTCGCGGGCGTCAACCGGCACGAGACCGACCCGGAGCACGGCCAGGCCGTGCCCGAGGAGACGATGCTCCGCGATATCCACCTGATGAAGCAGCACAACATCAACGCGGTCCGCACCTCGCACTACCCCAACTCCCCGCGCTGGCTCGACCTGTGCGACGAGTACGGCCTGTATGTCGTCGACGAGGCCAACCTGGAGACCCACGAGGTCCGCGACCGCCTCCCCGGCTCGCTCCCGGAGTGGACGGACGCCTGTGTGGACCGGATGCGCTCCATGGTCGAGCGGGACAAGAACCACCCGTCGGTGCTCGTCTGGTCGCTCGGCAACGAGGCCGGTGCGGGCGACAACTTCCGCGCCATGTCCGACTGGACGCACCGCCGCGACCCCTCACGGCCGGTGCACTACGAGCAGATGAACGAGGTCGCCGACGTCGAGAGCCGGATGTACGCCAAGCCGGACTGGGTCGAGGCGTACGGCAAGTCCGGCAACCCCAAGCCGTTCGTCCTGTGCGAGTACTCCCACGCGATGGGCAACAGCTCGGGCAACTTCCAGGAGTACTGGGACGTCATCGAGAAGTACCCGAACCTGTACGGCGGTTTCATCTGGGACTTCGTCGACCAGACCATCAAGCTGCCGGTGCCCGGGGACAGCTCGCGCAGCTATCTGTCGTACGGCGGCGACTGGGTGGACGGCTATCCGACCGACTCCAACTTCTGCTGCAACGGCATCGTCAACGGCCACCGGCAGCCCGAGCCCGAGCTGTACGAGGTCAAGAAGGTCTACCAGCAGGTGCGGTTCGCCGCCTCGGAGGCGGACGCGGGGCGCGGCCGGGTGACGGTCACCAACCGGCAGCTGTTCACCGGCCTTTCGGCGTACGAGCTGCGGTGGCAGGTCACCCGGGACGGCGAGACCGTCCAGGAGGGCAGCGCCAAGGCACCCGACGCGGACCCGGCCGGCGGCACCGCGACCGTCGACCTGCCCCTGGACCGGCCGGGCAGCCCGAAGCCGGGCGCCGAGTACTGGCTGAATCTCGCGCTCGTGCTGCGCGAGGACACCCGCTGGGCCGAGGCCGGGCACGTGATCGCCGCCGAGCAGCTCGCCCTCACGGCGTGGCAGGCCCCCGCGCCGCCGGACCCGGATCCCGGCACGCTGCCCCCGCTGACGTACGAGGAGACGGACGCGCGCGTCACCGTCCGGGGCCGGGACTTCGAGGTGGTCCTGGACAAGGCGAAGGGCACGCTCTCCGACTTCCGGCACAAGGGCGAGCGGCTGCTCACCGAGGGCCCGGTGCCGAACTTCTGGCGCGCCCCCACGGACAACGACATCGGCCGCAAGGCCCACGAGTCGCTGCGCACCTGGCGCGACGCCGGGGCGAAGCGGACCGTGGACGGCGTGAAGGTGACGGCCGAGGGCAAGACGGTCGTGACGATCGAGGTGTCGGCCACGCTGCCGACCTCGCCCGCCCCGTCCGCGTACGAGACGGTCTTCACGGTGCGCGGCGACGGCGAGGTGCGCGTCGAGCACACGCTCACGCCCGGCACGGGGCTGCCCGACCTGCCGCTGGTCGGTGCGCTGATCACGGTGCCCGAGGGGTACGAGACGTTCACCTGGTACGGGCGCGGTCCGCACGAGAACTACTGGGACCGCAACACCGGGGCGTTCGTGGGCCGTTACCGCACCACCGTGACCGAGCAGTACACGGATTACGTACGGCCGCAGGAGTGCGGCAATGTCACCGGTACCCGGTGGGGCACGCTGACCGGTGACGCCGGAAGGCACAGCATGGGCCTCGCGGTCCACTCGGACGGCGCGGACCAGCTGGAGTTGAGCGCCCTGCACTACGCGCCGTCGGACCTGGACGGTCCCGGCCATCCGTACGAGCTGAAGCCGCGCAAGGAGACGGTCCTCGGCGTCAACCACCGGCAGATGGGCGTCGGCGGCAACGACTCGTGGGGCGCGCCGCCGCTCGAGAAGTACCTGCTGCATGCGGACCGGCCGTACACGTACGGGTATCGGCTGTCTGCTGCCGAGTAGCCCCTTCGGGGCCGGCCGGTCCGCCCTGCGGGGTCAGGCCCGTCCGGCCCCGGAGCGGTGCTTGCCACCGCTTCTGGTGGTGGCTGTGGCCCGGTCGGCCCGGTCGTTCCGGAACGCCCACTCCATCTTCGGCTCCATCGCGAAGCGGAAGGCTCTCTGCACCGGTGGGGAGCAGAGCACCGTGATCAGCGCCCCGGCGAAGACCGTGAGCGCGATCGCGCCCAGCGGGGTGTGGACCCAGTCCACCTCGTACCAGTCCCAGAACCGGGAGCCCTTCGCCAGGAACCCGTGCAGCAGATAGCCGTACAGGGTGCCCGCGCCGAGCGCCGTGAACCACAGGTGCCGGCCGGGCACCCAGGCGAAGAAGCACGCCACGAGAATCAGCGAGCAGCCGAAGAGCGCGAGCGTCATCACCGCGCCCGACCACCACGGAGCCGCCAACTCCTGCGCGCTCTCCCGCCGGTAGAACCAGGCCGCGTTCATCCGCGGCGCCGCCCAGTACGCGAAGACGAGCGCGGCCGCGCCCACCGGCAGCGCGAGCAGCCGCGCCTTGGCGGTCCGTACCCGCCGGAAGTGCTCCTCCTTGAGGAACAGGCCCAGCACAAAGAACGGCAGGAACTGCAGAACGCGTTGCAGGTCGAGGTCGTCGCCGATGTCCGGGGAGATCGAGGCGAGCACCGCGATGCCGAGCGCGAGCGGGATCGGCCAGCGGACAAGCTTCCACAGCGGGGTCGTCAGCCGCCAGATGAACAAGGCGGCGAGGAACCAGGTGAGATACCAGGGGTCGAGCAGGCTGATGGGGTGCGTCGGGTCGTCGTCCGCGTACTGCTTGAAGATCGAGTACGCCACCTCGAACAGCACATACGGCACGGCGATGCCGGTCACCAGGCGCTTGAGTCGCCCCGGGCTCGCGTCGAAACTCCGCGAGAAGTAGCCGGAGATGATGATGAACGCCGGCATGTGGAAGGTGTAGACGGCGATGTAGAGCGCGGCGGCCGCCCGGCTGTCAGCGCGCAGCGGCTCCCAGGCGTGGCCCATCGCAACGAACACGATCGCCAGGTACTTGGCGTTGTCGAAGAAGGCGTCCCGCTGCTTGCCCGGCTTCGGCTCCGGCTTCGACCTCGAGTCGGGAGCTTCGGGAACGGCCCCGGACTGCTCCGTCGCGCGGGCGCCCGGCAGCGGAACGCGCAATGCTCCACTCACGGTTCACCTCGCAAGGAACATGTCGCACCCCGGAGGGAACCCTTCCTACCGAAACGTCGTCTTAGCAGGATTACGGCCGCTGCTTCATCGCTGGACATCCCAGGAACCTTAGCCCCACCCCCCAACCTCCTTACAAGTCCGGCCCGGTGTGGAGTGACGCACGGCGTGCGGATCCAGCCGTTCACTCGAACTGACGATCCCCTCGACGACCAAGCGCCGCGCCCTGGACAAGCCCGCCCCCGTACGCAAACATATTCTGTATGCAGAATAATCATTCAGCTACGGTGGTGTGGCCCACAGGCTTTCGCGGCTACGCCGGGCACGGCGGAATCCGCGACCACGGCGACGACATCTCCGTAGTGGTCTCGGACCGTCCGGCCGTCAGCGCCGCCATGTTCACGCGGAGCCACTTCGCCGGGCCCGCCGTGCTGCTCAGCCGCGAGCACGCGGCCAAGCGGCGGCTGCGGGCCGTCACGACGCTCGCGCAGAACGCCAATGTCGCCACCGGGCGGCAGGGCGCCGCGAACGCCGCGGAAGTGGTCGACCGGGTCGCCACGCTGACCGGGGTACCGGCCGACGAGGTCCTGATCGGCTCCACCGGGGTGATCGGGCGCCCGCTGCCCATGGAGTCCATCCGCGCCCACTTCGACCGCGTCGACGAGGCCGCCGAGACCCCGGACGGACTCTTCACGGCCGGGCCGGTCGATGTGGCGCGCGCCATGATGACGACGGACACCCGGCCCAAGGTCGCCGTCCGCACCGTCGGCGCGGCCCGCATCGTCGGCGTCGCCAAGGGCGTCGGCATGCTGGAGCCGAATATGGCCACGATGCTGGCGTACGTCTTCACGGACGCCGAGGCCGACGCCGACGAGCTGGACACGGCGCTGCGGCAGGCCGTGGACGCCACGTTCAACTGCCTGAGCATCGACACCGACACCTCCACCTCCGACACCGTGTCCCTGATCGCCAACGGCGCGGCGGGTCCGGTCGACCGGGACGCGTTCGCCACCGCCCTCGCGGAGCTCTGCCTCGACCTGACCGAACAGCTCGCCCGCGACGGCGAGGGGGCGACCAAGCTGCTCCGCGTCACCGCCACCGGGGCCGCGAACCCGGCGCAGGCCAAGCGGATCGCCAAGAGCGTGCTCAACTCGCCGCTGGTGAAGACCGCGGTGCACGGCGCCGACCCGAACTGGGGCCGGGTCGTGATGGCCGTCGGCAAGAACACCGAGCACCCCGACGACGCCGCCATCTCCCCCGACCTCGTCACGGTCCGCTTCGGCGACATCGAGGTGTATCCGGAGGAGCCCGCCCCCGACACCCTCGACCGGCTCACCGCCGCGATGCGCCGGGACGAGGTCGACCTCACGGTGAGCCTCGGCCTGGGCGACGCGGCGTGCACGGTGTACGGGTGCGACCTGTCAGCGGGATATATCCGGATCAACGCGGACTACACGACGTAGCCGACGGAGGCCGACCGGGGGCCGACGGGGGCCGTGAGTAGCCTCGCCTTCCATGGAGGACCCCATAGGCACCGTGCTGCCCCTGCTGCTCATCGCGATCGGCTTCGCCGCCGTCCTGACCGGGCTGTGGCGCCTGGCCGTACGGGTGCGGCGCAGCGGGGGCTCCGGCTCGGGCGTGGCCGCGGCGCTCGCGGCGCACGACGAGGCGTGGCGCGGGACGGCGCACGCGGCGTACGTGGAGATCCAGGCGGAGGCGGAACGCAAGACCCCGCTGCTCTCACCGGACGAGAAGTGGGCGCCGAGCTCGTCCCTCGGCGCCCGTCGCCCGGGAGTCCCACGGCGGCCGGGTACGCCCCGCTCCCTGCGCAGGCGCGTGCGGCGGCGTCGGCTGCGCCGCGGGGGCTGACCGGCCGGGTCGGGTCCCGGGGCTGAACCCGCCCCCGTTCGTACGGCCGGACGGTCGGACGGTTGCCCCGTCAGGACCGGACCGCCGGACCGTCAGACGCACGACCGTCAGACGCACGACCGTTTCAGACGCACGGCCTGTCAGACGCACGGCCTGTCAGACGCCCGACCGTCAGACCGTAAGGACCAGCTTCCCCCGGGTCCGCCCGGCCGCGCTCAGGCGCCATGCCTCCGCCGCTTCCTCCAGTGGCAGCGCCTTGTCCACGTTCACCCGCAGCTTGCCCGCGTCCGCGAGCCGTCCCAGTTCCACGAGCCCCGCCGCATCCGGCCGGACCCACACCAGGTAGCCGCCCTTCTCCACCGCTTCGCCGTCCGTGATGGACGCGACCCGCGCCGGGCGCCCCTCCTCGGGCCCCTCTTTGAGCAGCGGCAGCGACACGTCGACGGCGCCGCCCCCGACGAAGTCGAGCGCCGCGTCGATGCCGTCCGGGGCCAACTCCCGTACCCGTTCGATGAGTCCTTCGCCGTACACCATCGGCTCCGCGCCAAGCTCCCGCAGGAACGCGTGGTTGCGCTCGCTCGCCGTGCCGATCACACGAGCCCCGGCCGCCACCGCGAGCTGCACGCCGAGCGAGCCGACCCCGCCCGCCGCGGCGTGGATGAGGACCGTCTCCCCGGCGGAGACGCCGACCCGGCGCAGCGTGTGCAGCGCGGTGAGCCCGGCGAGCGGCACCCCGGCCGCCTGCTCCCAGGTCAGGGACTCGGGCTTCTTCGCGAGCATCCGCACACTGGCCGCGACCAGCTCCGCGTAGGCGCCGTGCTGCGCCGTGTCCTTGCGGATGTAGCCGTACACCTCGTCGCCGACGGCGAACTCCCCGACGTCGAGGCCGACCCGCTCCACGACGCCCGCGACGTCCCACCCCGGGATCATCGGGAACCCGACCTCCATGATCGGGTCGAGGCCCCCGGCGGCGAGCTTCCAGTCGACCGGGTTCACGCCCGCCGCCTTCACGCGGATCAGGACCTCACCGGGCGCGACCTTGGGATCGGGGAGCTCGGCGACGTACAGGTCATCGGCGGAGCCGTACTTGTCCAGTGCGATTGCCTTCATGATCGGCGCAACCTCCGGGGTGGACGTGATCATTCCCCCCTCGCGGCCCCGGGGAGCCGGTTCGAGCCAATGGGGCCGGGGAAACGCGGGCGCCGGACCGCGCCCGCATTTCCCCATGATCCGTCGAGCGGCGTGCCCCGGCATGTTCCAGGCGGCCAGGTGACCTAGGGCCCATCTCCCCGATGTTCGCGGGCCCTGGGCCAGATCCGCCGATCCGTAAGACACCCCGGGTCAGCGGAACGCCTCCGCGTGCTCCTCGGCCCATGCCGCGAACGTGCGCGGCGCCCGTCCCGTCGCCTCCGTCACCGCGGGTGTGGGGTGGAGGGGCCGGTCCCCGGCCTGTGCGTAGTAGCCGAGCAGGCCGTCCGCGACCCGGCCGGGGAGCCCGGCCGAAACCAGACCCTCGCGGGCCGCCTCGGGCGTGATCTCCTCGTACGTGGCCCGGACCCCGGCCGCCCGCGCGATCCGGGCCACCTGGTCGGCCTGGGTCAGCAGCTCGGGGCCGGTGAGGACCGGGCTCGCGCCGGTCAGGTCGGCGTCCTGCCCGGCGGACCCGGACCGCGGCAGCAGGGCGCGCGCCGCTACCGCCGCGACGTCCCGTTCGTCGATGGGCGCGATGCGCGCGGACGCGTACGGGGCCCGCACCACGCCCTCGCCGCGGATGGCCTCCGCCCACATGAGGGCGTTGGAGTTGAAGACTCCGGGGCGCAGCAGCGTCCACGGCAGGCCCGATTCCCTTACCTGGTCCTCGAGTTGGCGATGGTGGGCGCCGATCGGGTTCGTTTCGTCCAGCGCCGCCGCCGTCGAAAGGAGCACCACTTTGCGTACGTCGTGCTGGGCCGCCTGTGCCAGCAGGGCGCCCAACTCCTCCTCCACGGCCGCCGGGTTGGCGAAGACCGCGGTGACCCCGTCCAGCGGGAAGCGGCCGGGTTCCGTCGCCACCACCTCCACCTCGGGCGGCAGTCCGGCCGACTCCGGGCGGCGGCTGGTGGCCCGTACCTTCACGCCCGCCACGACCAGCTCCGCGACGAGATGACGCCCGACGTTCCCGGTGGCACCCGTGACCAAGTACATGTGCAGATCCCTCCCCGACTCAACCTTCATCGCAACTCCGAGTTGCGATATCCTCAGCCTTGCACGGACAGCCCAATTACCGCAATGCAACTGGGAGTTGCGATGAGCCCCGAGTCTCCGGAGTCCGCCCCGGCCCCTCGCAACCCCGGCATCGGCCGCGGCCTCAAGGTGCGCGACGCCGTCCTGAGGTCCGCCCTCGACGAACTCGCGGCCACCGGTTGGACCGCCCTCACCATCGAGGGCGTCGCACGCCGCGCCGGGGTGCACAAGACGACGGTCTACCGGCGGTGGAAGGACCGCGCGACCCTCGTCACCGAGGCGCTCGCGGAGCACGCCGCGGCCGATATCCCGATCCCCGACACCGGCACCGTCGAGGGCGATCTGCGCACCCTGGCCGCACGCCTCGTCGCCCACCTCACAAGCCCGGCCCAACAGGCCGTCACCGCCGCCGTGTTCTCCGACGCCGCCCGTCTGCCGGAGGTCGCGGACGTACGCCGACGCGTCTTCGTCGACCGTTTCCGGCGAGCCGAGCCGATCACCGAACGGGCCGTCGCCCGCGGGGAGTTGCCCACGGGCACCGATCACCCACTGCTGATGAAGTCGCTGATCGCCCCGGTCTATCTGCGACTGCTCGTCACCGCGGAGCCCCTCGACGCGGACACGGCCGAGCACGCCGCCGCCATCACCCTCGCGGCGGCCCGCGCAGGTGCCTTCGTCCGCGAGTTCGAAGACAGAGCCTAGCCCTCCTCCGGGGGCGGTCCGGACGTGCCGCGTACGACCAACTGCGGTTCCACCACGATCTCTTGGGGCTCGCGGTCCGGGTGATCGAGGCGTTCGACCACGCATCGGACCGCGTGCCGCGCCATCTCCTCCGCGTCCTGACGGACCGTGGTCAGGCCGATGGGCATCAGGTGCGACAGATGGCTGTCGTCGTAGCCGACCACCGAGACCTGGCCCGGTACGTCCACGCCCGCGCGCCCGAAGGCCATCAGGACGCCCATCGCGCACCGGTCGTTGCCCGCGAGCACCGCTGACGGCAGCCGGTCCTCGGTGAGGAAGCGGCGCCCGGCCTCGACGCCCGCGGCCTCGTCGTGCGCGCCCGGCACGACGCGGATCTCATCGGTGAGGCCGTGCCGCCGCATCGCAGCCCGGTAGGCGCGGCGCCGCTCGGCCGAGCCGGGCCCACGCCCGCCGTCGATGTGCACGATGCGGCGGTGGCCGAGCTCCACGAGGTGGTTCATGGCCTGCCACACGCCCTTGCCCTCGGCCGTGTGCACACTGTCGAGCCGTACGCCGGGCAGATGGCGGGAGACGGACACGGCGACCGTGCGATGGCCCAGGTCGTCGAGGACCTCGGGGGTGGAGTTCGGGCCGAGCAGGATCAGTGCCTCGCAGCGGTGGCTGAGGAGCGATTCCACGGCCCGCGCCTCGTCCCGGCCCGGGGCGTTCGCGCTCAACAGGACGTCGTAGCCGAGCCGTTCGGCCACCGGGTAGATCGCCTCGACCAGGTCCGCCTGGAAGGTCTGGTGCACGGTGACGAGGACGCCGAGCGTACGGCTGCGGCCCCGGGCCAGGAGCCGGGCCGCGCTGTCGGGTTGGTAGCCGAGCTCGGCGGCGGCCTCGAAGACCTTCCGCCGGGTCTCCTCACTGGCGCCCGGCTGCTCGCGGAAGACCAGCGAGACCAGGGCCCGCGACACCCCGACCTTCGCCGCCACATCGGCCATGGTCGGCCGGTGATTGCCGGACGTCTCCCGTGCCACGTCTCCTCCTCGCTCCTCGGCCGCTCAGGCCTGCCGCCTGCGGCCTTCCGATCTTCTCAGGGAACGCACACGTAGCGGCCCCGCCCGGAAGTCTCTGTGTCACACGCTATTGACATGACATATGGACACCGGCCATCGTTCTCGGCAACTAGAGCGCGCTAGTAGCGCGCGACAGCTCCCTTGTGCGTCTCCATCGAGAGTCGAGAGACGAGAAAACCGAGGTCTCCCCTTATGGCAGTCCTGGACGTCCTGACCATGGGACGGGTCGGGGTCGACATCTATCCACTGCAGACCGGGGTCGGTCTGGCGGATGTCACCTCGTTCGGCAAGTACCTGGGCGGCAGCCCCACCAATGTGGCGGTGGCGGCGGCCCGGTACGGGCACCGCTCCGCGGTGATCACGAAGACCGGCGACGACCCGTTCGGAACCTTCGTCCGCCGCGCACTCGCCGGGTTCGGCGTGGACGCCCGCTTCGTCGGTACGTCGGACAGCGCGCCGACCCCCGTCACGTTCTGCGAGATCTTCCCGCCGGACGACTTCCCGCTCTACTTCTACCGCCGCCCCAAGGCCCCTGACCTGGACCTTTACGCCGATCAGCTGGACCTGGACGCGGTCCGCGCGGCGCGGGTGTTCTGGATGACCGGGACCGGGCTCAGCGAGGACCCGAGCCGCGAGGCCACGCTGCACGCCCTGGAGCAGCGGGCCAAGGCGCAGGCGTCCGCCGAGGGCGGTCCGGGGCTCGCCACGGTCTTCGACCTCGACTGGCGGCCCATGTTCTGGACCGACGGCCCCGAGCAGGCCAGGCCGTACTACCGGCAGGCCCTCGCGCACGCCACCGTTGCCGTCGGCAACCTCGACGAGTGCGAGGTCGCCACCGGCGAGCGCGAGCCGTACGCCGCCGCTCGCGCCCTGCTCGACGCGGGCGTCCGGCTCGCCGTCGTGAAGCAGGGACCCAAGGGCGTACTCGCCATGAACAGCGACGGCGAGAGCGCCGAGGTCCCGCCCGTGCCCGTCGAGGTCGTCAACGGGCTCGGCGCCGGAGACGCCTTCGGCGGCGCGCTGTGCCACGGGCTGCTCAGCGGCTGGGGCCTCTCCCCCACCATGGCGTTCGCCAATGCCGCCGGGGCCCTGGTCGCGGCCGAGCTTGCCTGCGCCGATGCCATGCCCACCGAAGAGGCCGTCACGGCCAAGCTGAACGAGGTTTCCGGTGCTCTCTGACGAACAGCTCGCGCGCATCGTGCAGACCCGCGTGCACAACCCGGGCTCCGTCGCCGAGGCCGCCGCCCGCCGTATCAAGGCCAAGTCGCCGCTCGGCGACAACGGCCGGGCCATGATCATCGCCGCCGACCACCCGGCACGCGGCGCCAACGCCGTGGGCTCGGCGCCGGAGGCGATGGCCGACCGGCGCGAGCTCCTCGACCGGCTCTGCGCCGCCCTGGCCCGGCCCGGTGTGACCGGGGTGCTCGGCACCGTGGACATCCTGGAGGACCTGCTGCTGCTCGGCGTGCTCGACGGCAAGAGCGTCTTCGGCTCGATGAACCGGGGCGGGCTCGCCGGGTCGTCCTTCGAGATCGACGACCGGTACACCGGGTACGACGCCGAGGCCATCGACGCGATGGGCTTCGACGGCGGCAAGATGCTCACCCGGATCGCCCTGGAGGACCGGGACACCCCGAGCGCCCTGGAGGCCGCGGCCCGGGCCGTGAACGAGCTGAACGACCGCGAACTCATCGCCATGGTCGAGCCGTTCCTGTCCCACTGGCAGGACGGCCGGGTCCGTAACGACCTCTCTCCCGAGGCCGTCATCAAGTCCATCACCATCGCCTCCGGGCTCGGCCGACGCTCCGCCTACACCTGGCTGAAGCTGCCCGTGGTCGACGCCATGGAGCGGGTCCTGGCCTCCTCCACGCTGCCGGTGCTGCTGCTCGGCGGCGAAGTGCGGGACGCGGACGCCGCGTTCGCCGCCTGGCGGCGCGCGCTCGCGCTGCCGACCGTGCAGGGCCTCGTCGTCGGGCGGTCGCTCCTCTACCCCGCGGACGGCGATGTGGCCGGTGCCGTGGACCGGGCGGTGGGGCTGCTGTGAGCGCGACGAACAAGTACTACCTCCCGAAGGGGACTTCGGGCGACGAGACGTTCGACCTGCGCATCACCCCCGAGTCCGCGGGGTGGGGCTACTCCGGTCTCAAGATCCTGAACCTCGCCCCGGGGCAGGCACACGCCCTGTCCACCGACGGCGACGAGTACCTGGTCCTGCCGCTGCGCGGCGGCTGCACCGTGACCGTCGACGGCCAGGTGCTCGAACTCGCCGGGCGGGACGGGGTGTTCGACGGCCCCACCGACTTCGCGTATCTGCCGCCCGCGGCGGACGCGCTGATCAGCAGTGCGGCCGGTGGGACGTTCGCACTGCCCTCCGCCCGTACCGGGAGCGGCGGCCTCCCGCCTCGGTACGGGCCCAAGGAGGACGTCCCCGTGGAGGCGCGCGGCGCGGGCAACTGCGCCCGCCAGGTGGTGAATTACTGCCTGCCGGGCACCTTCGACGCGGACCGGATCCTGGTCTGCGAGGTGCTCACGCCGGGCGGCAACTGGTCCTCGTACCCGCCGCACAAGCACGACGAGCACCGGCCCGGCGAGGAGTCCGAGCTGGAGGAGATCTACTACTTCGAGGTCTCCGGGGAGCGGGGCTTCGCCTATCAGCGGGTGTACGGCACACAGGAGCGGCCCATCGACGTCCTGGCCGAGGTCCGCTCCGGCGACGCGGTGCTGATCCCGCACGGCTGGCACGGCCCGTCCATCGCCGCCCCCGGGCACGACCTCTACTACCTCAACGTCATGGCCGGTCCCGGTCCCGAGCGGGCCTGGCTGATCTGCGACGACCCGGCGCACAGCTGGGTGCGTACCACCTGGGAGACGACCCGATGACCCGTACCGTACGGCTCACCACCGGCCAGGCCCTCGTCCGCTTCCTGGCCGCGCAGTACAGCGAGCGTGACGGCCAGGAGCAGCGGCTGATTCCTGGTGCGTGGGGGATCTTCGGGCACGGGAACGTGGCCGGGATCGGGCAGGCGTTGCTGCAGGCCGCGAGCACGGGTGAGGCGGATCTGCCGTATTACCTGGCGCGGAACGAGCAGGGCATGGTGCATGCCGCGGTCGCCTACGCGAAGATGCGGGACCGGCTTGCCGCGTACGCCTGTACGGCTTCGACCGGGCCGGGCTCCACGAACATGATCACGGGTGCGGCGCTTGCGACGACCAACCGGCTGCCGGTGCTGCTGCTGCCGAGCGACATGTTCGCGACCCGTTCCCCGGATCCGGTGTTGCAGCAGTTGGAGGACCCGCGGGCCGGGGACACCTCGGTGAACGACGCGTTCCGGGCGGTGTCGAAGTACTTCGACCGGATCGCGCGGCCCGAGCAGCTCATCCCGGCCGCCCTCGCCGCGATGCGGGTGCTCACCGATCCGGTCGAGACGGGCGCCGTGACGCTGGCGCTGCCGCAGGACGTGCAGGCCGAGGCGTACGACTGGCCGGTGGCGTTCTTCCGGCGCCGGGTCTGGCATGTGGGCCGCCCGGTGCCGGAACCCAGCGCCGTGGAGCGGGCGGTGGCGCTGCTCCGTACCGCGAAGAAGCCGCTGATCGTCGCCGGTGGCGGGGTCGTGTACTCCGGGGCCGAGACGCAGCTGCGGGCCTTCGCCGAGGCCACCGGCATCCCGGTCGCGGACACGCACGCGGGCAAGGGCGCGGTGGCCTGGGACCACCCGTGCGCGGTGGGCGGTATCGGCTCCACCGGTGCCTATGCGGCGAACGAGCTGGCGAAGCAGGCCGACGTCGCCCTCGGAATCGGCACCCGTTACAGCGACTTCACGACGGCCAGCCATACGGCGTTCGGCAACCCGGACGTCACGTTCGTCAATCTCAACGTGGCCCGCCTTGACGCCGTCAAGCACTCCGCCGAGCCGCTGGTCGCCGACGCCCGCCTCGGTATCGAAGCGCTGGCCGGCGCCCTGGTGGGCTGGGAGGTCGAGCCGGAGTACCGGGAACGCACCCGGCAACTCATCGCCCGTACCCGGGAGATCGAGGAGGAGTGCTTCGCGCCCGACCGCAACACCGGGGAGCTGCCCGCCCAGACGCAGGTCCTCGGCGCCCTCAACGACGTGCTCGACGACCGGGCCGTGGTCATCAACGCCGCCGGATCCATGCCCGGTGACCTGCAACAGCTGTGGCGGGCCCGGGACCCGAAGGCGTACCACGTCGAGTACGCGTACTCCTGCATGGGTTACGAGGTCGCGGCCGGGGTCGGCGCGAAGATGGCCGATCCGTCGCGCGAGGTCGTCGTCCTCGTCGGCGACGGCTCCTATCTGATGATGGCTCAGGAGATCGTGACCATGGTGTCCGAGGGCCTGAAGGTCATCATCGTCCTCGTCCAGAACCATGGCTTCGCCTCCATCGGGGCCTTGTCCGAGTCCCTGGGCTCGCAGCGGTTCGGCACCAAGTACCGGTTCCGGGACGGCGACTCGGGCCAGCTCGACGGCGACGTCCTGCCCGTGGACCTGGCCGCCAACGCGTCCTCCCTCGGTGCCGACGTCCTGCACGCGGCCTCCGTCGACGAGTTCCGTACGGCGATGGAGAAGGCGAAGGCCGCCGACCGTACGACCGTCGTCCACGTCGAGACCGACCTGTACGGGCCGAACCCGCCCGCGCACGGGTGGTGGGACGTGCCCGTCAGCCAGACCTCCGCGCTCGACTCCACCCGGGCCGCGTACGAGACGTACGCCGCCCACAAGCAGACCCAGCGCCACTACCTGTAAGGACACCTCCCCGTGACGCACCCGCACACCATTCAGCACTGGATCAACGGCAGCCCGGTCGAGGGCCCCGGCGACCGCACCGCCCCCGTGTTCAACCCGGCCACCGGCCAGGAGCGGGCCCGGGTCGCGCTGGCCTCGGCCGACGATGTGGACACGGCCGTCGCCGCCGCGCGCGCGGCCTTCGAGAGCTGGTCGGAGTCGTCGCTCGCGCAGCGCACCAAGGTGATGTTCACCTTCCGCCAGTTGCTCGTGGAGCACGAGGAGGAGCTGGGCCGGATCATCTCGGCCGAGCACGGCAAGACCGTCGACGACGCCCGCGGTGAGATCACCCGTGGCCGTGAGGTCGTCGAGTTCGCCTGCGGCCTCGGGGACGTCCTCAAGGGCGGCTTCTCGGACCAGGTCTCGCGCGGCGTGGACGTGCACAACTTCCGGCAGCCGCTCGGCGTCGTCGCGGGCATCACGCCCTTCAACTTCCCCGCGATGGTGCCGCTGTGGATGCACCCGATCGCCCTCGCCACCGGCAACACCTTCCTCCTCAAGCCCAGCGAGCGCGACCCGTCCGCCGCGAACTTCGTCGCCGAGCTGTACCGCAAGGCCGGTCTGCCGGACGGCGTCTTCAATGTCGTCCACGGTGACAAGGCCGCCGTCGACGCGATCCTCACCCACCCCGGGATCGCAGGCGTCTCCTTCGTCGGTTCCACGCCGATCGCCAAGTACGTCCATGAGACCGCCACCGCCCACGGCAAGCGGGTCCAGGCGCTCGGCGGCGCGAAGAACCACGCGGTCGTCCTGCCGGACGCGGACCTGGAGTTCGCCGCCAACCACATCACCGCCGGTGCCTACGGCTCCGCGGGCGAGCGCTGCATGGCCGTGTCGGTGGCCGTGGCGGTCGGTGACGCGGCCGACGGTCTGGTCGAGGTCCTGGCCCGTAAGGCCCGCGAGGTCAAGGTCGGGCCCGGCGACGCCAACGGCACCGAGATGGGGCCGCTGATCACCGAGGCCGCCCGCGAGCGGGTCGAGAACGCCGTCACCCAGGCCCCCGCGCAGGGCGCCACCGTCGTCGTCGACGGCCGCGGACTCAAGATCGAGGACCACCCCGAGTGCGCGGACGGCTTCTTCACCGGCCCGTCCCTGCTCGACCACGTCACGGCCGAGATGGACACGTACAAGGAAGAACTCTTCGGCCCGGTCCTCGCCGTGGCCCGTGTCGACTCCCTTGACGAGGCGATCGACCTGATCAACGCCAACCCCTACGGCAACGGCACCGCCCTCTTCACCGACAGCGGTGAGGCCGCGCGCCGCTTCCAGCGGCAGGTCAAGGTGGGCATGATCGGCATCAACGTGCCGGTGCCGGTCCCGATGTCGTACTACTCCTTCGGCGGCTGGAAGGACTCCCTGATCGGGGACTCCCCCATCCACGGCCCCGAGGGCGTCCGCTTCTACACCCGCCCGAAGGTCGTCACCACCCGCTGGCCGCGCCCCGCACAGCAGGTGGCCGCCGGTTTCACCTTCCCCACCTCCAACTGAGCACCCCTGTCCGCAAGTCCCCCTCACTCACGACTCACGTCGCTACTCACGTCGCTTCCAGCGACCGCCTTTCAGGGAGTACATATGGCAACGGCGCCGTCCCCGCTGCGTACCGTCGCGGGCAACCTCTGTCTCGGTTCCGCACCCGACTCGTGGGGCGTCTGGTTCCCCGAGGACGACCGGCAGGTTCCGCACACCCGGTTCCTCGACGAGCTCGCCGCCGCGGGATACGAGTGGCTCGAGCTCGGCCCGTACGGCTACCTGCCGACCGACCCCGCCCGGCTCAAGGACGAGCTCACGGCCCGGAACCTCAAGGTCTCCGGCGGCACCGCCTTCGGCGCCCTGCACCGCCCCGAGGCCTGGGACGACATGCTCGCGCACGTCCGCCAGGTGGCCGAGCTGACCGCCGCCGCGGACGCCCACCACCTGGTCCTCATCCCGCCCATGTACCGGGACGAGAAGACCGGCGCGTTCACCGAGTCCCCGGAGCTCACCGCGGCGCAGTGGGCCGGGTTCGGGCAGGCCGCGGACCGGCTCGGGCGACTCCTGCTCGACGAGTACGACATCCGGCTCGTCCTGCACCCGCACGCGGACAGCCACATCCAGACGCAGCGGGAGATCGAGCGGCTGCTCAACGAGTCCGACTCCCGCTTCACCAACCTGTGCCTGGACACCGGGCACGTGGCCTACGGCGGCGGTGACAACCTGGACCTGATCCGCCGGTTCGGCGAGCGCGTCGGCTACGTCCATATCAAGCAGATGGATCCCGACGTACTCGCCCAAGTGGCGGCCGAGGACCTGTCGTTCGGTGCGGCCGTCAAGCGCGGGGTGTGCGTGGAGCCGCCCGCCGGGGTGCCGAACCCGGCCGACATCGTGTCCGAACTGGCCGCCCTGGACGCCGAGCTGTTCGTGATCGTCGAGCAGGACCTGTACCCGTGCGCCCCGGAGGCGCCGCTGCCCATCGCCCGGCGCACCCGTGGTTACCTGGCCGAATGCGGCCTCTCCGGCACCCGCCGCCCGGTCACCCCCGCCCGTCAGGAGAGCCGCCCATGACCGAGATCAGAGACGACGCGACCGCTCGGGCTGCCTCTTCCCCCGGTTCCCCCGGTACCCCCGACTCTGCCGGCGATCTGGCAGCCGCGGCGCCCCGGCCGGTGGCCCGGCGGCTCCGCGTCATCACCCTCATCGCCACCTTCGGCGGTCTGCTCTTCGGTTACGACACCGGCGTGGTGAACGGCGCCCTGCCGTATATGCAGGCCGACCTGGGCCTGACCCCGTTCACCGAGGGCCTGGTCACCAGCTCACTGCTGCTCGGCGCGGCGGCCGGTGCCATCCTCGGCGGGCGGCTCTCCGACGGGCGCGGTCGGCGTCGCACCATCCTCACGCTCGCGGTGCTCTTCTTCATCGGCGCCCTGGGCTGCACCCTGGCGCCCTCCACCGAGGTCATGGTCGTGGCGCGGTTCGTGCTCGGCCTCGCGGTGGGCGGCGCGTCCGTGACGGTGCCGGTGTATCTCGCCGAGGTGTCGCCCGCCGAGCGGCGCGGGCGGCTCGTCACCCGTAACGAACTCATGATCGTGAGCGGCCAGTTGATGGCCTTCACCTTCAACGCCATCATCGCCCGGCTCGGCGGCGAGTCCGACGGCGTGTGGCGCTGGATGCTCGTGGTGGCCACTCTCCCGGCCGTGGTGCTGTGGTTCGGCATGCTGGTGATGCCGGAGAGCCCGCGCTGGCTGGCGGCCCAGGGCCGGTTCACGGACGCGTTCGAGGTGCTGCGCCAGATCCGCACGGAGCAGCGGGCGCGGGACGAGCTGAGTGAGGTCACCGCGCTCGCCGTCAAGGACGAGCAGGCCAAGGCGGGCGGCTGGGCCGACCTGAGGAGCACGCCGTGGCTGCGCCGCCTGATGGGCGTGGGCTTCGGTATCGCCATCGTCCAGCAGATCACCGGCGTCAACACGATCATGTATTACGGCACCCAGATACTCACCGACGCGGGCTTCGCGGCGGACTCGGCGCTCACCGCGAACATCGCCAACGGCGTGATCTCGGTCCTCGCCACCTTCGTCGGCATCTGGCTGCTCGGCCGGGTCAACCGGCGCCCCATGCTCATGATCGGCCAAGCGGGCACGGTCGCCGCCCTGCTCCTGATCGGCGTGATCTCCATGACGATGCCGGAGGGCAACCTCCGCGCCTTCGCGGTGCTCACCATGACGGTCACCTTCCTCGCCTTCCAGCAGGGCGCGATCTCGCCGGTGACCTGGCTGATGCTGTCGGAGATCTTCCCGATGTGGATGCGCGGCTTCGGCATGGGCATGGCGGCGGTCGTGCTGTGGCTGACCAACTTCGCGGTGGGCCTGACCTTCCCGTCGCTGGTCGCCGGTCTGGGGGTCTCGGGGACGTTCTTCGTCTTCGTCGCGCTCGGGGTCCTCGCGATCGCCTTCGTGAAGCGGTACGTGCCCGAGACGCGCGGCCGGTCCCTCGAGCGCCTCGAAGAGGAACTGAAGGCCCGCTACTCCTGACCCACCCGGTCTCCCCACCTTCTCTCTGTTTCTCTCTGTGAACGTTTCTTGAAAGGAACTCCCATGCCCGTACGCGTAGGAGTCATCGGTACCGGCTGGATCGGCCAGGAGCACATCCGCCGCCTCACCGACACGGTCACCGGCGCCAAGGTCACGGTCGTCACCGACATCGACCCGGAGCGCGCGGCGCGGGCCGCCGAGCCCGTCGGGGCGCGCACCGTGGCCACCGGCGCCGAACTGGTCGCCGCGGACGACGTGGACGCGGTCCTCGTCACGTCCTGGGGTCCGACCCACGCCGAGCACGTCCTGGGCGCCATCGCCGCCGGAAAGCCGGTGTTCTGCGAGAAGCCCCTCGCCACCACCGCCGAGGAGTGTCTGAAGATCGTCGAGGCCGAGATGGCGGGCGGCCACCGCCTGGTCCAGGTCGGCTTCATGCGCCGCTACGACGCCGGATACCGCGAGCTGAAGAAGATCGTCGACGCGGGCGGCATCGGCACCCCGCTGATGGTGCACTGCGCCCACCGCAACGCCACCGTCCCGGAGTCGTACACCTCGCACATGGCCGCACAGGACACGGCCGTGCACGAGATCGACGTCCTGCGCTGGCTCCTGAACGACGAGATCGTCTCCGCTCAGGTGCTCACGCCGCGCGCCACGGCCAAGCGGCACCCGCACCTGAAGGACCCTCAGTTCATGCTCTTCGAGACCGCGAGCGGCGTCCGCATCGACCTCGAGGTCTTCGTCAACTGCCAGTACGGATACGACATCCAGTGCGAGGCGGTCGGCGAGGACGGCCTCGTCCGGCTCCCGGACCCGGCGGCGCCCGCGGTGCGCACCGCCGGGCAGCACGGCAACGCGGTGCTTCAGGACTGGACGCTGCGGTTCGCGGACGCCTTCGACACCGAGTTCCGGGAGTGGATCGCCGGGGTTGCCGCCGGGGCGGCGCCGACCGGGCCGTCCGCGTGGGACGGCTACGCGGCGACCGTCATCACGGACGCGGCGGTGGAGTCCCTGGAGTCCGGCGGCCGGGTCGTCGGCGTGGGCATGAAGGACCGCCCGGCGTTCTACGCCACGGCGCAGGCCGCGGCGCAGGCCACAGCGCAGGCCGCGACCAACGGAAAGGAGGAGAACCAGTGAGCGGCACCCCGGCGAAGATCGCCTTGGACCCGTACATGTTCCGGTCCCTGTCCATCGACGAGATGGTGGCCACGGTCGCCGAACTGGGCTACCAGTACATCGAGTTGTCGCCCCGCGACGACTTCATGCCGTTCTTCCTGCACCCACGCGCGGACGACGCCCGCGTGGCCGAGCTGAAGTCCGCGCTGCGCCGCCACGGCGTGCGGCTGTCCTCCGTACTGCCGCTCTACAAGTGGTCGTCGCCCGACGAGACGGAGCGGCAGGCCGCGGTGCGCTACTGGAAGCGCATGATCGAGGTCACCACGGAGCTCGAATGCCCCCTGATGAACTCGGAGTTCAACGGCCGCCCCGAGCGCGCCGCCGAGTCCGAGGCGGCGTTCTGGCGCTCCATGGAGGAGCTGCTCCCCGTCTTCGAGGGGGCGGGTATCGCGCTGAACCTGGAGGCCCACCCGGACGACTTCTGCGAGGAGAACACCCCCGCGGTGAACCTCGTCCGGGCCATCAACAAGCCCTGGGTCAACTACCTCTACTGCGCCCCGCACTCCTTCCACCTCTCGGGCCCGGACGAGCCCGGGGCGGACATCGCGCGGATGATGCGGTACGCCGGTGACAAGCTGAAGCATGTGCACATCGCGGACACCTTCAACCACAAGGGCTCCAGCGGTCTGCGCTACATCCTGAATCCGCCCGGTACCCCGGCCCGTATCCACCAGCACCTGGACATCGGGCAGGGCGAGGTCGACTGGAACGCCTTCTTCGGCACGCTGCGCGAGACCGGCTTCGACGGCGTGGCGACGGTCTGCGTCTTCGCCTGGGAGGAACGGGCCCGGGAGTCGAGCGCGTTCATGCTGGAGCGGGTCCGGAAAGAACTCGCCGCGTAGGTCGGTGCGCCTCCCCGAAGGGCGCCCGGTCACCCCGACCGGGCGCCCTTCGGGGCGTACACGCGGGGGCCGGGGCGGACGAGCTGACCGCCACCGGCCCCTCGATCACTTACGCTCGCCGCATGGCGAAGTACTTCGACGTACACCCCGAGAACCCGCAGCGACGCAGCATCGTGAGCGCGGCCGAAAGCATCCGCTCCGGCGCCCTCGTCGCGTATCCCACGGACTCCTGTTTCGCGCTCGGCTGTCAGCCGGGCAACCGCGAGGGCGTCGACCGCATCCGGTCGATCCGCGAGCTCGACGAGCGGCACCACTTCACCCTCGTGTGCAAGGACGTCGCACAGCTGGGCCAACTGGTGTACTTCGACAACGACGTGTTCCGCGCCATCAAGGCGGCCACACCCGGCAGTTACACCTTCATCCTGCCCGCGACCCGCGAGGTGCCCCGGCGGCTCCAGCACCCGAGGAAGAAGACCGTGGGCGTCCGCATCCCCGACCACGTGGTGGCCCAGGCGCTGCTCGAAGAGCTCGGTGAGCCGCTGCTCTCCAGCACGCTCCTGCTGCCCGGCGAGGACGAGCCGATGACGCAGGGCTGGGAGATCAAGGAGCGCCTGGACCACGTGGTGGACGCGGTCCTCGACTCCGGCGACTGCGGCACGGAGCCGACGACCGTCATCGACTTCTCGGGCGACGAGGTCGAGATCGTACGCCGGGGGGCGGGAGACACCGCGCTGTTCGAGTAACACCCGCGGGCCCCCAGCCCCCTCAGCACGTTCGGCAACCGTCGTGCAGGTCAGCGCCGCCGGGCCGAGCGCAGGGCCCGCGCCGTGAGGCTCGCGACCCGCAGCGCGCCGCCGCGTGCGTACGCGCGCAGGGCGCAGGCCTCCGGGTCCGGGAAGATCTGGTCCGTCAGACAGACCGTGCCGCCCGCCGCGTACACCTCGACGGACGAGGCATCGACCAGGATGCGCAGGTCGAGGCCGCCGTCCGGCAGCGCCACGGGGGCGCGGTGCACACCGGGGAACTCGGCGGCGAAGTCGACGTCCCCGGAGGCCCTGCGGTCGAGGAACAGTTCGCCCGCCGCGGTGTCGTACCCGATCCGGGTGTACGCGCCGCCGCCCGTCCGCACGTCGAGCCCGAAGTCGGCCGTGCCTGCACTGCCCGGCGCCAGAACGGCGTCGAGCTCGTAGAACTGGCCGGTGTCGGCGAGGAGTTCGCGGGTGCCCTCGGGGACCGTGGTGTCGGTCAGGGACAGGAGCGTACGGGTGCGCAGGGACTCCAGCTCGTGCACCGGCCGCTGCACCAACTGGCCGCCTTCCAGGGTGAGTTCGCGGGGGAAGCCCATGGCGCCGCGCCAGGGCGAGGTGGGGATGCGGTCGGCGTAGAGCCAGTTGTTCATCCAGGGGACGAAGACACGGCGGCCGTCGGGGGCGTCGTTGTACGTGATGCCCGCGTAGCAGTCGGCGCCCCAGTCGACCCAGCGGGTGCCCTGGTCGGGGTCGGGCGTGAAGGCGGTGCCGTCGAAGGTGCCGGTGAAGTACTGGGTGGCCGAACCCCGGGCCGGGCCCCCGGGGTTGAGGCTGACGAGCAGCACCCAGCGGTCGCCGAGCGGGAACAGGTTGGGGCATTCCCAGATGCCGCCGGTCGCGCCGAGGGGGCCGAAGTCGCTGAGGTGCTCCCAGGACTTGAGGTCATCCGAGGCGTAGAAGCGGATCCGGTACTCGGTGGGCAGGGCGAGGGCCATCACCCAACGACCGCTGTCCGCGTGCCAGAAGACGCTCGGGTCGCGGAAATCCCGCGCGCCGATGTCGAGGACGGGATTGCCCTCGTACTTGGTCCAGGTCTCCCCCGCGTCGGTGCTGTAGGCGAGGGACTGGCGCTGGAGTCCCGATGCGTCCTTGAGGGTGCTCGTGTAGATGGCGACGAGCGGGGCCGTACCGCCGGAGCCGAGGCCACTGGTGTTGCGCTCGTCGTACACCGTCGACCCCGAGAAGATCATCTCCTGGGCGTCGTGCGGAATGGCGACCGGGCGCTCCTCCCAGTGCAGCAGGTCGGAACTGACGGCGTGGCCCCAGGACATGTTGCCCCAGACGTCGCCCTCGGGGTTGTACTGGAAGAACAGGTGCCAGCGGCCCTCGTGGAAGATGAGCCCGTTGGGGTCGTTGGTCCAGTTCTTGGCCGGGGAGAAGTGCAGCCGGGGGCGGTACGTCTCGAGGCGTGCGCCGGAGGCGGCGCGGGCGCCCTGGGTGGCGGAGGCCGGGGCGGCGGTCGCGGTGCCGCCGAGGAGGGTCGCCCCGGGGACTGCGGCGGCGGCCGAGAGGCCGAGGGCGGAGGTCAGGACGGAGCGACGGCTCGGGAACGGCATAGTTCTCTCCACATCGAGGGGTGCTGTAGAGGAGTCCTGTCGAGGAATCCTTGAGGAGACCCCCACGGCACCGGGCCGTTCCCGATCGACCGGACGCGCAGGGGGACTTGGGGCTACGACTTGAGGCAAGGGGTGGTCGTCGGCACGCCAGCCGAGGAGCGCGCCGTATCCACCGCGAGGTAACCAAAGTCCATCCGCCGTACGGAAGTCAAGGCCCAAGCGTCAGGTTCCGAGCGCGCAGCCGCACGACTCCCGGTGCACGAAGGTCGGCTCCAGAAGCACCGTCCTGCGCTCCCCGTCCGGGTCCGCTATCCGCTCGATGAGCAGCTGCACCGCGCGCCGCCCGGTCTCCTCCACGGGCTGGGCGATGGCGGTCGGCGCGGGGTGCATCAGGTCGGCCCACTCGAAGTCGTCGAAGGCGCACAGCGCCACGTCCGAGGGCACCTTGCGGCCGAGCCGGGCCAGGGCGCGCAGCACGCCGAGGGTCATCTGGTTGTTGCCGGAGACCAGGGCGGTGGGCGCGTCCGGGGAGGTCATCAGACGCTCGGTGGCGAGCTCGGCGGGATACGCCTGCGAGTCACCGACCACGACAAGATCCGCGGCCGGATCCAGGCCCTTACGCTCCATGCCGCGCCGCCAGCCGCGCTGCCGCTCACTGCTGGTGCGCAGGCCGCGCCGCCCGGCGACCAGGCCGATCCGGCGGTGGCCGAGGTCGGCGAGGTGGTCGACGAGCCGTGCCATGGCCTCGACATTGGCGGTCGCGACCTGGTCGAAGGCCGACGAGGCACACCGGTCGATCAGCACGGTCGGCAGCCCGGCGTTCTTGACGAAGCGCAGGGCGGCGCCGCGCGGCCCCGCGGCGGTGGCGAGCAACAGGCCGTCCACGCGCCGCTCGTGCAGCATCCGGACGACGCGCAGCTCCTCGGCCGGGTCGTCGTGGGTGTCGGCCATGAGCAGCGTGTAGCCGGAGGCCCGGGTCGCGGCGTCCACGGCGGACACAAGCTCCGCGAAGTGGAAGTTCCCGACGGCGGAGACGGCCAGGCCCAGGGTCAGGGTGCTGGAGGTCTTCAGGGAGCGGGCGACGGTGTTGTGCGTGTAGCCGGTCGCACGCACGGCCTCCAGGACCAGGTCGCGGGTCTCGTCCTTGACGTAGCGGGTGCCGTTGATGACGTGCGAGACGGTCGAGACGGAGACGCCGGCCCGGCGGGCGACATCGGCCATCTTCGCCATGGGCGGCTCCTCGGCTCGGTCGTATGCGTTACGGGGGATCGTACGTGAGGCATCTCAGGAAAACGATTGCGCAAACGGTTGCGCGGAACGGTTTCCCCGGCCACCATGCTGCACCGGGCCGGTCGCTTCCCGACCGGACGTCCCGGGGGCACTCAATGACGTGTGCCGCTATGGGCGTTCGTGACCGGCCTTCGAGCCGCACGTTGAAGCCGCATTTACCGATCGCGGCCGCAGCCGCAATTGGGGTCCGTCGCCCCGCCGAGCCGACTCAGGGCGGGGCGACGGACCACAGCGGCCGGCCACTGTCGTACAGCCGTCGAGCCGAAACACGTCCCGTATCTCTCGTCCCGTCCCGCTTCAGGACCAGGAGTTGTTGTCCCATGCCTCAGGCCACCGCCGTCGGCGCCGCTACGCCGCCAGGTTCTCCGCCGCTGAGTTCCGCCGCCCGCCGCTCGCTCCTCGGTGCCTCCGCGGTCGCCGCGCTTGGCGGCTTCCTGTTCGGGTACGACACGGGGATCATTTCCTCGGCGCTGCTGTTCATCACCCCGGAGTTCGGTCTCTCCGACGGGATGCAGCAGGTCACCGTCGCCTCCCTGCTGCTCGGCGCCATCGTCGGCGTTCTGGGCGCGGGCGCCGTCACGGACGCGGCGGGGCGGCGGCGCACCCTGCTCGTGGGGGCCGCCATCTTCGCCGTGGGTGCGGTCGCGTCCGCCGCGGCGCCGGGCGTCGAGATCCTGATCGTCGCCCGCATCCTGCTGGGGATGGCCATCGGTACGGCGTCCCTCACGGTGCCCGCGTACATCGCCGAGATAGCCCCGGCGCACTCCCGCGGCCGTCTGGTCTCCCTCAACCAGCTCATGATCACGGTCGGGATCTTCGTTTCGTTCCTGGTCGGCTATCTCTTCGACGACGCGGGAGGCTGGCGCTGGATGCTGGGCCTCGGCCTGGTCCCGGCGCTCGCGATGTTCTTCGGTGTCCGGCGGCTCGCGGAGAGCCCGCGCTGGCTGCTCGACCGCGGCCGACGGGACGAGGCCCGGGCGGCCCTGCTGCGCACCCGTACCCCCGAGGCCGCCGACGCGGAGCTGGCCGAGATCGAGGCCCTGTCCGCGGCCGAGACCCGGACCAGCTACCGCGACCTGCTCCGGCCCGCGATGCGCCCCGCCGTCCTCCTCGGCGTCGTCGTCGCGGCCACGAACCAGCTCGTCGGCGTGAACGCGGTGATCTACTACGCGCCCACCATGCTGAAGCAGGCCGGATTCGGCAGCTCCGCCGCGATCCTGTCCTCGCTCGGCATCGGCCTGGTCAACATGTGTCTGACGTTCGTGGCGCTGCTGCTCGTCGACAGGGTCGGCCGCCGCCCGCTGCTGCTCGGCGGCACGTCGGTCGTCGTCCTGGCCCTGGTCCTCCTGGGCGCCCTCTACCTCATGGGGGACGATGGACGGCCGGTCTCCGGCGGCCTCCTGGTGGCCGGGCTCTGTCTGTACATCGCGGCCTTCGCGCCCAGCCTCGGCCTGGCCATCTGGCTCATCAACAGCGAGATCTTCCCCACCGCGGTCCGCGGCAAGGCGAGCTCGTTCGGCAACGTCACCCACTGGGGCCTCGACTTCGCCATCTCGCTCACCGTCCTCACCACCATCAACGCCCTCACGCCCACGGGCCTGTTCTGGATCTACGGCGTCTTCGGGCTCCTCGGTGTCGCGTACCTCCACCGCAAGCTCCCGGAGACCAAGGGCCGCAGCCTGGAGGACATCTCGGCGTCGCTACGCGGGTGAGTCCTCGGCACTACGGGTGCATTCGGCACTCACGGGTGCATGTCGGCGTCCAGGCGACGGCGCAAGGTTGCAGCGAAGTCCTCCGCGGCCATCAACTGGTTGCGGAGGGTCTCGCACCGGGCATCGGCGACCTTGCGATACGAGTCGAGGCGCTGACGCAGCTGCTGAAGCTCCTCACCGGCGGGCGGATCATCGGTGTCACCAAGGCGATCGGTGATCTGCAGAAGATCCCGCATCTCCTCCAAGGAGAAGTCGAGCGGTTTCATCCGCCGAATGACCATCAGCCGCTCGACGTCGCCCTCCGTGTAGAGCCGGAAGCCGCCCTTGCTGCGGGCCGAGGGGATGACGAGGCCGACTTCCTCGTAGTGGCGGATCGTGCGCAGCGAAAGGCCGGTCCGCTCGGCCACTTCACCGATCTGCATCTGCCGCTCACTCATGCCACTCACTTCCGTACGCTCCGGCCGCCCACATCCGTACGCTGCCGCTTCACCGTCCACCGGACCGCACCCGGCCCGCAGCTCAGCGTACGGTCTGCACGCCCCGCACCCCACTTCCACGCGTGACCACTGGGCCCCGTTTCACCTGGCCCGCACCACCCGGTTGCGTCAACGAGAGAGCAAGGGAACGTGGGGAACGTGGGAATACCCGGAGCACATACGGAAGTTGCCCCCGTCATGACTCAAGGTCCCGCACCCCGCCCGCTGTCCGACGACGCGCTCTCCGACCTGCTCGGGAAGCAGCAGTTCGGCACCCTCGCCACCAATAAGCGCAGCGGCCATCCGCATCTGACCACCATGCTCTACAGCTGGGACCCCGAGGCCCGGATCGTGCGGTTCTCCACCACGGCCGACCGTGTGAAGCTCAAGCACCTGCGGCGTGATCCGCGGGCGGCGCTGCATGTGCCGGGCGGCGATGTGTGGTCGTTCGCCGTTGCCGAGGGCGAGGCGGAGGTCTCCGAGATCACGGCTGTTCCGGGTGACGCGGTGGGGCGGGAACTGCTCGCGATGATCCCGGAGTCCGCGAAGCCGGAGGACGAGGACGCGTTCCTGGAGCAGCTGGTCGCCGAGCGCCGGGTGGTCATCCGGCTGAAGGTAAATCGGCTGTACGGGACGGCGCTTGACATCAACTAGGACCGCGCCGCCCTGGCCCTTGGGGTCCTGAAGGCATCGCCTCCGGGGCCCCAAGGGCCATGTCGTTAGTGGTTCGGACACTGCTCCTGACCCGGGGGAACGCATTTAGACAGCGCCCAGCGCCCCACGCGACTTGGCCACTCGTAGATCCCGTACGACGTCGCTGACCATACGGATCGAGGCGGCGTCCAGAACGTTCCCGAACTCGATCACGCGGATGCGGCCCTCGAGTCGCTGCTTCAGGTCGGGCATCTCGCTGGGAACGACCACGAGGTCGACGCCCTGGAGATCGTCGTCGGTCGTGCCCGCGAGCACCTCGATGTTGGTCACTCCGGCCTGCGTAAGGGAGTCGCGGATGCTCGCGGCCTGGTCGTCGGTCGAGTACCACAGGCCCACCGTGCGGTTCTTCGGCACCTGGGCGACCTGGAGCAGCGTCTGGATGTGCGGCGCGACCACGATCGCGACGACGTCCGTCGTGGGGCGGCGCAGCAGGCCGCGTACTTCGGCGAGGTGGAAGAAGGTCGTCAGGGCCAGATCGGGGTGCTCGTCGGCAGGGTCGAAGTCGCCGAGGACCAGAGGCTTGACGGTGATGCCCAAGTGCCTCTCCAGCTCACCGGAGAAGTGCTCGGCCCGGTCCACGTTGCACTCGACGAAGGACACCTTGGGCACGTTGTCCGCCGCGCCCGCCACAAAGCTCATGACGAGCTCCTGAATGTCGGACGCCGTAAGCCCGAGCTCCATGCACTCGCGCGCAGCCGACTCGAGGACCTCGCGGGCCCGGTCCCGAGCCGCCGAGGCCGAACGCGCCTGCTCGCCTCCGACCACGACCATGCCGTTGCGTCCCCGCGCCTCGACGAGGCCCTGCTCCCGCAACTCGCTGTAGGCGTGCGCCACGGTGTTGCGGTTGATGCCCAAGTTGTCAGCGAGCAGGCGCGAGCCGGGCAGGCGCTCACCATCGCACAGCTGCCCCATTTCGATCATGAACGTCAGCTGCGTGACGATCTGCCGGTAGATCGGGACGTCGGAGTGCTGACTGACGCTGATGTTGGCGACCATGGCCCCCTGCTTCGCTTTTATGACCCACTCTTGAGCCTAGTCCACTAGGTCATAAATCGCATCTGCCTCTGGTTCGATCTGAGTCCTGGCGCTTCCTCGCGCCTAAATGGCATAGTCGTTTATGCCATAGATACCCTGGCTGCCATAGATCAACGATTCAGGAGGTCTCGTGAGCGCGGACACCTTTTGGGATGACGTCGACCGTCATGTGGTCCGGTACGGAGCGTCCTTCACGCCGCGCGTCATCGAGAGCGCTGCCGGTGCCTACGTCTATGACACAGCCGGATCGGCCATCCTCGACTTCACGTCGGGCCAGATGAGCGCGGTCCTGGGGCACTCGCACCCGGACGTCGTCCGCGCGGTCTCCCGGTCGGTCGCCTCGCTGGACCATCTGTTCAGCGGGATGCTGAGCCGGCCGGTCGTCGACCTGGCCAAGAGGCTCGCCGCGACGTTGCCCGACACCCTGACCAAGACGCTGCTCCTGACGACCGGAGCGGAGTCGAACGAAGCCGCCATCAAGATGGCGAAGCTGTACACCGGCAAGTACGAGATCGTCTCGTTCGACCGGTCCTGGCACGGCATGACGTCCGGGGCCGCGGCGGCCACCTTCTCCGCCGGGCGCCGCGGGTATGGCCCGACCCTGCCGGGGAACCTCACCCTGCCGACCCCCAACGGCTACCGTTCGCCGTTCCGTCGGCCCGATGGTTCGTACGACTGGGAGGCTGAGCTCGCGTACGGGTTCGCGCTGGTCGATCAGCAGTCGACGGGGGCGCTCGCCGCATGCCTGGTCGAGCCGATCCTGTCGTCCGGCGGCATCATCGACCTGCCGCCCGGCTACCTCGCCCGCCTGAAGGAGCTGTGCGCCGAGCGCGGCATGCTCCTCATCCTCGACGAGGCGCAGACCGGCCTTGGGCGCACGGGGCACATGTACGCCTTCGAGCGCGACGGGGTCACTCCCGACATCCTCACGCTCTCCAAGACGCTCGGGGCCGGTCTGCCGGTCGCGGCCGTGGTGACGAGTGACGCCATCGAGCAGGTCTGCCGGGACCGCGGCTTCCTCTTCTTCACCACCCACGTCTCGGACCCTCTCGCGGCGACGGTCGCGCTGACCGTCCTCGACGTCGTCGAGCGCGACAACCTCGTCGCACGTGCCGCGAAGCTGGGTGAACAGCTCACCGAGCGGCTGCTTGGCCTGCGCGATGCGTACGAAGTCGTCGGCGATGTACGCGGGCGTGGCCTCCTCCAAGGCATCGAGCTCGTGACCGACAAGGAGAGCAAGACCCCCGCCGACGCACTCGGCCAAGCCGTCACGACGGCCTGTCTGGAACGCGGCCTGCACCTCAACATCGTCCAACTGCCGGGCATGGGCGGCATCTTCCGGATCGCCCCGCCGCTCACGACGAGTGACGACGAACTGCACGCCGGTGTGGACAGGCTCGAGGCGTCGCTCAAGGCGGTCCTCGCGGGCCGCCCCTGACCTTGTGCCGACCCCGACCCCGACCTTGTGGGGTTCCAAGGTTCTAAGGGCCCGGCACCGAGGCCGGTGCCGGGGCCGGTGCCGGGGTGTTCTCCACCGACTCCACCGCTTCCAGGGTCGCCTGACGGCGGTGTTCGCGGAGTGAGTACGCGATGGCGGCCGCCCACACCACGTAGATGAGGCCGTAGACCGTCCACTGGACACCGTCGCCCGCGGCGACCCAGTCGCCCTGGAGCAGTGTCCGTACGTTGGTCAGGACGATGAGACCGCCGACCGCCGAGCCGAGGATGCGCGGCGGCACATGGCGCACCAGCCACGCCGCGATCGGCGCGGCGATCAGGCCGCCGACCAGAAGGGCCACCGCCCAGGCCGCGTTGACGCCCTCGGAGCCGAGCCCGTAGAGGAAACCGAGGCTCGCGGCGACGGCGACCAGGAACTCGCTGGTGTCGATCGAGCCGATCACCTTGCGCGGCTCCAGGCGCCCGCTGGCCAGGATCGCCGGGGTGCCCACCGGCCCCCAGCCACCCCCACCCGTGGCGTCGAGGAACCCGGCGACAAGGCCGAGCGGCGACAGGAACCGCTTGCGCAGCGGCTTGCCGAGGTTGCCCTTCGGCAGGCCTACGAAGGTGAAGCGGGACAGGACGTAGAGGCCAAGGCCAAGGAGAATCAGGGCCATTACGGGCTTGGCGAGCTCCGTGGAGAGCTTGGAGAGGAAGGTCGCGCCCGCGAAGGCGCCGACGGCCCCCGGGATGCCGATCTTCGCCACCACCCGCCAGTCCACATTGCCGAACCGCCAGTGCGCCGCGCCGGATGCGAGCGTGGTGCCTATCTCCGCCAGGTGCACGGTGGCGGACGCCGCGGCCGGATTCGTACCGACGGCGAGCAGCAGCGTCGTGGACGTGACGCCGTAGGCCATGCCCAGGCTCCCGTCCACCAATTGGGCACCGAGCCCGGCCAGGGCCAACAGGATCAGCGTTCTCACGGCCACTACCCCTCAAGTTTCCTAGTTTCCCCACGGGATTGATAGGAATAGTGGCGGCACAAGAACCCCTGAGCAAGGGGGTATTCACCATGCGGACTGCCCGTCTCGCGCAATGGGCGGAGGGTGCCGCCGAACCTTCGCCCAACCAGCAGGCGAGCCGGGCGAGTTCAGCTCTCCCGACGGCCGGTTCGAGGCAGGTCAGCCCGCGGCGGCGAGCAGCGCGGGACGGCCCCCGAGCGCCAGCGAGAACTGGTCCGTGACATGAGCCAGGGCCTCGGCCGCGCCGGGAGCGACCGTGAGGTCCTTGTCGAGCGTGAACCAACCCGGGGTGATGTGCGTGGCGCCCATGGAGCTGAGCACCGGACGCAGCGCGTAGTCGATGGCCAGGACGTGGGCCGTCGTACCGCCGGTGGCGAGGGGCTTCACCAAGCCGTTCACGGGTTTCAGGCCCGCCTTCTCCGCCTGTCGGCTCCAGTCCATGAGGATCTTCTCCTGGTTGGTCCCGCTGTCCACGGCGACGGTGCGGCCCGCCACGTCCGTGAAGCCGCGCCTCGGTGATGGTGGTGTTGCTGCTGCGGACCCTGGCCGGTGGGCCCGCGGCAACGGTCCGGTCAGGACGGGCGGTTGGTCTCCGGGATCTCGATGCTGATCGGCCGCCCCTCGGACAGATAGAAGAGCATGGTCTTGCGGAGGAACTCGTCGAAGGTCCAGTAGGCCTCCGGCGCGGCCGGGAAGGGGAGCAGGCCCTCGCGGACGGCGACGAAGGGCAGCCAGCTCACCTCGAGGAGCGAGTCCCAGACCGGCTCCCTGTCGATCTCCAGCCAGTCGGCGATCCGGTCGCCGAGCATGTAGCGGGTGAACGCGCCGAGTATGTGCTTGCTGAGGAGGCCCCCGTCGGGTCCGAGCTCGAGCAGGATGTGGGCCAGCTTGACGCCCTCGGTCGTCGGCGCGAGTACCGGGTCGAGGACCTGCTCGGCCTGCGAGTTGGCCTCGTCCCAGGACGCGGGGATGTACTCGTCCTTGATGCCGAGCATGTGCGCGCTCAGCTGCCACGAGTGCAGGAAGGCCGCCGACTCCTCGGCGGGGATGGGGACTTCCCAGGCGGTCAGCTTCCGCATGACGGTCGTCGGCAGGGAGTGCCAGGTGACCATCATGTCCCGCTGACTGATCGGGATCTCTTCCTCGGCGACGTCCGGCCAGTGCGGGGACTGCGGCAGCAGGTGACGTACCGCCGCATGCACCAGGCGGGTCTTGACGCAGGTCACGATCATTTCGCCGTCGGGCTGATAGGCGTTCCGTGACCCGATGTCGTAGCCGAGCTTGGCGGTCTTGGAGATGCGGTCCTTCATGTCCGCGCCGCCCTGCGAGTAGTAGACCGCGCGCGCCTCCTTGGGGATGACGGTGCTCATCATGCCGCTGGCGAGGCCGTACAGCACCCCGAGGTAGAGGCCCCGCTTCTCGTTGAACTCGACGGCTGTGGCCAGCTTGTCCCGGTCGGCCCAGGAGGGGAGTTGCCGGGCCCGCTCCATGAAGTCACGCAGGTCGGCCGGGAGTCCGTCGGGCAGCGGCTGGCCGTTCTTGGTCCACTGTCGAAGGAGTTCATTGACCTTGGGTACGTCGCCGCGGTCGAGCAGCGAGGCCACGAGCCGGTCGGCCTCCTCGTCCCACACCCACCGCGGGTCCGTACCCGCTCCTCGGCCCGCCACCGAGCCCTGGGGTGACCATGTCCACGGCGGGACCGCCTGTGCGGGCGTCGCGACGCTCAGCGCCCCAAGCGCGCCCAACACCCCGCCCGCCTTCAGCACATTGCGCCTGCTGGGCTTGTCCATGCTTCGTTCCTCCTCCTCGAGGCCGAGCGCATCTTCCTGGTACGGTTGGTACGGTCTTGATACGGTGAAACGCATCCTGCTTCTTCATACCAGCAGTAGCACCACGGACCGGTCGTGCCAAGTCCTCGTGCGGTAAGGGCAGTTGGCGATTGAGGTAGAGTCGGGAGTCTCAGGGGGAGATCGTGGAACCTACGCTGTCCGTCCTCATCACGCCGCCCGGCTCGGAGTCACTCCTTGAGCGGGCGTACATCGACGCCGTGGAGCGGGTCGCTGCCGACGACGACACGGACGCGACCCGTGCACGCGTGCTCGACGCCGCTTACGACCTGTTCAGTCGCATGGGCATCCAGCGGTCCACCATGGAGGACGTGGCCCGACGGGCCGGGGTCTCGCGGATCACCGTCTACCGGCGGTTCACCACGAAGGACGCGCTGGTCGAGCAGGTCGTACGACGGGAATTCCGCCGCTACTTCGACCAGTTCCTCGTCGACATCCAGGAGGCCGAGACCACCGCCGACCGCGTGGTTCTCGGCTTTGTCAGCTCGCTGCGCGCGATCCGGGGCAACCCGCTGATCGGCGGCCTGATCGAGACCGAGCCGAACCTGCTCATGGCCTCCATGACCGGTGACGGGGGACGGACCCTGGCCACCGTGCGGCAGTTCGTCGCGGGCCAGCTCCGCCGCGAGCAGGGCGCGGGCAACGTATCGGGCGAGGTGGACACCGACCTCGTGGCGGAGCTGATGGTCCGGGTCTCCGCCTCCTTCCTGGCGTTCCCCAGCCATGTCATCGACCTCGACGACGACGAGCAACTCGCCGCGGTGGCCCGGCAGTTCCTCGTGCCGATGCTGGAACCGGCGACGCACTCCGAGGACTGACCACCGGGGGCCCGTGCCGCCTCACATGTTCTCGGCCCCGGTCCTGATGGCCTCGCGGATACGGAAATACGTGCCGCAGCGGCAGATGTTGCGGAGCCCGTCGAGGTCGGCGTCGGTGATCTCGCGGCCTTCCTCGGCGGCGCGGCGTACCAGTGCCACGGCGGCCATGATCTGGCCGGGCTGGCAGTAGCCGCACTGGACCACGTCGTGGTCGAGCCAGGCCTGCTGCATGGGGTGCAGGTCCTTGCCGACCGTGGCCGGGAGACCTTCGATGGTGGTGACCTCGTCGGTCTCCGTGAGCTCCTTGACCGGAATCGCGCAGGGGTTGACCGCTTTGCCGTTGAGGTGGCTGGTGCACGCCTTGCAGACGTTGATGCCGCAGCCGTACTTCGGTCCGGTGATGCCGAGGATGTCGCGCAGCACCCACAGCAGGCGCACATCGTCGGCGACGTCGACGGTGACCTGTTCGCCGTTGACGCGGAAAGTGTGCTCGGGCACTCGGATTCTCCTTGGTTCAGCTTCGGCAGGCGGCGACAACCGGCGACTCAGCGGGCGTGGTCCAGGCCGTCCGTCGGGGACTGCGGGATGGGCGGGACGGTCGGTTTGGGCTCGAAGGAGAGCGTGCCGTGGTTGATCGGGAAGCTGGTCGGCATCGTGCCGGTCGCGCGGCCGTACGCACAGGCGACCGCCGCCATCGACGCGGCGACGCCCAACTCCCCCGCGCCGCCCGGCTCTTCGGAGGTGTTCGGCATGACGATGATCCGGAGCTCGGGCGGGGAGTTCCACTGCCGGGTGTAGAAGTAGTTGTCCCAGCTGCCTTCGAGGAAGTAGCCGTCGCGCAGGTGCAGGCTCGAGGTCAGCGCCAGGGCGATGCCGTCCATGATGCCGCCCATCATCTGCGCTTCCAGACCGCGCGGGTTGACGGCGAGACCGACGTCCACGGCGAAGACGGCCTTGGTGACGCGGGGTCCGGCCACACCGTTCCGGATGGGGCGGTTGACGGTCTCGGGTCGGCAGTCGACCTCCACCAGCGCGGCGCTGACGGCCTTGTACTCGGCGTGGAAGGCGATGCCCTGCGCGGTGTCGGTGGGCATGGACCAGCCCCACTCGCCGACCTCGGCCACCTTCTCCAGGACCGCACGGGAGCGGTCGTTCCGAAGGAAGTCCCGCCGGAACGCGTACGGGTCCTTGTCCATCTTCGCGGCGAGCTGGTCGACGATGAGCTCCCGGGCGCAGGTCACGTCGGGCGAGTAGACGTTGCGCATGCTGCCGGTGTTGAAGCCCTTGTCCGTCTCGTTGAGGAGACGGCTGCTCGCGCCGAAGTCGTACGACATGCTCTGGGTGAGGTGGAAAAACGTCTGGGAGTGGGCCATGTCCCCCACCGGGAGCTTCGCGGCCATGGCGGTGATGATCTCCCCGAGCCCGTGGCCGAGGTCCGTGGAGACACTGGTGTGCCGCTGCTTGTAGCTCAGGACGGTGTTACCGGCGTAGTCGGCGCGTACCCGCGAGGTGGCCATGGGGTGGGTGCGGCCCTGGCGGGAGTCGTCGGTGCGGTGCCACATGAGCTTCACGGGCTTGCCGATCGTCTGTGACGCCTCGGCGGCCTCAAGGGCGGCGTCGAAGAACAGCTTGCGCCCGAAGGAACCGCCGCCCTCCGTGACGTGCACGGCGACCTTGTCGAGCGGAAGGCCGAGCTTGGCGGCGATGGTCTGCTTGGCGACGATCGGTGACTTCATCGACGCCCATATCTCGGCGCGGTCGGACCGTACGTCGGCGATCGCGCAGTTGGGTTCGAGCGCGCTGTTGCTGCGGAAGTAGAAGGTGAACTTGCCTTCCACGGATGGCGTCAGCGGCGGCAGGCCCATCGGTGGCTCCGCGGCGGCCAGTTCGCGGAGCACGGAGTCGTCGGACTTGCCTTCCGCGGTTCCGGGTTTCCAGGAGACGTTCAGGGCGCGTCCGGCGTCGATGCACTGGCCGAAGGTCTCGGCGCGCACCGCGACACCGGTGGAGATCACCGCGACATCGGTGACGCCCGGCAGGGCGCGGACCTCGGCGAGGTTGGCGACCGAGCCGACCTTGCCGTTGATGGTGGGTGGGCGGCACACCATCGTCGGCTTCGCGTCCGGGACGTCGAGGTCCATCGCGAACTTCTTGCGCCCGGTCACCGCGTCCAGGGCGTCGATCCGGTTGGTGGGTGTGCCGATGACGGTGAGGTTCTCGCGCGGGGTGAGCTCGACGTTCACCCGCTCGGTCCGCAAGCTCGCGGCCTTCTCGGCGAGCACGCCGATATCGACGCTGCCGCCGGAGCCGTCGGTGATCACCCCGTCCTTCAGCGTCAAGTCTGCCGTCGGAGAGCCGAGTTCGGTCGCGGCGGCCTCCAGCAACCGGCGTCGGGCGATGGCGGCGGCGACCCGGATCGGGGTGTACGTCGAGATGGTGGTGTTCGACCCGCCGGTGAGCTGGTTGAACATCAGCTCCGGCCGGGCGTCGGCCAGCGTGACGCGTACCCGGTCAAGCGGTACGGACAGTTCCTCCGCGATCAGCATGGCCGTGGAGGTGGTGATGCCCTGGCCCACCTCGGCCCGCGGCAGGGCGAACGACACGGTGCCGTCCGAGTTCACCTCGACCTTGATCAGCGCCGAGGTCGGCAGGGCCGCCGCGGTCATCAGGTCGTTGAGATCGACGATTTCCGTGACGTCCGGCGAGGGCACCCCGGCTTCCGCAAGCCCGGCTCCCGAAGGCCCGGCCGCGGCCGTCGGCGCCAGGCCGAGTTCGGCGGCGGCCACCAGCGTCGGCGCCGCCAGCACGTACCCGAGGAACCGCCGCCGCCCGAAAGCCTCCGTCGGTCCCCCGGCCGATCCACGCCAGGGCTGCCTCTGCATCCAACTCACTCCGGACGGTTGATGGTTGGGATCTCGATCTTAGTCTCCTTGCCTTTGGTCAGATAGAACAAGATGTACTGCCGGGCCGCTTCGTCGAGGAGCCAGGCGGCCTCGGGCACCAGCGGCTTGTCGATGACGCCCTCGCGGAACTTCACCAGGGCCGGCCAGGCGGTCGCGACCGCCGGTTCCCAGACCGGCTCGCGCGGAATGCCGTCCCAGTCGGCCACCTTGTCGCCGACCAGATACCGGGCCAGTGCGTTGCACATGGGTCGGCTGATGCTGCCGGGACTGGTCTGTTCGGCAAGCTGGCCGAGCAGGATGTCGGTGAGCTCGACGCCCTCGCGCGTCGGCCCCATCGCAGGTGGAAGGACCTCGTCCGACTGGGCGTTGGCGGCCTCCCAGGTGCCGGGGATGTACTCGTCCCTGATGCCGAGCATGTGCCCGGTCACCTGCCACAGATGCAGATACGCCGCCGACTCCTCGGTGGAGATGGGGACGTCCCACTCGAGCATCTTGCGCATCGCGAAGGTCGGCAGCGTGTGCCAGGTGACCAGCATGTCGTACTGGCTGATCGGGATGTCGCCGCTCCAGTGCGGAGACTGCGGCAGCAGATGCCGTACCGCCGCGTGCACAAGCCGGGTCTTCACCGCGTTGACCACACAGGCGCCGTCGGGCCGGTACGCGTTGAGCGAGCCGACGGCGAAACCCAGGAGGCTCGTCTTGGCGACCCGGTCCTCCATGTCGGCGCCGCCCTTGGAGTAGTACACCGAGCGGGCCTCCAGGGGAATGGCGGTACTGAGCATGCCGCCACCCACGCCGTTGAGCAGATTGAGATAGAGCCCCCGGGACTTGTTGAACTCGGCCGCGGCCTCCAGCTTGTCGCGGTCCGCCCACGACGGCAGCCGACGGGCCTCCGTCATGAAGTCCCGTAGATCCGCGGGTAGTTCACGCGGCAGCGGCTGATCGTTGCGATTCCAGTCCCACAGCGCCCGGTTGACCTCGGGTACGGCGCCCCGGTCGAGCAGCGAGGCGAGCAGTGGGTCGGCTTCCTTGTCCCACACCCACCGCGGGTCGGCGCCCGCGCCACTGCCCGCCACCGAACCCTGGGGCGACCACGTCCACGTCGGCGGGCTCTGCGCATGCGCGGGCATCGCGGCGCCCAGCGCACCGAGTGCGCCCAACGCCCCGCCCGCCTTCAACACCTTGCGCCTGCTGGGTCGGTCCATGGTTCGCTCCTTCTCCTCAAACTGATACGAAGAAACGCTTGCCGATTCTGCGTACCAGCAATAGCAGGCGGTGGCAGGCGTGCCAAGTCCCGTGGCAGCAATGGCTCTTGACGTATCCGCGCGGCCGCAAGGCCTATTGACACTCCGCCAATAAGAGTCCACTGTGGCGCCGCTCACGGTTCGCGAGGGAGGGAGCCCGCCGTGGCCACAGCAGCAGAGCAGCTGCACCAGTCCGCCGAGAGCCTCACGATCACCGGCTTACTGCGCCGCAACGCCCAGGACTACGCCGATCACCCCGCGCTCACCACCGGCATCGGGCCGGACGCGGTGACCCTGTCCTGGTCCCGGCTGCGTACCGAGGTCGCCGCCCTCACCCACGGCCTCTCCGCGCTCGGCCTGGGCCGGGGCGACCGGATGCTCATCGCGATGTCCAAGCGGGTGGAGCACTGGATCGCCGACCTGGCCGCGATCCACCTCGGCGCCCTGCCGTGCAGCACGTACGACACGTTGAGCACCGAACAGATACGGTTCGTGGCCCGGCACAGCGCGGCCACCGTCCTCGTCCTGGAGGGCGAGGAGCAGATGCGGCGGTGGCGGCCGGTCCTGGATGAGCTGCCGCGGCTGCGGGCTGTTGTGGTCCTGGATCCGGATGTGGTGCCGGAGGGGGACGGGCGGTTCGTCAACTACGCGGATGCCGACGGGAGTTACCCAGGTGGGGACACCGAGACCGAGACCGTCGTTGACGCCGAGTTCGAGGCGCTCACGGACGCGGCCACCCCTGACCAGCCGCTGACCGTCGTCTACACCTCGGGCACCACCGGCGACCCCAAGGGCGTGGTGCTCTCCCACCGTAATGTGATCCACGAGTGCCTGATGCAGGATCACCTCGTCAACGTCCCGGAGCATCCGCGGACGGTGGCGTATCTGCCGATGGCGCACATCGCGGAACGGGTGCTCGGGATCTATATGCCGATCTGCAACATCGGCCACGTCACGATCTGCCCGGACCCGGCACAGCTCCTGCCGACGCTCCTCGCGGCCCGCCCGCACGGGTTCTTCGGGGTCCCGCGGGTGTGGGAGAAGCTCGCCGCGGGGCTGCGTGCGCAGCTCGGCACGCTGCCCGGGGAGCAGGCCGCGGCCCTTGCCCAGGCGCAGGAGGCCGCGCTGGAGGCGTTCCGCCTGCGGTCCGCGGGCAAGGACGTTCCGGCAGAGCTCGCGGCACGTGTCGAGGAACTCGATGCGCGGGTGCTGCGGCCGGTCCGGGCCGCCGTCGGGCTCGACACATGCAGCCGGGCCTTCAGCGGAGCGGCGCCGATCCCGACGACCGTCCTGGAGTTCCTGGCCGGTTTGGGGCTGCCCGTGTTCGAAGTGTGGGGCCTGAGCGAGACGGCCGGGGCGGCGACGGTCAGTACGCCCGAGGTGTTCGCCTTGGGCGCGGTGGGACACCCGGGGCCGGGCATCGAGGTCAGGGCCGGTGCGGACGGGGAGCTGTTCGTGCGCGGGCCCGTGGTGTTCTCCGGATACCTCCGCGCCGACGGCGGTGTGGAGGCCGCGACGGACGCGGAGGGCTGGCTGGCCACCGGTGATGTCGGCACCATCGACGAGCGGGGCATCGTCGCCATCACGGACCGCAAGAAGGAGCTCATCATCACCGACGGGGGCAAGAACATCGCCCCCACGAAGATCGAATCCCCGCTGCGGGCACACCCCTTGGTCGCCCAGGCCGTCGCGATCGGCGACCGTCGTCGGTACGTCACCGCACTGCTCGTACTCGACGAGGAGGCGGCCCCGCTCTGGGCGCGGGCGAACGGCATCGCCGCCACCGACCTGGCCGAACTGGCCCGCCACCCCGAGGTGTTGGCCTCGCTCGACAAGGCGGTCACGGAGGCCAACGCGATGCTCTCGCGCGCGGAGCAGGTGAAGAAGTTCCGGGTCCTTGCCGGACCTTGGACCCCGGAGTCCGGGGAGCTGACACCGAAACTGAGCCTGCGGCGGAAGGCCATCGCAGAACTGCACGCCGAGACGATCGAGTCGATGTACGCGTAGGCAGGGATGACGGGATGACCGGTCAGCGGCGGACAGCACAGCGACGCAGGATGGAGCCGGACGCCCGGCGTGCCGAGATCCTCAGCGTCGCACGCCGACTCTTCGGGGCGAGCGGTTACGCCGCGGTGTCCACCTCGGACATCGCGGCCGAGGCGGGGGTGGCCCGTGCGCTGATCAACCACTACTTCGGCAGCAAGCGGCAGCTCTACCTCGAAGTGGTGCGGCAGATGATGGTGGTTCCGGCCTCCGTCTCGGAGCGGCTGCCCCCGACCACGCCCGAGGAGCGCCTGTCGGTCTGCGTCGACCGGTGGCTCGAAGTCGTGGAGCGCAACCGGGAGATGTGGCTGTCCGCGATCGGCCTCGAGGCCGTCGGAAACGATCCGGAGATCGACCGGATCATGCTGGAGGCCGACGAGATCGCGACCGACCGCGTCCTCGAGGCCGCGATGATGACCGACGTCACCGAGGGACGGCAGGTGCTCCGGGCGATGATCCGCGCCCACAGCAGCATGCTCAAGGCGGCCTCCCGGGAGTGGCTGGTGCGCGGCACGCTCAGCCGCGGCGACCTGCACGTGATGCTGACGCGCACGGTGCTCCACCTGGTGAACACGGTCTTTCCAGCCGTACGGGACGACGACTCGTAAGGCGAGCAAGACGAGCAAGACGAGCAAGACAAGCGAGGCGAGCAAGACAGGCGAAGCGTTACCGGCACCGCATCAAGGAGGAACGCGCCCTCATGCCCCGAGTCCTGACAGACGAGCGCCGCGACCTGGTCAAGGCGATAGGCGACTTCTGCCGCCGCGAGTGCGGCACCAAGGAGCAGCGGGACAAGCTGACCGCGCACGGCCAGGAGCCGCACAACCAGAAGCTCTACGAGAAGATGGCGGAACTGGGCTGGCTGGGCATCGCTCTGCCCGAGGAGTACGGCGGCGCGGGCCAGGGCATGACGGACCTCTGCCTGTTCCTGGAGGAGACCGCGTACGGGCGCGCGCCGATCAGCGGTTTCAGTACGACGATCATCGCCGCGGCGGCGTACGACAAGTTCGGCACCGAAGAGCAGAAGCGCACCGTCCTCGAGGGTGTGGTCAAGGGCCGGGTCGAGGCCATCTCGATGTCCGAGCCGGGTGCCGGTTCGGACGTGGGCGCGCTGACGTGCCGCGCGGAGCGCACCGATGGCGGCTACCTGGTCAACGGCCAGAAGACCTGGTGCTCCAACGCGCACTTCGCCGACCACATCCTGCTCATCGCCCGTACGTCGCAGGAGGAGTCGAAACACCAGGGCCTCACCCAGTTCATGGTTCCCGGCGACGCGGAGGGCCTGCGGATCAGGGGCATCGACACGATGGGCGGCCGGGAGGTCAACGACCTGTACTTCACGGACTGTTTCGTCCCGGACGCGGCGGTCGTCGGTACGCCCGGCCAGGCCTGGTCGCAGCTGATGGCCGGTCTGAACCTGGAGCGGATGATCCTCGCCGCACTGATGCTGGGCGTGGCCCGGCGCGCATTCGACGACACCTTGACGTACGTACGACAGCGGGAGCAGTTCGGCCGTCCGATCGGCTCGTTCCAGGCCCTCAAGCACCGGATCGCGGACATGGCCACCGAACTCGAGTGCGCCCGGCTGCTGTTGGACGACACCGCGGCCGCGATCGACGCCGAACCCGACCGGGTCTTCGCCCGCGAGGCCTCCATGACCAAACTCAAGTGCACCGAGCTCGCCAAGCACGTGGCCCTGGAAGGCATGCAGATGATGGGCGGCTACGGGTACGCCACGGAGTACGGCATGGAGGCCCTGCTGCGCTCGACGGTCGTATCCACGGTGTACGGCGGGACGAGCGAGATCCAGCGGGACATCATCGGCAAGACGTACGGACTGTAGGCGGGTGTCCCGTGGACTGTAGGCGGGTGTCCCGGGTCGCGGTCGGGGACCGCGGTCCAGGGCCGCGGTCTACCGGCTCTTGTTCAGCCACGCCTCGAAGGTCAGCAGGTCCGGGTACCGCTCGCGGAGCGCGGCGATGTCGGCCTGGTGCCCCTTCTCGTTGAGCCAGTCGTACATGGTGGCCACCTCCTCGGCCGTGGCTCGCAGCTCGTCGATCGGCTGTCGCTCGAAGCGGGTCGGGATGCCGTCGGCCTTGGTGAATGCCTCGGCGATCTGCCGCACGGTCAGCTCGTCACCGGCTATCTCGATCTTCTTGCCGATGAACTCGGCCGGTTTGTCGAACGCGTCCGCGACGATCCGGCCGATGTCGCTCAGCGCGATCATCTGCAACGAGGTATCCGCGTCCAGCGCGACCGAGCTGACCCGCACACCGTTGTGCGCCTCCGGCACCATGGAGGACCAGTTCTCCATGAAGAACACCGGCCGCAGCACCGTCGCGGGCACGCGGACGGTATCGACGTACGCCTCGATCTCCGCCTTGGTCTCGAAGTGCGCGACGCCGGACTTACGTGGGGCGGCGCCGACGGAGCTGTAGACCAGGTGCGCGACGCCCGCGGCTCTGGCCGCGTCGGCGACGTTCTTGCCCTGCCGTACTTCGGCTCCGGGGTCCGGGCGGGTGAAGTCGGCGGGCTGCACGCTGAAGACGCCGTACGCGCCATGCGCTGCCGCGCGCAGCGACTCCGGGTCGTCGAGGTTGCCTGTGCGCAGTTCCGCGCCGAGCGCCTTGAGGTCCTTCGCCGTGTGCTTGTCCGGGTCGCGGACGAGGGCGCGTACCGCCCAGCCGTTGTGGAGCAGCCTGCGGGTAACGGCGCTGCCCTGGGCGCCAGTTGCGCCCGTGACCAGGATGGTCTTCGTGTTCTTCTCGTTCTCCCCGTTCTTGTGGTTCTTCTCGTTCTTCTTATTCGTCTTGTTCATCTCGTTCCTCTCGTTCGGCACTGTGAGGTCCTTTCAACGGCGTACGCGGGAGGGAGCGGGTGCGGGAAGCTGTCCCGCGACGATCGCGGCCAGTGCGAGTCCGAAGCCCACGAGTTGGACCGGACCGAAGGTCTGGCCGAGCACGGCGGCACCGAGCACCGCGGCGACCAGCGGCGAGAGCAGCACGAGTACCGCGACCGAGCCGACGGGCAGCGTCGTGAGGCCCCGGAACCACAGGACGTACGCGATCAGACCGCCCACCAGGCCCAGCCAGAGGTAGCCGAGGGCGGCGGGCAGGTCGATGGCCGGAGGCGGCCCCTCCGCGAGAAAGGTGAGCGGCAGCAGGAACAGTCCGCCCGCGGTGAGTTGCCAGCCCGCGAAAGCGGTGGGGCCGGCCTCGGCGGGACGGCCCCAGCGCTTGGTGAGCGTCACCCCGAGCGCCATCGAGGCCGCGCTCCCCAGGCCCGCCACGATCCCGACGACGTCGAAGGCGGCACTCGGCCCGATCACCACCAGGCCGACGCCCGCGACACCCACCACCCCCCAGGCGAGCCGCCACCCGGAGAGCCGCTCGCGCAGGACTCCCACGGCCAGGACGGCGACGAGCAGCGGCTGGGCCGCGGCCAAGGTGGCCGCGACGCCTCCCGGCAGCCGCTCGGCCGCGATGAACAGGAGTGGGAAGAGCATCCCGATGTTCAGCACGCCGAGCACGGCGGCCTTGCCCCACCATGCGCCGCGCGGCAGCGTCCGCGTGAGCGCCAGCGCGATCAGGCCCGCGGGCAGAGCACGGACGAGTCCCGCGAACAGCGGGTGCCCCTGCGGCAGCAGCTCGGTGGTGACGACATAGGTCGTACCCCAGGCCATGGGAGGGAGCGCCGTCAGGAGGGTGCGGGGCAGATTTCCGCGGGGAGTTCTACCGGGAATTCCACCGGGAGTTCCGCCGGGACCCCCCTCCGGCGCTATCGCACTCGTCGTGTTCGCGGCTTTCGCTGGACTTGTCATGCTCGCCAGTCTCATGCCGCAGCGATCGATGAGTCCAACACATGTTTGTCACCTCATCGATCGCGATACAAGATGGATCCGTGGATCTCCAGCAGATGCGCTACGTCATCGCCGTCGCCGAGACGAACAGCTTCACCCGGGCCGCCGAACGCTGTCTGGTCGTCCAGTCCGCACTCAGTCACCAAATCGCGCGCCTGGAACGGGAGTTGGGAGCGCGACTCTTCGAGCGCACCAGCCGAAGGGTGCGGCTGACCCCGGCCGGCGCGGCCTTTCTGCCCGCCGCCCGCCAGTGCGTGGACGCCGCCGAGCGCGCGGCCGCCGAGGTCGCCGCGGCGGTCGGGGAGGTACGGGGACGCCTTGCCGTGGGCCTGATCCCCACGGTCGCCGCGGTCGACATCCCGGCTGCGCTGCGGGAATTCCGGCAGGAGTATCCGCACGTACGCATCGGCCTGCGGGTGGCCGCGAGCGAGGACCTGGTCGAACAGGTCAAGCAAGGCTCCATCGATGTGGCGTTCCTCGGCCTTCCGACCACCGCACGACCGCAAGGCGTCGCCGCCCACGAACTCGCCCGTGACCGACTCGTCGCCGTGGTCGCGCCGGACCATCCGCTCGCCGACGAATCCGCGGTCGACCTTCAGCGGCTCTCGTCCGAGGTGTTCGTGGACCTCCCGGCCGGGACCGCCGGACGCACCCAATCCGACCTGGCCTTCTCGGCCGCCGGTCGCACGCGCGACGTGGCCTTCGAAGTGACCACCGTAGACGTGCTCATGAACCGACTGGTCGAGCAGGGCCTCGGCATCGCCATGCTCCCCTCCGCGTACGTGCCCCAACTCACCGGCGTCACCACCATCGAGGTCACGGACGCGCCGACCCGCGTCGAATACGTCATCTGGAGCCGCGTAGGCCGCGCACCCGCGGCGACCGCCTTCCTCGCCACGCTCGGCCTGCCAGTGGCTGGGCGGAGTTGAGGTGGACGCCGACGGCGCGCGGGCGGGCGGGCTTCAGAGCGGCGTCACCAGACGACGGCGTCGTTCATCGACTGCTGCCAGTACGTGACCTGGAGCGAGTCGTCGACGTACGCGCCCTTGGCGGGCAGTGACGGGTGGGCGGCCGCGCCGACGCTCTCGTTGCCGGAGGGGCCGTGGAACAGGACGGTCAGGGACTTCTCCGTACGGCCGTTGGAGCTGCCGTCGGCGCCGGACAGGGCGATGGAGGCGTAACCGGACTCGCCCGGCTCGAGTGTGACGACGGCCTGCGGCTTGGAGTCCTCGATCACCGGCGGCACGGACTGGGCCTCGCCGAAGCGGACGGCCGGGTAGCCGTAGAGGTGGCAGGTCCTGCTGCCGGTGTTGGTGACGGTGAGCAGCATGTGGTTGATGGGGCGGTTGAGCGGCGCCGCGACGGTCTTGGTGTGGGAGCCCTCGCAGGTGACCGGCTTGCCGGAGGCGGGGGCCTTGGACCCGGAATCGCTCGCCGAGGACGACGTGGCCGAGGAGGCGCCCTCGTCCGAGACCCCCGTTCCGTCGTCGCACGCGGTCAGCGAGAGCGCGGCGAGAACGGTGGTCGCGGCGGCGCCGACGAGACGGGTACGGGAGGTGCGGATTCTGGACATGTGGACGGACATCTGGATGTGCCCCTTCGGTGTTCGGCTCGCGGTGATGCTTGGATGACTGGAGCTTGTGGGGTGATCCGTCCCAACCGCCACGTATGGCGGGGAGTTGGGGACGATGGAACGCCGAAGCGGGCTCTGACCAGGGGAGAGCCAGTGCCCCTGGAACGCGTGACTGGGACACGGGGGGACGGAGGAACGGGTGTCAGGGGCAACAGGGGCCGGGGGAAACAGTGACTTCGCGACGCTGCTGCGCGAGCTCAAGGACCGTTCGGGGCTGAGCTACGGGGCGCTGGCCAAGCGGCTGCACATGAGCACGTCGACGCTGCACCGCTACTGCAGCGGCAGCGCGGTGCCGAACGAGTACGCCCCGGCGGAGCGCCTGGCCCGGCTGTGCCGGGCGACGCCGGAGGAACTGGTGGAGCTGCACCGCCGCTGGATCCTGGCGGATGCGGCTCGGGGGCGTCGGGGGGAGCAGGCGGGGGCGGCTGCTGCGACTGGCGCTCCGGGGCCCCTGGAAACGTCGGGCCTGGACCCGCACCCGCAACCAGAATCAGATCCAGATCCAGATCCAGATCCAGAACCGGAGCCGGAGTCGGAGTCGGAGCCGGTTGCCGTCGACGTACCGCGTCCGCTCGCGCCACCGTCACGACGCCGCCGTACCGCACTGTTCGCCTCCGCCACGGCGGCCGCCGCCGTACTGGGAGCCGTAGCGCTCGCCATGAATCCACCGTCCGGTGGGGGCGTGGGCGAAGCAGGCGACCACCCGGCAGCAGGCACCACCGCCGGGGCGGACGCCAAGGGGCCGTCGTCATCGGACTCCGCCGCCCCGTCCCCGACCGGCAAGGGCGGCAAGGGTGGCAAGGGCGGCAAACCATTCGCATCGGCCTCCGGTTCCGCGGCCGAGTCCGGCAAGGCCACGCCGGGCGCCGGGAAGGACGGCGGCAAGCAGGGCGGGGGCGAGCCCACGGGTAACGGCACCGCCGTACCGCTGAACGTCGCCACGCGCCCATACGTCTACGACGACCCGTGCGCTCAGCACTTCCTCGTGGACAGCGCACCCGAACAGGTCGGACCGCCCGCGAACGAGCAGGACGCCCCGCGCTGGGCCGCGGCCTACGGCGCGGTCTCCTCGGGCGAACAGCGCGTCGCGCTCACCGTCCAGGGCACCGGGAAGGACACCGTCGTACTGGAAGCACTGCACGTACGCGTCGTGAGCAAGAACGCCCCGCTCGCCTGGAACGACTACGCGATGGGCGTCGGCTGCGGCGGCGGCGTCGAGACCAAGTCGTTCGACATCGACCTCGACAACGGCAGCCCCACCGTCACCGTCAAGAACGGCCAGCGCGACTTCCCGTACAAGGTCAGCGAGTCCGACCCGGAGGTCTTCTACATCACGGCGCACAGCACGGCGCACGACGTCCGCTGGGACCTCACCCTGGACTGGTCCAGCGGCAACCGCCACGGCACCGTCCACATCGACAACAACGACACCCCGTTCCGCACCAGTGCCAACGTCGGCCGCCCCGGCTACGACTACCCGCTGGGTGGCGGCGAGTGGATCGAACGAAAGGACTGACGGGACCCGAGCGGGGTGGGCCACAACCATCCCGCACCGCCGTGGGTCTCCCCTGTGCAGGGAGGACGGAGCGGCGAGGAGGCCGAAATGACGTCCAAGAAGGCATCAGCACCCGTGTTCGGGCCCGTCAGAATGGCTCTCAGAATGACGCGGAGACGGACGGTGGCGCTCGGTGCGGCGGTACTCGCACTGACCGCGGTTCCTGCGGCGAGCGCCGTGGGTGACCAGGAGCCGCGATCCACCACGCGGCAGATCGCTAGCGCCACCCTCGGCACGGACTACAAGGTGACGCTCACCGCACTGCGTTCCTCAACTGACCCATACACGGCGTCCGTTCGGTTGCAAGTCCTGGTGCACGAGGGTGGCGCCTGGAAGGAGTCCGACCGGACGCGGGTGGGCGCGGCCGAGGGCTGGTTCTGGAACCCGCTGACCGGAAGCCGGGCCGTGCGCGAGTTCTCCACGGCGAGCACCGAGCCCGCACCGATCCGCGTCAGCCTCCTGATCACGCCGTCCATCGGCTACTCGGATCCGTACGCGTACCTCATCCGCGACGGGAAAATCAGCCCTCAGTGAGGCGAGCCGGGGCGTCAACCGGGGTGTCAAGGAGGTCCGTGACGAACTTCCGCAGCACGCCCCGCGCGACGGGGGTGACGCCGTGCATGAGCTGGGCGCCGTAGACGAGGGCGACGCCCGGCCGGTCGTCGGCCGTCCAGCGGGTCTTGGGGAGGGTGTCGGTCCAGGTCGGTCCGGAGTGGTGGGGCACGGCGTCGGGGACCGCCTCGTGCGGGAGTCGGCGGGTCAGGCGGGTGCCGGGGGTGTAGCCGTCGGCCTCGCCGAGCCGGGTGTCGGTCCACAGCTCCGGGCTCGAGGTGGTGGCGAGGTAGAACTCCCCGCCCGCTTCCGGAGCACTGATCGTCACGCCGATCCGGCCGATGCGTCGCGGGGCGACGGCGGGGTCCGGGATGCCGTCGACGTGAACGGGGACGCTGTCGCCCGGGTTGAGCTCGGCGTAGAGCCAAGGTGCGGCGTCGACGATGGACGGCATCACGCGGCGGATGGACGGCAGGGCCCGCTCGACGGCCTGCCGCAGGATCGCCTGTGCGGCGTCGGGGGCCTGGACGTACCGGGTGAGAGTCCCGGCGTCGGCCTCGGGCCAGGACTCGTTGTCGACGATCTTGTTGAGTTGGGAGAGGTCCTCTTCGGTGAGGAAGTCCTCGACGGTGTGCAGGGCGATGGTTTCGCTGACGTGGATCATGAATGGCCTCTTCGCCTGGGGGAACTGGGGAGGGGTGGACTGGGGAGGGGTGGATACGGCATCAGCGTCGCGTGCGGTCGGCGCGGTGTCGCTCGGAGTACGGCATCCGAGTGCCGAGGCACGAAGCCGCGCGGCGGAGACCTGGCCGGGGAAGCCGACGGATCGTCCGGTACGGATCGCCTGGGACGGTTGCCCGGGACGGATTGCCCGGTACCGATTGCCCGGTACCGATTGCCCGATACGCGGAGACATGCGCGCGCCAGGTGATCGACCTAGCGTGATGATGAACCGTGACCCCTGCCGTACGGACCGCAGGCGGTAGCGGGGCGGCGGAGTCATCGCGGGAGGCCAGGTGCATCCGACGGGCATCAAGGACGTGCGCGCGGTGGGGACCGAGTCTCCCGGCTGGCTCCTGTCCACACCCGGCCGCGTCCTCTGGTCCGAAGGGGGCGATCCCCTGCCGACCCACCCCGGACCGGGCCAGTTCGCCCGCCTGCCCGAGACCGCTGCCCACGCCCTCCGCAACCTCCCGCCCGGCACCGCACTGACCGGCGTCGTGCCGTACGAGGAAACCACCCCCGCACACCTGACCCTCACGACCCTGCGCCGCTCACACGCACCGCACGAGGCACCACACCTGCTCAACCCCGCGCCCCTCCCCCGCTTCGGCACACCACGCCCGGAACCGACGCCGGAGAACTACCTGACCGCCGTCGCCCGAGCCGTACGCGAACTCCGCGCCGGGGTGGCCAAGAAGGTCGTCCTGGCCCGAACCCTGAACATCCCTGTTCCCCACGGAACCGAGCCGACCCCCGTCGCCCGCACCCTCCTGACCACCCTCGCGCGCCAGGACAGCCACACCCACCTCTTCGCCACCACCCTGCCCGGACTCCCCGACACCCCACCCCCGGTGCTCTTCGGCGCCACCCCCGAAACCCTCCTGATCCGCCGCGGCGACCGCCTCACCCTCAACCCACTGGCCGGCACCGCACCTCGCCACCCGGACCCGGCCATGGATCGCGCCCGCGCGGCCACCCTCCTCGCTTCGCGGAAAGACCGTACGGAACACCGCTTCGTAGTCGAGGCGTTGCGCGACCGACTCACCCCGTTGTGCCGCACCCTCTCCATCCCCGCGTCACCGGGCCTACGCCGCACCCGCCGCCTGTGGCACCTGTCCACCACCATCCGCGCCCGCCTGCACCACCCCGCCCCCAACGCCCTCGCCCTGGCCCTGCTCCTCCACCCCACCCCGGCCATCTGCGGCACCCCGACCACCACGGCACAAGCCCTGATCCGCGAACTGGAACCCGTACCCCGCGGCTATTACACGGGCCTGGTCGGGTGGATGGACCAATCCGGCGACGGTCAATGGGACATCGCCCTACGCTGCGCCGAACTCACCACCACCCGCCTGCGGTTGTACGCCGGAGCGGGCATCGTCACCGATTCCGACCCCCACGCCGAATTCGCCGAGACGGAGTTCAAGCTGGCGACGATGCTCGACGCGATCGGCCACGACTTCGGGTGACGCCAGGGTGATACCAGGGGTGACGCCAGGGGCCTGCGGCTACGCCCCGGCGCTCCGCCGTACACCTTCCATCTCGAGGCGCTGCGCCGCGGGCCACCCCGCGTCTTCGGCATCCAGACCAGCCTCGAACCGGCGGTCGGGGCGCTCATCGGCCCCGGGTCGCCGAGGCAGCCTTCCTGCGCCGGTACACCACCACCCCGCACACCGCGAGGACGAGCACCAGGACCCCGGCCACGCCGAGGACCGCGTGCGTGGCGAACAGCCTGCCCAGGAGTTCCAGTGCGCCGATCCCGGCGGTCGCGTAGATCGCCGCCCAGGCCGCTCCCCCCACGAACAGTGCGGGGAGGTAGCGCGTGAGGGGCATGCGCATGCTGCCCGCGAGGAAGTTGGCGGCGGTCTGGAAACCGACGGTCAGGAAGGAGACGGCCACCACCGGCGCTCCCCACCGCTGAATGGCGCCTTCCACGCGCTGGATCTTGGCCGAGGAGATCCGCTCGGCGAACCTGCTGCGCCTGATCCCGGCACCCGCGAGCCACCCGACGGCGAAGGTCCCTCCGGCCCGCAGCAGGATGATCACGTAGAGACCGGCGGCCGTGAGCGCGATCTTATCCACGACGCCTCACCCTCGGCGCCGGGCAGCCCCGGCCGTGGCCCGCTGCTCCCGTCACCCGGTTTCGCGGTGCGCGTCGTAGCGGGCACGCGACGGGCACGAGCCTGGTCTCCATACCTCACCTGCATCTGCTTCTGCCGGTTCTGCCCCTGCCTGCGTGCCGGGGCGGCACCGGTCCCCCAGCCCGTCGCAGAGTACAGCCGCATCCGTGGCCTTCCGGGTACGGCCCCCTGGTCAGGACCACCCGACACAGCCAGATTAAGCGAACACACGTGCCCCGGGTGCGGGGCCCCGGGTGCCGGACAGGGACGGTGCCCGGCTCCAGACGAGTTCGTCCCACTTCAACTGTGGCCCGGATGTCAGGGCGCCCGGTGAACAAGGCGGAAGACGGAACGGCAAGAAGCAAGCGGGGCCCCCGCGGCAACCATCACCGGCGCGGCGCCGACCAGGAAGTGAGCCGTTCATCGGCGACAGGTGAACCGTTCATCGGCGACATCGGAGACTCCCTGAAGGAGACGTTCCATGCATGTTCCCCACCGCCTCATGGCTGTCCGATTACGAACCCGCCTGCGGAATGCGGCGCGCACCAGGCGGGTGGCCGCCGTCGCCGGTGCCATGGGCATCGCTGGCGCCGCCGTCATGGCCTTCCCAAGTACGGCCGCCGCGCACGGCGTGGCCATGCTGCCCGGGTCGCGCACCTACCTGTGCTACAAGGACCTGCTCGCCAACTCCGACACCCAGATGCCGACCAACCCCGCCTGCAAGGCGGCCGTACAGGCGGCAGGCACCACCCCGCTCTACAACTGGTTCGCGGTGCTCGACCCCAACGCGGGTGGCCGCGGCGAGGGTTATGTCGAGGACGGCAAGCTGTGCAGCGCGGGCGACCGCAGCCCGTACGAGTTCTCTCCGTACAACGCCGCCCGCATGGACTGGCCGGTCACGCATGTGACGTCCGGCGCCACCGTCGCGGTGAAGTACAGCAACTGGGCGCACCACCCGGGCAAGTTCGAGGTGTACGTCACCAAGGAGGGCTTCGACCCGGAGCAGGCACTGGGCTGGTCGGACCTGGAGCACGTGCAGACCGTCCAGGACCCGCCGCAGCAGGGCGGCCCGGGCTCCGAGGAGGGGCACTACTACTGGGACCTGCAGCTGCCCGAACGTACCGGCCGCCACATGCTGTTCATCCAGTGGATCCGCTCGGACAGCGAGGAGAACTTCTTCTCCTGTTCGGACCTGGTCTTCGACGGGGGCAACGGCGAGGTCACCGGCTGACCGGCGGCGAGTGGTCCAGCGCCGATGCGTCGAGTCAGCGTTGGTACGTCCCCACGAGCGTGCCGCTCGCCAACTCCCGCCCCTGCACGGCTTGATGCACCGCATCGCAGGTCGGCTTGGTGTGCAGGGGAATCGGCTCCGTCACGGCCCAGAGGCGGAAGAAGTAGCGGTGCGTCCCGTGTCCCGGCGGGGGCATGGGGCCGCTCCAGCCCATCCGGCCGAATCCGTTGGGCCACTCCTTGCCGCCGGGAGGCAGCTCTCCCTCCGCCGCGGCGGCACTGCGCGGGTCGATCCCGGTGACCAGCCAGTGCAGGAACGACCCGCCCGGGGCATCCGGGTCCTCGCAGAGCAGGACCAGCTCCGACGTACCGTCCGGCACTCCCGACCAGGTCAGGGGTGGCGAGACATCGTCACCCTCCCCCGTGTGGCGGCGCGGGATCGCCCCGCGGTCGTCGAACGCCTGGCTCTTGAGCTCGATTGCCGTCATGCGCGCGGCCCTACCCGGAACGGCCTGGTCGGCACCGGTCCGGGCGAGCAGAGCACCCGATCGGCCGAGCACTGCGGACCAGCGTGCCGGGAACCGTAAGACGGACCGATACGGAGCACACATGCCGACGAGAATCCTCCTCGAAGGACGCCCGGGCTCGGGCAAAACGACCGTCGTCCGTCGACTGACCGCGCTTCTGCCCACCCGCAGCGCCATCGGCTTCACCACGGAGGAGATCCGGCAGGGCGGCACCCGCACCGGTTTCGCGTTGGAAACCCTGGAGGACGGACAGCGCGCCGTGCTCGCCCATGTCGACTTCCCAGGTCCACCCAGGGTGGGCCGGTACGGCGTCGACCTGGGCGTCATGGAGCGGCTCGCACTGCCGCCGCTCAGGTCGGCGGCAGCGGACCCGGTTCCGGGGCAACTCGTGGTGATCGACGAGCTCGGGCGTATGGAGCTGGAGTGCACCGCGTTCCGGGACACGGTACGGACCTTGTTCGAGTCCGGTATCGACATCGTCGCCACGGTCCACGCGAAGAGCGACCCGTTCACCGACGCCCTCAAGCGGCGCGGCGATATCGACCTCGTCGTGGTGACCCGGGCGAACCGGGATGCACTCCCCGAGGATTTGGCAGCCCGGTTCGAGCGTCCATGACGACCGTCAGACCGTTGGCTGTGCACCACCGTGGCCCCGTCAGCGTCCGTTCAAGGGCTGCTGTGTGAACGCGTCGTTCATGATCTTCTCGGCTGTCTCGCCCTGCCCCTCGGGGGCGGTCACCCGCATCCACAGGTAGTAGTCGAAGGGGGTCTTCTCGCCTTCGTCGGAGAGCTGCCACCAAGTGCGCAGGGAGCGGGCCAGATAGGTGTGCCGAGCGCCGTCCGCGGTGTCGTCGAGCTGGTACAGCGTGAACCGGTTGTGGCGTTGCCACGTGCCCACGTACGGGCCCGGACGGCGGGCGTAGAAGGCATCGCTCTTCTCGGGCGGACACCTGTCGCATTCGTACGCCACCAGGCCCACCGTCACCGGACCGTCCCGGGTCTCGGCCGTGCACCGGTAGCTTCCCTCGTCGTCATAGTGCGCCTCCGGGGGACCGCCCTCGCACGTCACGCCGGGTGGCAGGCGCAGGGCGAGCCAGAGCCACGGGTCCAGCTCCAATGCGACGATGGTCGACCGCTCGTGGCCCTGCCACACCGCGCCCTCAAGGCGTTTCGGGGAGCTCGCGCGGTAGAAGCCGAAGCGGGATTCCTTCGCCAGGTCTACCGGGGGCAGCTCCTTCAGCGTGGGTGCTTTCGGTGAGGGCCGGTCGAGGAGCCCGGCGTTGCGGAGCACGTCGCCCGCGATGATCCGCGCGGTCTCACGCAGCTGCGCGGGCCGGGTGAACTTCCTGCTGATGTCCACGGTGACCACGGCGTTCCCGACTCGACCCCGGGCCACACCCATCGGGACCGTGTACTGATGGCCGAACCGGACGGCAACAGGGTCGGCTTCATCGATTTCACCGTCGGCCACCGTCCCCGCATCTCCGAGGCCCCGAACCGCGGTGATGTTCCTCGCGCCCCAGGTCTGCCGCACCCAGCGGTCTGCCGACGCGGTGCCGTCCCCTTCCACCGTCGGGGGCATATAGCCCACGCCGATGGTGACCGTGGTGGCGGGTCTGAACGGCGCCCGCTCCGCGTAGGCGCAGGTGCTCCTGTCCTTGAGGCGGGGGTATGAGGCGTTCAGGCCCTGTGCGGCGCGCGGGGCGTCGCTGTCGCTGCCCTTCGCCTCCTCCATCGGTACGGCGACGGGGTCCTGGAGCGCGGGTCGCAACTCCCGTGCGTCCAGGAGCTCGCAGGCCGGGGGCAGCGTCCGTATGGGGCCGTCCGGCGGGAGGCCCGCCGTGCCGCCGCCGAGCAACGTGAACGCGGCGGTCAGGGCAAGCAGCGATGCGCCTGCCACGATCACCTTCCCCTGCCGGGCGCCACTGCGGCTGAGCGGGCGGAGGGTTTCCTCGTCGAGGGGTGCCACGTCCTCTCCGGGACCTCCGGACCCTGCGGACCCGCCGGGCTTCCGGGCCCTGCGCTCCGCCGCTTCGGCCGCGAGCTCGTTCCGCAGCTCCAGGTGCCGGAACCGGTAGGAGCCCCCGGTCCGCCGCAGCACGCCCCGGCGGTGTGCGTCCTGAAGGAACTCCGTCAGCCGCAGGGGGAGCGTGCCGCGGACGGCCAGCCACAGGCGCGCGCCGCAGTACCGCCCCCAGGCGGAGGCGGTACAGCTCCACACGGCGACACCGGTGAGCAGGAGCAGGGCGAGGGCGACCCAGCGGCCGCCGGACATGAGGCCCTGGCCCTGCCGCGTTCCCCAGAGCACCACGGTGACGAGCACCGTTGCCAGTCCGGCCTTCTGGAGGCGCAGCGGTACGGGGCTGGCGGGCAGGGCGACCGGCGCGAGGAGGAGCGCGGCGCGCCGGTCGCCGCGCAGCAGCTCCTGGGGCCCGTGATCCTCGGGCTCGGCCGGAACCCGTATGCCGTTGCGCAGCCCGATCAGGCCCACGACGAGCAGCACCGCCGTCCAGGCCACCGGCGCTTCCCACCCGCCCCCGGACAGCACGGCCAGGGCCCACAGAACCGCGATGATCAGGCAGCCGAGTACGAGCAGGATGCGCAGGACCGGGCGGCGCAGGCCGCTGCGGACCAGGTCCAGGGACGGGCGTAACAGGCGCTGGGGCAAGGGGAGTTCGTGCTCCGCCACGCCGTACCAGTCCACGACGACCGCCGCCGCGCCACCGACGAGCACGACCAGCCACATGGGTACGGGCAGCCGCAGTCCGTACAGCGTCTGCGGCACGGCCGCGAGCCACACCATGGCCGCCCAGAGCACGGGCAGCAGCAGGGGCAGCACCATCCGGGCACGCCGCGGGACCATCCGGTCGAGGTGCCACCAGGCGATGTCCGGCTGTTCCGTCTGCTCCTGTCGCAGGGCGAGTTCACCGAGCCAGCGGCGCGCCTCGCGGGCGGCCCACCGCTGCCCGGAGCCCGGAACGGCCGTGCCGTCCCTCGCATACGCGGCGTCGACGTAACCGCCGAGCAGGTGCCGCTCCAGTGCACGCGGGGTGCGGAACCCGGCCGGTGGCAGCAGCTCCGCGGGATCGGCGGTGGTGTCGCTGTAGACGGCGCGCGCGAGGGTCACCATCAGCGGGGTCCGCAACACCGCGCGCACGGCGCGCACTTCAGATGTGGTGTCGGCGCTGTCGTCGATGCGGGCGAGGACGGGGTCCCATTTGGTGCGTACGCCGTCATCGCCGTCGCCGTCGGAGAGCGGGCGGGCGGAGGCGGTCAGGTACGCGCGTACGTCCCTGGGATCCAGTTGGCGCAGTTCGACCGCGGCCATGCCGGGCAGCCGTACGTCCCCCGCTTCGACCGCGGCCGCGTAGGCCGCGCTGCGACTGGTGAGGATGAGCCGGCCGTCGTCGCCGAGGCCCTCGCGCAGCTGCCGTAGCGCGGTCACCCGGACCCGGCCGGGGAGCTCGTCGAAGCCGTCCAGGGTGGGCAGCACCCGCCCCGAGGTGATCAGTTGGTGGGCGACGGCGCGGCGTGGCACGTCGGGCACGGTCAGCACGGCCGGGTGCGCCTCGGCCAGGACGCCCGCCGCCCACCACCACAGGAGCGGCTGGGTGCGCGGATTCCAGGACGCGAGCGGCAGTACGACCGGGACGGGTTCCGTCTCTCTGCGGCTCGCGAGCAGCTCTTTCGCTAGCCGGAGGACGAGTACGGACTTTCCGGCTCCCGGTGCGCCGAGTACCACGAGGCGGCCTCGTGGCAGTCGTTTGTACTGGTCGACGACCCGGTGGAATTCGCCTTCCAGGCTGATGGGGCGGCTCGCGGCAGCAGCTCCGTCGGTCCGGGCGGATTCCGCCGCCGCGAGGCTCGCCGCGTGGTCGCCGAGTCCGGCGGCCGCGGGCGTCCATCGGACGGTCAGGGGCATGGGGTCGCCGATCCTGCCGAGTTCCTCCTCGCGTTTGTACTGCGGCTTCAGGACGTGGCCGAGCCGGTTCGCGATATCGGTCAGGTCGGGTCCGGGGACCTGGACGAGGAGCTTGCGCAGCTCCCGGCGGCGGCGCGACACCAACGCCGCGACCAGCGGCGGCGCCAGGCACACACAGGCCACGGCCACCGCCGTACGCGCCTTCGCACCGGTGATGAGCGCGCCGCCGCCGATGCCGAGGAACACGCCGATCGCGACGAGCACGGCCCCTGCCACCGCGGCGAAGACATAGTCCGCCGTGGCGGGCCGCGTCGGCACCTGAACGCTGCCCACGCTCCTCGCCATGACGACCGGGCCGTGGAACTCTCCCCCGGAGATCTCCAGATGCGTATCCTGCCCGGCTCGCGTCGCGCTACGTCTCTCGGAACGCTCCGGATCGTGCCACCCGGGCCCGTCCTTCCCCCGCCGCATCGCCGCGCTCCCCGTCCCTCAGGCCCGGTCCGCCCCCGTAGCCGCCGACGCGGCCAACTCGCTGTCCACCGTTCCCCCTTCGCCCTGCCGAGCCCCATCACATCGGCACCATCGCAGAATACGGCCGCCCACGCCCGGCGCGTGGACCGAATCAGTCAACCGCCCCAGAGCCAACGGGCGGGAGCGTCCGAGGACGGTGACCCAGGCACGAGGCCACCACCACAAAAGGCCACACCGTCTGAGCGGTCGTCAGGATGCGTTCGGCCACACCCGCGGCGCCCTCACGCTGCAGTTCGATCAGGAACCACGCCGCGCCGACTCCTATGAGCACACACACGACAACCGACAACACGGGCCGAAGCCCCCACGGTGCGGCCCCATCGCCATCGGACGCCAGCACCGGCCACAACGCCATGAGAGCGAACCCGATCCCGACCACCCAACCGTGCAGCAGGGAGCCCCCGCTCCCCTTCGGAACCGGCGACAGCGCCATTCCGATCACCGCCACCCCGCCGCAGCCCAGCGCCCACCTCCCGGCGAGCGCGGCCACCCGCAGTCCCCAAGCGGTGACGAGGTGACAGACCCCCAGCGCGACCAGCGCTCCGGTCAACACCCAACGTGCGGCAGCTCCGTCGGCCGCCATGACGCTGATGGTCTCCGCGGCCGGGTCGTAACTGGGCCCCTCGATGATCGCCGCGACCGTCCAGCCCCCGACCAACAGCACAGGCGCACACCCGGACGAGAGCACGGCCCACCAAGGTACAAGCCTCATCAAGACACCATAAATGCCCCATCCGGCACCCGCGAGCCACCTCGGTCGACCGGCCACGAGATGGAGACCACGCAGCCGTCGGGGGCCGGGCACAGGTCGACGCCGGGGGTGGCCAGGATGGCGTCCAGGTGTTCGCGCTGCCGCAGGCGGGTGCTCTCGCCGACGAGACCGGGCACCCGGAAGAGGGGCGCGGTCGGCGGAGGTGCAGGCGTGGCCCCAGTCGCGCAGCCGCGCCGCGCGCTCGCGGATCTCGCGCTGCTCCTGCTCGGTGTGACCCCACTGGACCAGCGGCACGGGGTGGCGCCAGTCGGCACCGCCGAGTTCGGCGCCGCGCCGGTTCAACTCGTAGTACGTGTGCGGGGTCTTGAGGTGGGTGACATCGATGGAGAACGTGGCGCTGGAGGTGCCGGGCGGCCGGACCGCCGGACCGCCGGACCGCCGGACCGCCAGCCTCGATCACGGTGACGTGAGCGCCCGCTGCGGCGCAGCGGTGGGCGAGCAGCGATCGCACACCTCTCGTGTACATGCCACGACTGCGGTATGTTCCGTGCGCCTCCCCCCACGTGAATCGGGCAACGCCCGGTGAGCAGGCGGTCCACAGACGTGCCGTGCGCACCTGGCGGGGCTCCTTCCGACAGGAGTTCATGTGGTCGCTTCATCCCGACGATCTCGTAGATTCAGGGCGATCGCCTGCACCGTCACCGTTGTCGCCGCCGCGGCCGTCGGCGGGGGCCCTTCTCCCGCGGGCGCCGCGCCCCGCACGGCCACGGCGGAGGACTTCCGCCCGCAGCTGGTGACGGTGGACACCCCCACCCGCGCCGCCAAGGAACGGCTCGTCGCGCTCGGCCTCGATGTGACCGAGCACGCCGGGCACGACTACGTCGAAGTCGTGCTGCACCACGCGGGCGACGCCCTGGCGTTGCGTACCGCAGGGTTCGACTGGACGGTCCGCATCCCCGACCTGGTCCAGCGCGAGTCCGAGGTGAACGCCGCGAACCGGGCCTACGCGGCCGCCACCGAGACCTCCCCGCTGCCGTCCGGCCGCACCAGCTACCGGCGGCTCGCCGACTACGACGCCGATCTCGACCGCCTGGCGGCCGAACACCCGGGCCTCGTCAGGAAGTTCGCCCTGCCCCACAAGAGTCTTGAGGGCAAGCGGATCCACGGGGTGGAGATCGCGCACGACGTCGACGCCGCGGACGACGGGCGCCCGGTGTTCCTCATGATGGGCCTGCACCACGCCCGTGAATGGCCCTCCGGCGAGCACGCCATCGAGTTCGCCTTCGACCTCGTACGCAACCACGGCAGCGACGACCGCATCACCGCCCTCCTGAAGAAGGCACGCGTGCTCGTCGTCCCGGTCGTCAACCCGGACGGCTTCGAGAAGTCCGTGAACGACGGGCACCTGATCGACCTGCGCGAACTCGACGACGGCGGCACCGGGTCGATCCTGGCCACGCCCGGCAACGCGTACAAGCGCAAGAACTGCCGCATCGTCGACGGACTCACCCCCGCGGCCGGTGAATGCGGCCTCGCGAGCAGCCCCGGCGGCTTCGGCGCGGGCGTCGACCTGAACCGCAACTACGGCGGATTGTGGGGCGGTCCCGGTGCCGCCGCGGAGCCCGTGCACGCCACCTACCGCGGCGCCGCGCCGTTCTCCGAGCCGGAGACGCAGAACATCCGCGAACTGATCAGCGGTCGGCAGGTGACCGGCCTTGTCACCAACCACACCTTCTCCAACCTGGTGCTGCGCCCGAACGGCGTCGCCCCCGACACCCTCGGCCCCGACGGACAGCCCGTCGGCAACCCGCCGGACGAGGCGGCGCTGAAGGAGCTCGGCGACCGGATGGCCGCGCAGAACGGCTATACGAGCCAGCACAGTTGGGAGTTGTACGACACCACCGGCACCACCGAGGACTGGTCGTACCACGCGACCGGCGGCTACGGCTACACCTTCGAGATCGGGCCGCGCGAGTTCCACCCGCCCTTCCCGGAGGTCGTGAACGAGTACGTCGGCGCGGGCGCGTACGCCGGGAAGGGCAACCGTGAGGCGTTCCTGCTGGCGCTGGAGAACGCCGTCGACCCGCGGGCCCACTCGGTCATCACGGGCAAGGCGCCCGCCGGGGCCACCCTTCGCCTGAAGAAGCGCTTCGACACCCCCACCTGGTCCGGCAGCATCAGCGACACCCTCGACACCACGCTGCCCGTCGGCGCGGACGGCGCCTACACCTGGCACGTCAACCCCTCCACGCGGCCCGCCGTCAAGGCCCGCCAGATCCGCGTGATCTCCTCCGACCCGCTGAAGCGGCAGACGTACACCGGCACCACCCTGCCCACCCGGCCCACCGATCAGGAATTCACCGTCGACCGGAGCGCCGACCTCCTCCAGGTCACACTCGACTGGCCGACGCCGGACGACCTCGACCTGTACGTGCTGCGCGAGAACGCCGACGGCACGCTGACCGAGGTCGGCAGCTCCACCGGCTCCGTCGGCGAGAAGGAGCGCGTGCTCCTCGAGGACCCGGCCCAGGGCACGTACGTCCTGCGGGTGGAGAACTGGGCCTCCGCCGCGCCTTCCTGGCAGCTCACCGCCTCCCTCCACGAGGCGTCCGAGCGCGAGGTCGGCGGGCTCATCGAGAACTGGACGCTCTCCTGCGAGAAGGACGGCCGGGTCCTGGAACAGGTCCCCGTCGTCGTCGACCGCGGCGAGCGCGTCAAGGCCGACCTGACGACCTGCGCGAAGGAGTGGAACAAGCGCTGACGACAGCCTGCCATCGGCGTGGACTCCGCCTGTCGTATCGTTGTGCACATGGCAGCCCGAGGTAAGTCCACGCCGTCCGGCGGCGAGGCCAACGAGGGATCGAAGCAGGCCCCGCTGCTCGTCCTCGGAAAGATCACCGAGATCCTCAACGCCTTCACGCTGGCCCGGCCGACGTTGAGCTTGCGAGAGATCCAGGAGCGGACCGGGTTGCCCTCCTCGACCGTGCAGCGTCTGGTGACCAACCTGGTCGCACACGGATTCCTCGACCGGGCCGACGACAAGGTGCGCATCGGCGTGAAGATGGCCTACTGGGCGGCGGCCGCGTCGAAGGACCTGGATGTCCTCAAGGTGGTCAACCCGGTCCTGAAGAACCTCCGGGACCGGACCGGGGAAACGGCGTGCTTCTTCCGTGCCGAGGGAACCCAGCGGGTGTGCATCGCGGTCGCTCAGACCCCGCACGCCCTGCGGCGCGAGATGTCGGTAGGAAAGATCGCGCCCGTCACCGTGGGGTCGTCCGGGCGCGTCCTGCTTGCCTGGGACCCGGCGCTCGCCGACCGCGTGCTGCGGGAAGAGCTGCCGCAGCTGACCGAGAGCACCGTCACCGACCGGGACGAACTGCGCAGGCTGGTCAAGCAGACCCATGCCGAGGGGTACGCCATCACGGTCGGGGAGCGCATCGACGGCGCGTCCGGCCTGGCCGCACCGGTCTTCGACGCGGCGGGGGACCTCGTCGGCGCGTTGATGGCGCACGGCCCGACCCTGCGTATGCCGTACGAGAAGTGTGTCGAATGGGTTGATGTGGTCGTGGAGCATGCCGAGCAGATCACCCGCGCGATCGGCGGACGGTATCCGAGCTGAGCCGCAGCCGTAGCCGCAGGCCGATGGCTCGGCCCGCGGCCCGCATCGCCGTCCGGTCACCCGCTACGACGATGTCGGCGAACTCGCCCCGGAAGGCGCCGAGTTCGGCACCGACCGACCCGACCACCGCGAAGCACGGTACGCCGCGGGAACGGGCCCGTACGGCCGACACGATCTTTCCCTGGCTGCTCTGCGCATCGAGGCGGCCTTCCCCCACGATCACGGCGTCCGCGCCGACCACGTGAGCGTCGAAGTGCAGCGCGTCGAGGACGTAGTCGGCGCCTGACACCAGTTCGGCGTCGTACCGCGCCCACATGGCCCCGGCGAAGCCACCGGCCGCTCCGGTCCGCGGAACGTACGACGGGTCGCGTGGCAGCCGCTTGGCGTTGTGGTGCAGGCGGAGCGTCAGGATCGCCACCTGTCCGGGGTCGGCGCCCTTCTGCGGGCCGAACACCCGTGCCGCTTCGACGTAGGGGGTGGTGACGTCGGTGAGCACCGTCACCTTGACGCCGCGCAGACCACCGCGCTCGTCGATCGCGCGCAGCGCGCCCATACCACCGTCGCTGGTGGCCGATCCCCCGGTGGCGACGACAATGTCGCGGGCCCCGTGCCGCGCCGCTTCGGCCATGAGCATGCCTACGCCATAGGTGTCGGCGGCCACGGGATCCCGGGCGCCGTCGTACGGGACGTCGATGCCGCATACGTCGGCGAGTTCGAGGTACGCCGTCCCGTCCGGCGCGAGCGCGATGCGGCCCTCGCACGCCGTTCCCCAGGGATTCCGGGCGGGCACGGTGCGGTGGCGCAGTTCCAGTGGTTCGGCGAGTACCGCGAGTGTTCCCTCGCCTCCGTCGGCCACGGGCATCCGTACCGCTGTCACCCGGCTCTCGGTCAGGCCCGCGCCGATCGCGTCGGCCACCTGGCGTGCGGTGTACGTGCCTTTGAAGCTGTCCGGCGCGACGAGCACCTTCACCGCCGGGCCTCCGGGTTCACGAGGTGGGGCGGGACCTGGCCGCGGGCCATGGCCACCGCGTTGTCGGCGCACAGCTCGGCCATGGTGGACCGCACGGAGCGCGTCGCGCTGCCCACGTGGGGCAGCAGTGTGGTGTTCGGCAGCTTCGCGAGGCCGTCCGCGAGCGCCGGTTCGTCCTCGTACACATCGAGGCCCGCTCCGGCGATCTCTCCGGAGCGCAGCGCCGCGACGAGGGCTGCCTCGTCGACCACCGGCCCGCGGGAGGTGTTGATGAGGCAGGCCGTCGGCTTCATCGCGCGCAACGTCTCGGCGTCGACGAGGTGGTGGGTCTCGTCGGTGAGCGGGACGTGCAGCGACAGGAAGTCGCTCGTACGCACCAGGTCGTCCCGGTCGGCGTACTGCACCTTCCCGGCAAGGTCCCCGAGTTGCTCGGCCGGTACGGGACCGCCGCGGACGGTGTAACGGACCGTCATGCCGAAGCCCAGGGCGCGCCTGGCCGTTGCCCGGGCGATCCGTCCGAAGCCGACGAGGCCGAGCGTCGCGCCGCTGACGTCCTGTCCGAGCAGGAGCTCGGGCTGCCAGCCCTGGTACAGGCCCGCGCGCAGGAATCCGTCCGCCTCGACGCAGCGCCGGGCCGTGGCCAGGATGAGGAGCATGGCGAGGTCGGCGGTGGCGTCGGTCAGGACACCGGGCGTGTTGCCCACGAGAATGCCGCGCCGCGTCGCCGTCGGGACATCGACGTTGTCGTGGCCGACGGCGTAGTTGGAGATGCCCTTGATCTGCGCGTTCTCCAGTGCCGCCTGGTCGAACGTATCCGTCAGTTGGGCGACGACGACGTCGAACGAGCCGGAAGCGCAGTGCAGGCGCAGGTCCTCGGCGGACAGCTTCCGGTCCGGTACGTGTACGTCGCCCGCGGTCCGCAGGATGTGCATTCCGGGTTCGGGAAGGGGGGTGGTGACCAGGAACCTCACCGGCAGGCCCCCCTGTCCGGTGCGGTGGCCCAGGGGAACGCGGTGGTGCTCAGGTGGGCCGCCTGGCCCGCGCGGGAGCGGCCCGGCTCCTCGAGTTCCGCGAGGAGTGCGTCGGCCAGGCCGACGACGGCGCCGAAAATCTTGGGCGTGAGCCAGTCGGGGCGCAGCGCGAACAGGAGATCCTCGGTGGCGGCGTTACCGCTGGCCCCGGGGGCGAACGGGCAGCCGCCGAGCCCTCCGAGGGCGCCGTCCACCTCGCGTGCCCCGGCGGCGATCGCGGCGAGCGAGTTGGCGATGCCCATGCCCCAGGTGTCATGACCGTGGTAGACGATCCGCCGTGCCGGAGAGCGGTCAGCCACCTTGGCGGTCAGGCTGAACACCTGCTGCGGGACGGCCTGTCCGAGCGTGTCGCACAGGACGATGTCGTGGGCTCCGAGGGTGCGCGGGTCGGCCGCGATCTCAAGGACCCGTTCCTCCGCGACGACACCGTCGAAGGGGCAGGTGAAGGCCGTCGCGATGCACAGCTGGATACGGCCGCCGACCGCTCGTGCGTGCTCGATGGCCGCGGGCATGGCGGCGAGACTGTCGTCGGTGCTCCGGCCGATGTTGGCCTGGTTGTGCCGGTCGGAGGCCGACAGGCAGTACTGGAAGTTCACCGCTCCCGCCCTGGCGGCCTTCTCCACGTGCCGCGGGGTGGCCACCCACACCCAGGACCGGGCGAGTTCGTCCGGCTCGAGCTGATGGAGGACCTCCAGGGTGTTGGCCATGGGCGGCACCAGGGTGGGATGGGCGAGCGATCCGATCTCCACGCTGGGGAAGCCGAGGGAAAGGAGTTCGCGGACGACGGCGACCTTCCGCTCGGTGGCGAGCGGCTTGCCGGTGAGCTGTAGCCCGTCCCGCAGGGTGACGTCGCGGATCGTGACGTCGTGCGTCGAGGGCATCGTCGTACTCATGGGCATCGTCGTACTCATGACTGCTGTCCCATCTCCTTGACCAGGGTGTCGATGGCGTGGGGGCTCCTGCCGAGAACCCCTGCGAGCACCTGCCTCGTGTGTTCTCCGAGGTCGGGGCCGAGGGAGCGCACCGGCAGGGAACGGTCGCCGAGGACCGGGACGATTCCGGGGAAGCCGATGTCGCGGATGTCGCCCTCGGCAACCGTGACCGGCAGGCGTTGGACCATGTCCCGGGCGGCGAACTGCTCGTCCGCGCAGATGTCGGCCGCGGTGTAGATCGGCCCGGCGGGTACCCCGGCCGCGTCGAGGGTCTTGAGGACTTCGGTACGAGAACGGGTTCCGGTCCAGGCGCTGATGGCCGCGTCCAGTTCGTCCCGCCGCTCCCAGCGATCCGCGTTGGTCTGCAGCGCGGGGTCCTCGGCCAGGTCCGGGCGGTCGATGGCGCGCATGTAGCGGCGGAAGATCGAGTCGCCGTTTCCCGCGATCACGACGCTGTGGCCGTCGCCGCATGCGTACGCGTTGGTGGGTGCGATGCCCTCCATACGGCCGCCCACCCGCTGCCGTTCCAGGCCGTAGGCGAGGTAGTCCGGCACGAGGGACTCCATCATGGAGAACACCGCTTCGTGGAGGGCGACATCGACGGTGCGTTCACCCAACGGTGGCCGTACGCCGGAGCGTTCGCGCTGAAGCAGCGACATCACGGCGCCAAGTGCGGCGTACAGGCCCGCGATCGAATCGCCGAGGGAGACGCCGACGCGGGACGGCGGGCGGTCGGCCTCCCCGACGAGATGGCGCATACCGGCCATGGCCTCTGCCACGGCGGCGAATCCCGGGCGGTCCGAGAGGGGCCCGGTCTGGCCGAACCCGGAGATACGGACCAGAACGATGTCGGGGTTGGTCTCTTCCAGAACCGCGGGGCCAAGACCCCAACGCTCCAGCGTGCCGGGCCGAAAGTTTTCGATCACGACGTCGCAGTGACGCACCAGGTCGAGCACGGTGTCGCGGCCGCGCTCGCTCTTGAGGTCGAGCACCACGGACTTCTTGTTCCGGTTGATGGTGCGGAACAGCATGGAGACGTCACCGGCGTAGAGCCGCCAGTTCCGCAACTCGTCGCCGGTTCCTGGTCGTTCCACCTTGATCACTTCAGCGCCGAAGTCGGCAAGCAGGCGCCCGGCGGTGGGGGCCGCGATGTAGTTGCCGAGCTCGAGCACGCGCACGCCGTGCAGCGGCAACTGCTTGGTCCGGGCAGTCATGGGGTCAGTCATGAGGTCCTTCATGAGGTCCTTGGGGTTGCGGGAGCTTGGCGGTTCAGAGGACGGCGCTGAGCGCGAGGATCGGCCCCATCGCCACGACGGAGGCGACGGAGACACCGACCGAGCAGGTCTTGAGGGTGCCCCGGGTGGTCTGGCCCATCAGGGTCTGCAACAGCCAGAACGTGTTGCTCGTGAGGTGGACGAGGAACAGCGATCCGGCACCCGCGGCGAGCGCGATCAGTACGGGATCGATGCCCAGGGAGGGAGCCACGGGAGCGAGCAGCCCGGCCGCGGTGATCGCGGAGATCGTCACGGAACCGACCGCGACATGGAGCACGGCGGCGACCAGCCACACCATCAGCAACGGAGCCCACGTACTCGCCGTGAAGTACCTCCCAAGGATGTCCCCCAGCCCAGCGGCGGCGATCACCGCGGCGAGGCAGCCACCCACACCGTTCAGGAGAAGGATCTGCCCACTGTCCCGCAGCCCCTTGGCCAGCGAAGCGTCCACGGCGGGCTGTCCCAGGATGCGCCGGGTCAGGAAGCAGGTGGCGACGAGACCGAGCAGCAGGGCCACGACCGGGCTGGAGACCAACTCGACGACCGGGTTGTGCCACTTCGCGACATCGGCAAGCGCTCCGGCGGCGATGAGGAGCAGCGACGCGAGCAGGGGCGAGAACAACACGGGCAGCTTGGGCCGGGGGCTCACCACCGGCTCAACCGCCGTCCGTACACCGCCTGGTGGCGCGGGCTTCACCGCCGTACGCGCACCGCCCGCCGCGGGGGTGTCCGCACCGTCGGTACGCCCACCGGAACCGACGGGTTCCGCGGCGGCCGCACCATCCCCCTCATCCGGGCCATCCTCCTCGTCCAGACCCGGCCGCCACCAACCGCGCGTCAGGACGAAGCTCATGAGGGCAATGGCCAGGGAGACGGTCGGAATGACCACGATCAGTCCGAAGAGCAGGTACTCACCCAGCGGAACATCGAGGAGCGCCGTCAGAGCCAGCGCGCCGACTCCGGGGACCATGAACACGATGCCGCACTCGAGCCCGATGGCCAGCGCCGTCGCCATGCGGGCGGTGCCGAACCGACCGAGCTTCCCGGCGATGCCCTTGGCCAACGGGCCGGTTATCACGAGCAGTACGTCGAGATAGATCGACTGCAGGAACGTGGCGATGGTCAGGGCCAGCGCGTACGGCACTCGTTTGGGCCCCGCGACCCGCAACAACGTATCGACCAGGCGCTCGATCGCCCCGAGGTCACGCAGCAGGGCCCCGATGAGCACGCCGAACGCGACCAGAAGCCCGAGCTCGGCCATGATGTCGCCGAATCCCTTGCTGACCGTCTCCACCGTCTTCTCGACGCCCAGCCCCGTCGCCAGACCGAGGTAGCAGGAGCCGAGAACCAGCGCGACCACCGGGTTCACCCGCAATCGCACGATCAGGAACACGATGGCGATCACGGTGATCGCGGTGTTGAGCAGAACCACACTGTTCGACATGCCCACCGTCCGTTTCGTCGTGGAGTGACCTGTACGCGAAGCGGACGGGCCCGTTCCTGACTCGCATTATGAGCACGGGCCCAGAATGTGGGTCAACACTTGGGCATGAGGTTCCCTTGGCAGGGGTCGTCGATCGTTGATCGCCCGGCCGCCCGGCCGCCCAGCCGGTCAGCCGGTCAGCCGGTCAGCCGGGCCAGCCGCCCGGCCCGATCAGCCGGTCACCGCGGCCCCTGCTTGGGCAATGAGCTTGTCAAGCAGCGAGAGCAGCGCACCGCGCACGTCGTCGCGGGAGCGGGCATCGAGCATGAGGATGGGGGTGTTCGGGTCGCGCAGATGCAGAGCCGCCCTGATCTCCGCGGCGGTGTACGGCTGTTCGCCGTGGAAGCAGTTCGCGCCGACCACGAACGGAAGCCCGCGGTTCTCGAAGAAGTCGACGGCCGGGAAGCTGCGGTCGAGGCGTCGCGTGTCGACCAGGACGATCGCCCCGAGTGCCCCGTTCAGCAGGTCGTCCCACATGAACCAGAAGCGTTCCTGGCCCGGCGTGCCGAACAGGTAGAGGACCACCCGTGCGTCGGTGAGGGTGATGCGGCCGAAGTCCATCGCGACGGTGGTGACCGCCTTGGACTCGATGCCGTCGAGGTCGTCGACGCCGACGCCCGCGCTCGTCAGCCGCTCCTCGGTGCGCAAGGGCTCGATCTCGGAGACCGTCTCGACCAGGGTCGTCTTGCCGACGCCGAATCCCCCGGCGATGAGGATCTTGACGGGGTCCGCTTCCTGGGCAGGGGTGTCATATCCGGGCAAGGTTGTCCCTGATTTTCATGAGCAGGTGGACATTGGTGGTCTCGGCCCCTTCCAGGGGCGGCCGGTGTTCGATCAGCCCCCGATCCGCGAGTTCGCCGAGAAGAAGCGTCATCGGAGTGAGGCGCATCTGCATACGCGCCGCGATCTCGGCGACCGCCAGGCCGCCCGGCGACGGGCACATGGCGAGGATGGCCTGCCACTCGGTGGGCAGACCCTCGTAGCCGTCCGCGACGGCCACCGCCGTGATCGTGGTGTCCATGGTGAGGGCGGTGTGGGCAGCCGCCGTACGTCCATCGGTCAGCGCGTACAGCCGCGTCCGGCGGCGGCCGCCCTGTTGCGGCTCGGGGCCGCCCTGTTGCGGCTCGGGCTCGTCCGCCATTACGACGGCTGCGTCTGGCCGCGTTCAGGCGTACTCAGCCACTCACCGAGCGCCTGGGCGGTCCGCACGGCCTCGCCGCCCAGCTCCCCGAGCCGCGCCTTGCGGGAGGTCACCACGATCAGTGTGCTGCCCTCCCCGCACCCGACGATGCAGAGATAGCTCTCGTCCATCTCGACCAGCTGGCGGATCACCCGGCCGCCGCCGACCTCCCTGGATATCGCCTTCATCGTGGCCGCGATGCCGGAGGACGCGGCGGCTATGCGCTCCGCCCGGTCCCGTTCCAGCTCGTACGAGCTGAGCTTGATCCCGTCGTTGGACAGGAGTACGGCTCCCTGGATGCCGGCGATCCTGCTCAGGTTGTTGTCCAGGACGCTGAAGATCATGTCGTTCGTTGTCGTCGTCATGGCTGATCCTGTCGGAGCTCTTGTTCCACTGTCTGGGTCCCGTGTTCGTAGTCCGCCCAGGCGTCGGCCACCTCTTCGGGTGTCGCCGCGTCCTGATCGGTGACGGTTTCCGCCGCGCGTGGCGCGCGGAGCTGCTCGGCGATGTGGGCCTGCGGAACCCGCTCGGGGAGGGTCGGCTTCGCGCCTGCGTCCCGCGTCACGGAAGGAGCCGGAGCCTTACTCTCCACCGGCACCGCTGGCTCCACCGGCTTCACCGACTCCACCGGCCGCTCGGGCGAGCGCTCGGGCGTCCTCCGGCTGGGCAGTCCGTCGGTCTTCGGGTGCGGGACCAGCTCGGGCTTGCGTTCATCGAGCAGGCCCGGTGCCGGGGCCGGTGCCGGGGCGGACGGCGCCGACGCGCGCGACGCTTCCTTTCCCGCCCGGACCGCTTCCTTCCCTGCCCGGACCGGTTCGGTCGGTACGAGGAGTTTCTCGGGAAGGATGACCACGGCCGACGTACCCCCGTACACCGAGCGGCGCAGCGTCACGGTGGCGCGGAGCTGTTCGGCGAGGTGGCCGACCACGAAGAGTCCGAGCCGGTGCGCGTTCTCCGCCAGGACGGAATACGGCGGGGCCGAGTGCAGACGCCCGTTCATCTCCTCGTACGTCGCGGCGGTCACCCGAGGCCCGCGGTCCTCGACCTCCACCAACAGCCCGTCCGTGACCAGTTCGGCACGTACGACCACCTTCGACCTCGGCGGCGAGAACCGGGTGGCGTTGTCGAGGAGCTCCGCCAGGAGGTGGCTGATCTGGCTGATCACCCGCGGCTCCACGCTGATCTCGTCCAGGGCCTGGCGCTCGATCCGCCGGAAGTCCTCGACTTCCGCGGCGGCTTCGCGCAGCAGGTCGGCGACGCGCATGGGCTCGGTGTGCGGATCGGGGATCTCGCCGCCCGCCAGGATGAGCAGGTTCTCGATCTGCCGCCGCATGCCCACCGTCAACTGGTCGGATCGCATCAACTGGACGAGAAGCTCTTTGTCGTGGCCGAAGGTGTCCTGAAGTTCGTCGGTGAGGGTCAACTGACGGCTGACGAGGTTTCCGGTGCGCGAGGCGATGCCCGCGGCGAACTTACCGAAGCCATGACGCTCGGCCGCGAGTTGCGCGTGCCCCTCGACGGATACGGATACGACCCGGGCGAACGCGTCGCTGACCCGTCCGACCTCGTCCTGGTCCCCGCTCACCGCGGGCAGCGCGTCGTCGTCGACAGGCTGTCCGCGCTGGAGCCGGGAGACGACATCCGGCAGCGTGTCCTCGGCGATGACCACGGTGCGTTGGTGCAGACCGCGCAGGCGGCGGAGCACGGAGCGGGTGGTGAGCACGATGACGGCCACCACCGCGAGCACGGCTACGCCGTTTCCGACGATCAGCCAGATGGCCTCGGTCTGGAGGTCCGTGGCCTTGGCGTCGGCGCGTGCGATCACGCCGCGCGCCTGCTTCACGTTGAGCGCGTCAAGGCGGTCCACGAACTTTTCGTGCGCGGCCTGCCAGTCGTCGACCTCCTCGGGCAGCCTGATGCCGGACTCGATGTTCTGGTGGTCGGAGATGACCGCGTTCTCGATGCGGACCTTCGTCTTCCAGGCGTCCGAGCCGAAGATCTTGTTGTAGGCCGCTCTGTCCTCGGCCGCCAGAAACGGCTCGACCCACTCGGAGTACTGGTACCGCTGGGATCCGACGGAGTTGACGAATTCGGTGAACCCGGAGGAGCTCAGCCGCCCGGACGGCCCGGCCAACAGGATCATGGCGGTCTCGCGCGACAGCATCTCGGACACCGAGAACATCGTGACGACCACGCCGTTCTCCTGGACGAACTCGACGTCCTGCGTGTGGCTGAAGTCGTCCATGTACATATGGATCATGTGGTCGATCAGGCCGGAGTAGTAGCCGATCGTCCGTTCCGCGCCTCCGCTGCGGGCGTCGGCGCGCTCGCGGTACGTGGCCAGGTCCGCGAGGTCGCGCTTCAGCTTCTCGATGTGACGCTGGTCCTCGCGCCGCTCCGCCGGGGCTCGGTCCGCCGACCGGAGCAGTTCGTCCACGGCCCGGTCCGTGGCCGCGCGCTGGTCGCGCAGCTCGTCCTTGGACGCGGAGCCGCCCGTCCACCGTGCGGCGGTCGCTGTCCGCTCGGCCTGCACTTCGACCATCAGCTTGGACAGGGGTATGCCGACCCGCTCACCGACCGCCACGTCGGTGCGCAGGTGCTCCGACTGGTCCAGCAACGGCTGTGCGGTCAGGACCACTTGGGCACTCATCGCCAGAATAGGGACGATTGCCAGCCAAATGAGCAGCGTTCGCAGGCGCACGGTACGCAGCCGACGCATCGTCGACTGCCCTTGTGGGCCTTCGGGTTCTATGGGAGACATCAGTCCTCGGGAGCGGGGGGAAACAGCGGGGACAGCCCAACAGCCGGAGCCGGACGCAGTCCTGGGGTGTGGACCGGGGGAAGTCCGGTTCGGCCTTGGCGAGATGTGGGGGTGCCGATCATAACCAGCCAAGCCGAGGAAACGGAGAGCTGACTTCCGTTGACATTTTGTGGTACAGGAGGTGACGGAGACGTCGCCCGCTTCGGGAGCGGACGTGAAAAGGCCGGTCCGCGTGTGCGGACCGGCCGACATGGCTTCCTCTCCGGTGTGCTCCTACGCCTTGGGGACGCTCTTCGCCGCCGTACCGGCGCACACCATCCCCAGGATCACGGCCACCGCGCCGACGATGACGTTGTTGAGGATGACACCGGCGTCCGGGTTGGTGCCGACGATCCACGGCGCGATGATCATCCAGACGCCCATCGCGCAGAAGGCCCAGCTGAGGCCGTACATGCGCTCCGGAGCCCGGGTGAACCCAAGAGCCAGCAGTCCGATGGCGACACCGATGATCAGGTTGTGGGCCACGAGTGCGGGCTGGCTCGTCGTGTAGTGAAGTATCCAAGGGGATGCGGCGCAGTACAGACCGAGCAGGAACACCGGCCCGTCCACGAGCGCCACGTCGTGACCTCCGAGCATACGGGCGTAGCGATCCCGCATTTCGGAAACATCAGGGTGGGCGGTTATGTCCCGTCTGGTGGGATGCAGGTTGGCCATGACCAGTCTCCTTTGACTCGCAGGCCTGACCGCGTTTGGCGCGGTGATGCGGCAAGCGCCGCTGGGGACATTCTGCGCTTATTTGCCCTTTATGTGTAGAGGTCGTTATGTGTAGAGGTCGTCGGAGCAGATCGGCGTGGTCAGACGCGCACGACGCGTGGTCCGGCCGCGGCGAAATCGTCGGCGGCCTCGTCCTCCAGACCGGTGTCGGTGATCACGACGTCGAAGTCCCGTAGATCGGCGAACCGGCAGAACGTGTCGTTCCCTATCTTGCTGCTGTCGGCGAGCAGCACCCGCCGCCGCGCTCGCTGGCACATCGACCGCTTGACCTCTGCCTCGGCCAGGTCGGGCGTGGTCAGGCCGTGCTTCACGGAAACCCCGTTGGTCGCCAGGAAGGACACATCGATCAGGAAGGTGCTCAGGGTGCGGATGGCGATCACGTCGACCTCGGCCAGGGTACGGGCCCGCACTCGGCCACCGAGGGTGATGACCGTGAGCTCGGGCCGCACGGCCAGCATCTGGGCGATGGGCAGGCTGTTGGTGATCACCGTCAGCTCGCGGTTCGCAGGCAGCAACTCGGCCAGGCGAAAGGTCGTCGAACCGGCGTCGAGGAGGATCGCACCCTCGGCGGGAACCTCGTTCAACGCCGCTTGCGCGATCCTCTTCTTCTCCACCTCCATGAGCTCACCACGGGCGGACACGTCCGGTTCGAATCCGAGTCGCCTCAGCGGGATGGCTCCGCCATGCACGCGCCGCAGCAGACCCTGACGCTCCAACAGGGCCAGATCCTGCCGAATCGTCTCCCGCGTCTCCGAGAACATCGCTGCCAGCCGTTCGACGTCCGCGAGCCCTTCACGGCGGGCCAGGGCGACGATCTCTCGTTGGCGTTCCTCGGCGTGCATGCGATCACCTCGGGGAGAGTGGCTGCTCGGTCCAAATGACCTTGCCGCGGGCCGTGTAGCGGGTGCCCCAGCGCCCCGCGAGCTGGGCGACGAGGAACAGACCGCGCCCGCCCTCGTCGGTGTCCGTGGCACGACGCAGGTGGGGTGAGGTGCTGCTGGCGTCGGAGACCTCGCAGATCAGCGTGCGGTCGCGGAGCAGACGGAGCTGGATGGGGCCGCTCGCGTGCCGGATGGCGTTGGTGACCAGCTCGCTGACGACCACTTCGGTGGTGAACGCCAGCTCCTCCAGGCCCCATGCGCTCAGCTGCCCGGCGACGGCCGCGCGTACGTCGGCGACAGCGGCAGGGTCGTCGGGCACGTCCCAGGACGTGATGCTCTCGGCGGCAAGGGCACGGGTGCGGGCGACGAGCAGCGTCACATCGTCACCGGCGTGGGGCGTCGGCAAGGCGTCCATGACGGCCTTACAGGTCTCCTCGGGAGGTCGGTCGGGGTGGGCAAGGGCAGAACGCAACTGTTCGAGGGTGACGTCGAGATCCCGGTCGCGGTCCACGACGAGACCGTCGGTATAGAGGACGAGCTGGCTTCCTTCGGGCAGGCGCAACTCGGCGCTCTCGAAAGGCAGGCCGCCCAGGCCGAGGGGCGGGCCCGCGGGCAGTTCGGGGAACTGCACGGCGCCGTCGGGCGTGACCACGGCGGGCAGCGGATGCCCGGCGCGGGCCGCGGTACAGCGCTGGGAGACCGGGTCGTAGATGGCGTACAGGCAGGTGGCGCCCATGACGTCGCCTCCGTCCGGCCTGGTGGCCTCCTCCTGGTCGAGGTCCATCACCAGGTCGTCGACCCGCCCGAGGAGTTCGTCGGGGGAAAGGTCGAGGGCGGCGAAGTTGTGCACCGCGGTGCGCAGGCGCCCCATGGTGACGGTGGCGTGCAGGCCGTGGCCGACCACGTCGCCGACGACCAAGGCGACGCGCGTTCCGGACAGCGGGATGATGTCGAACCAGTCGCCACCCGCGCCGGCCTGGGCGGGCAGGTAACGGTGGGAGACTTCGACGGCGGTCTGCTCAGGGAAGACGTCCGGCAGCAAGCTGCGCTGGAGAGCGAGCGCGATGCCGTGCTCGCGTTCGAAGCGGCGGGCGTTGTCGATGGACATGGCGACACGGGCGGTGAGCTCCTCCGCCAGGTGCAGGTCGTCCTCTTCGAAGGGCTTGGACCGCCCCGAGCGGTAGAAGCTCGCCACGCCGAGGACCATCCCGCGGGTGCGCAGCGCGACGGTGATGAGCGAGTGCACACCGTGCTGGAGGATCTCCTCGAGGCGGACGCGATCCTGCGCCAGCCACTCGGAGACATCGCTCAAGTCCGGCTCGAGCACCGCCTGTCCGGTGCTGAAGCACCGCGTCTGCGGAGCGGAGGAGGCGAAGCTGACGCGTTGGCCCGCCGGGTGGAACGGAGAGTCGGCCTCCCGGGCGCCCACCGCGGCCCGGCGCAGGACGACGGTTTCCTGGACCGTCGTCTCGCGCAGCAGCACGGGCTCCAGCAAATCGACGGTGATGAAGTCCGCGAACCGCGGAACCACCAGTTCGGCGAGTTCTTCGGCGGTGCGCGTCACGTCCAGCGTGGTGCCGATGCGCAGACCCGCGTCGTACAGCAGCCCCAGGCGCTCCCGTGCCGCCATCGCGAGCTGCCCCACCTCCGCGTCGCCCACGGACAGCAGCCACTCGGCGGGGGCGCTCGTCACCTCGGCCGACGTCTTCCTCTCGGCCCTCAGCAGGTCCGCACCCGCGGTCGGGCCAGGAGCGGTGGCGGCCGCGCGGTCCCGCGGCAGGTCCTCGGGCAGGCTGACCTTGGGCAAGCTGAGCTTGATGGCAACAGCGTCCTTCCTCGGCCCCGTCATCGGCTGACACACGAGCGTGGCCAGGCGGCCTCCGGAGAGGGGCACCTGCACGGTGGCGCTGCGGGCCGCGGAGATCAGTTCCGCGGCCTTCTCCCGCAGGACGCGCTGGTCACTGTCGGTGAGGGTCCCGCCGCCCGAGCGGGCCAGTTCCCGCTCCAACTCCGCCATCGGCTCCTGCGCGCCACCGCCGGTTCCGAGGAATTCCCGGAACAGGACACGGCTACGCTCCGTGTGCTGCTCCAGAAGCCGCCGTTCGATGGCCTCGGCAGCCTCGCGGATCATGCTCCTCATGACGTCATGCGCGTCCGAGCACCAGCAGGTGAGACCGACCACGCCTGCCACGCGTCCGCTGAGCGGGTCCCGGATGACGGCGCCCATCGACACGAAGGGCCGCAGGGGCGTCAGGAAGTGCTCGGCGCCGAAGACGTGGAAGTCCCGCCGCTCCTCCAGCGCCGTGCCGATGCCGTTCGTGCCGACGTACTGCTCGGAGTAGTTGAATCCGGGTGCGATGCTGACCGCGTCGAGGTGTTTGTACAGTGCCTTGTCGCCGACGCGGCATTGAAGGATCACCCCTTGCCCATCGGCAAGGATCACGCCGACACGTGTCCCGGCGACCTCGGATTCGAGCCGCGTGAGCACGGGCTCGGCCGCCCGGCCAAGGCGGCCCTCCAGGTCCACTTCCGGCTGGTGCGGCGGCTCGATCACGTCCTGCGCGAGTCCGAGGGACTGGCAGCGCTGCCATGAGCGGAGGATGGGGGTTCTCAGGCCCCGCACGGCCGACTCACCGCCCAGGAGGCGCTCGCGACTGTGAGCGAGGGCGTCTCGGTCACCCCAGATGTCCGTCACCGGGATTACCTCCTTCCCGGACGGGGAGCCTGCGACGGCTCAGCTCACCCCCTGCATCGCCACGTGCCCTGGATCGCCACGCGCCCAAAGAAAGGCACATTTCACGATATCTCGCCATACCCGGATCACGTGGCCCGACCGTGAGCGGCCAGCCGAGGGCGGCCTGCCGGGGGCGGCCTGCCGGGGCAGCGGGCCAGCCACTGGCGGCCTGCCGGGGCGGCGGCCTCGAGCGACGCGGAATGCAGCCACGAGCAGCCCAGCCTCTGCGGCGAGAGGGGAAAAGCACCGCACGATGCTGCCGCCGTCGAAGGGACGGCACCCGCATGCCGCTCGTCGGCCCGTCGCCCGTCGCCCGACCCCTGCCCGCCTACCGCGCCCCGGCCATCTCCCTGCGCACCTGGCGCCGCGCGGAGGGGCGCCACTTGGCAGTGGTCATCCGCATGCCGACGACGGTGCAGAGTACGGCTACGAAGACGGCGCTCTGCACCAGCAACTGGTCGCCCCCACCGAGCGGGAACGCCGCCGCGGCCGCCGAGGTGAGCGCCGCGAGCCCAAGCCACACCGCCGCGCCGACGCGCGGCCGCGGCCGGCGCAGCATCCGGGTGCCCAACGGCTCGGCCTCCGGGCCCGCCTCGGGGGCCATAGCCGCAAGCCGCCGCCCCTGGGCGACCGGCCAGTCGGGCTTCCGCGGCATCCAGCCCCGCACACCGCGGGTAGCGGCACCGCTGCCGACCACCAGCACAGCAGGCAGCAGCTCACCGCCGCGGCCGGGCCGACCCCGCGGTACCTCCCCGTCCCCGGGGCGCTCCCAATACAGCCAGGCCGCGCGGCCGTCGAGGGCGTCCGCGAGGCGCTCGACGTCCACGAACCGGCTGAGGTAGAGCCGCCGTTCGCCGTCCGTCGCGCTGAGTCGCAGCCCGACCCCGAGGTCCCGCCGACCCTCCGGCGCGGTGCCCGCCAAGGTGACCGCCAGGGCCTGCGCTCGCCCGTTCCGCAGTGCCTCGGCCACGGCCGCCGCGCTGTCGTCGAGCGGTTCGAAACGGCGTCGGAGCAACAGGACGAGTCCCCCGGCGGCCGCGGCGCCGCAGAGGCCGAGCAGCGTTCCGGACGGCCGGATGATGCCGTCGCGCAGGGCCGCCAACTCTTCACTATTTTCGGCGAGTTGCGCTTGCCGACCCGGTTCGTCCGGGTTGTGGAGCGCCCACAGCCGGTCGCCGTGGCCGACCGAACTGTCCGTCTTGATGGTCCCGCTCAGCTCCTCAGCGGCTGCGCCGTTCGTACCCGCCGCATCCGTACGGTCCACGACGACGGCCAGCTTGGAGGTGTGCGACATCCCGCCGCCCCGCACCGCACGGGAGCTGTGCGACAGGACCTGCTTCACCGTCACCGGGTCGATCCGCGCCGCCCCGGCCCTGGCATCGGCCAGCTGGGGCGTCACATGCGAGGCCGATCCGAACAGCAGCAGCGCCACGGCGATCAGCACGAGCAGTACGCCCACCTGCTGCCGCTGCGTTCGGTCGGGCTGCCATCTCCCGCGCAGCCGGAATCCCGTGGGCTCGATCGGCGCGGCGGACTCCGGAAGCTCGGTCTCCGCCGGGGCCCTCCCCTGCCGCACGGCAGCGGCCCAGGAGACGAGGACTCCGAGCAGGGCCACCCCCATGCAGCCGAGCACGTCCCAGCGCGGCGCGGGCTCCACATACCGGAAGAGCAGCAAGCCCGCGACCCCTGCGAGGCCGCCCCACCGCAGCGCGCGGCCGACGTCAGACGGCCTGATGGTCATAGGCTCCGCCCGGCTTGGGGAACGAATTCACGGCGTTGAGGTTGCTGTCGATCGCCGCCTTGCCGAGGCCGAAGGCCAGATTGACGGCGGTGTAGAGGGCCGTGAGGGCATTGATGATGTCGGACCACTTGGCGATCATCTTCGCCGCCGTCCGGGCAACGAGCGCGGCGGCACCACCGGTGATGATCAGGCCGACACCGGTGGTCGCCGCCCCGGTTCGAGGAAGCCGCGCGCCTCCGCCATGTCCTGGTGGGCCCGCTCGCGCTTCGAGCCGTCGCGCTCGTCCTGGCCCACAGCCGCCCCCTTGTCTTCGCCGTCGCAGCGGCCCTCATGGGCCAAAATCAGTCAAACCCTAGCCCGAGTGACCGTTGACGGTCACTCGCCGCTTGTAGCAAGTGCGCGACAAAGTCACCCAGCGTACTGGCCGGTCACGGGTCCCCGGGCCAGCCGAGCAGCTGTGCGCCCAGGACGGCTACCTGAAGGGTGAAGCACTGCTGAGGGTCGTGGACCGAGTAACCGGTGAGTTCCTGGACCCGGTCGAGTCGGTAGGTCACCGTCCGCACCCCGACGTGCAATTCGTGCGCCGCGGCGGTCGCCACCCGCCCTGCGGCGAAGTAGGTGGCCAGGGTGTGCAGCAGGGTTCCCGCACTGGTCCTGGACTTGCGCAGGGGTTCGAGGACGACGTCGACGAGGTCGGCGAGCGCGGCCCTGTCTCGAATCAGGACCTGGTAGACAAGCAGGTCGGCGGCCCAGTGCACCTGCCCCGGCAGCTGCAGGCTCTGCCCGATGTGCAGAGCCTGCCGGGCCTGTTCGAAGGAGCGTACGGCGCCGCCGGGGCCGCGCTGCGGGCGTCCGATGCCGACCCGCCAGGAGCCGTCCGGGCGCAGGCTCTCCGTGACCCGCACGACGAACTCCTGCACCGTGCCGCGTACATCGGGCGCAATGCAGACGAGGAAGCCATCCTTGGTCGTCACGAGGATGTCCCGGCTCGCCGGGTCGAGGCCGATGGTGGACTCCACCTGGCGGGTCGCCGGTCCCCCGTCGACGAAGGGCTCCGCTCCGGCCGCGACGACGACCACGTAGCTGCCGGCGAGGCGCAGGCCGTACCGTTCGGCGCGGCCCACCAGAGTCTCCACGTTGCGGCCGTCGAGGAGGTCGTCGACGAACTCGCGGCGGAACGACTCCTCTTGGCGCAGCGACCAGCGCTGTGCTTCCTCATAGCCTTCCGCCACCGCTGTGATCGCGGTGTCGGCCGCGTGGAAGACCTCCTCGCCGATCCGGCGCAGTTCGCTCGCGCCGGTGGCGGCCCGTACTCCGGGGAGCGCGGGCCAGGCGAGCCACGTAGCGCTCAGGTAGAGGTCCATGACACCGCGCATCGGTACGTTCTGCTCGGCGGCCCTGGCGCCGATGGCTCGGCGGCGGCGGATCTCGTCCTGGCCGAGTCGACTTCCCGTGCTGACCTCAGCGAGCACGGACAGGTAGCCGTCCAGGAGTTCCGCGGGCACGCCACGTGCCTCGTCGCTCGCGCGCGCGGCGAGCTCCGTCAGGTCGGGCTGCTGCACGGCAGGGGAATCCGGGGTCGTCTGCCGTGTCATGGCGAGATCGATCCTCTTCTTATGCGGCGGCACACAGGACAGCTTGCTATGCCGTGTGCCGAATCCACTACCTGCTGTAGGGAACACCGGCTACCGGCCGAACTCGGTGGCTACCTCTTTGCCGGTCGTCGGCAAGGAATGCGGACCGTTGATGGGCCGCCTCGAACGTTGGCCTGTTCTGCGCGCTGCCAGACAATCGAGGTAATCGCGTTGCCCGCACCAGCGGTTCGATGGCGGGAGACACTCATGCATGCTGCCGATGTTGTCGAGACCTTGCCGACCGCACTACCGGACGACGATGCTCTGACCGCCATCCAGATGGTATCCCGGCTCGGTCTGCCGGGGCTCGTCGTCACCGACGAGCAGGGTCAGGTTCTGGGCTGTATGTCGTCGATCCATCTGCTGAAGGCGGCGCTTCCGCACTACTTCTTCGACGACCCTGGCCTGACCCAGGTGATCGACGAGAACCATGCCGACCGGATCGCCACCGCACTGGTCGGCACGAGCGTGCGCGACCTTCTCGGCCGGGTGACCGACCGGATCCCGAGGGTCCGGCCGACGGCGACGGTCGTCGAGCTCGGCGTGGCGATGGCCCGAAGACAGTGCCCGTTCGCGCTCGTCGAGCAGGAGGGGGGCGCGATAGTCGGAGTCGTCACCGCAAACCGCCTGCTCGCTCTGCTCGCCGCCAAGGTGGAGGGTGCTTCCTGATGCGGATAGGTGTGCGCAGCGAGGGCTATGTGCTGCGCACCGCGCTGTTCGCCGCTGTGTTCTGGCTGGTTCTCTCCGGGCACTACGAGCCGTTGCCGCTGGCCCTTGGTGCTGTTTCCGTCGCCGTCGTCTGCTGGATCACGCGGCGGGCCGGACTCGACCGGCACGTCGTGACGCTTCCGTTCGTGCTGCGTCTGCCGGGGTACTTGCTGTGGCTGAGTGCCCAAGTGCTCGTCGCGGCGTGGGCGGTGATACGGAAGGTCTGGGCGCCGCGGCAGTACCTGCGGCCCGTGGTGGAGTCGACCCCGGCACCGCAGCTCTCGGAGCTGGCACAGGTGATCTACGCGAACTCGATCACGCTGACGCCGGGCACGCTCTCCCTTGACGTCGGCGAGGACCGCATCGAGGTGCACAGCCTGGAGCTGGCCGACATCAAGGAGCTCCGCGAGGGAGGCATGCTCGCCCGGGTCCGGCGGACGGAGGCCCGACGATGATCTTCGCGGTCATGGCGGCGCTCCTGGTCACCATGGTGCTCGCGCTGCTGCGCGCGTTCGTGGGCCCCGGCCGCTACAACCGCATCCTCGCGGTCAACATGTTCGGCACCAAGACCGTGCTGTTCATCGCGATCGCCGGATTCCTCTTCGGCCGGCCCGCGTTCCTCGACATCGGCATCCTCTACGCGTTGGTCAACTTCGTCGCGACCATCGCCGTACTGCGCCTGACCCACTATCAGGAACTCCTCGGCGGGACGAACGGAGGTGAGCGGGAATGAGCGCCCTCGACGTGGTCAGTGGAATCCTCCTCGCCGCCGGGGCCCTGGCCGTGCTGTCCGGCGGCGTGGGCCTGCTGCGCTTCCCGGACTTCTACACCCGTATCCACGCCGTCGGCGTCACCGAGTCCGCCGGGGCCGGACTGATCCTGCTCGGCCTGCTGCTGCGGTCGCCTGACTGGAGCACCGCGGTCCGCCTGATGATCATTCTGCTGTTCCTGACGCTGACCAGCCCGACCGCGACGCACGTCCTGGCGCACGCCGCGCGACGGGACGGGCTGCGCATCTGGCAGGAGGGTGACCGGCGTCGCTGATGACCTTCACTCTGATCAACGTCTCGCTGCTCGCCATGCTCACCGCCACCGCAGTGGCCATCACGCGGCTCCGCGCGCTCTACGAAGCGACGATGCTGGCGGCCCTTTTCAGCCTGGTCACCGCGAGCCTCTTCGTGCTCCTCGACGCCGTGGACGTGGCGTTCACCGAGGCCGCCGTCGGCGTCGGCATCAGCACCGTGCTGCTCCTCAGCGTGCTCGCCCTGACGCGCTCGCGGGAGGCGGTCACGCCGCGTCGGCGGCGCCTGCCCGGAGCGGTCGCCGTCGTCCTGCTCGGCGCCACCCTCGGCTACGCGGCCCTCGACCTGCCCGAGTTCGGCGCCGCCGACAGCCCCGTGCAGCGCCACCCCGTCACCGACGTCTACCTGCACCGGTCCCAAGAGGACATCGGCATCCCCAACACCGTCACCGCCGTCCTCGCGAGCTACCGGGGACTCGACACCCTGGGCGAGCTGGTTGTCGTCTTCACCGCCGGCCTCGCCGTCCTGTCGCTCCTCGGACCACCCGCCCGGCCGGAACGGACCAGGCCGCCCGCGGACTTCCACCTCACCGACTACCGCATCATCCGCATCGTCAGCGGCGCATTGATGCCGCTCATCCTGCTGTTCGCGCTCTACGTCCTCTTCCACGGCGACTACGGCCCGGGCGGCGGCTTCCAGGCCGGGGTGATCTTCGCTTCGGGTTCCGTCCTGTACGGGCTCGTCTTCGGGCTCAACCGGGCGCAGCAGGTGGTACCGCGCGCCGCCCTGTGGTTCCTGATCTCGCTCGGGCTGCTCGTCTACCTCGGGCTCGGGGTGACGACCATGCTGCTCGGGGGCTCGTTCCTGGACTACAGCGTGCTCGACCCGAGCCACCCGGAGACGGGGCAGCACATCGGCATCCTGCTGGTCGAGACGGCCATCGGCGTCACCGTCGCGGCCGTCATGACGACGATCTTCTTCGTCTTCGCCGACCGGGGGGTGTCGCGGTGATCTCGTCCCCGTACGTCTACTGGACGTTCTTCGCCCTGATGCTGATCGGGCTCTACGTCGTCATCAGCCACGGCAACCTGCTCAAGAAGCTGATCGGCCTGACCCTGTTCCAGGTGGGCGTCTTCCTCTTCTACATCGGGCTCGGCAAGAAGGACGGGGGCAGTGCGCCGATCATTTCGGACGACGTCGAGTCCTACTCCCATCCGCTGCCGCAGGTGCTGATCCTCACCGCCATCGTGGTCGGCGTCGCCACGCTCGCCGTCGGACTCGCCCTGGCCGTGCGCATCTTCGAGGCGTACGGCACCGTCGAGGAGGACGAGATCGAGACCGGCGAGAGCAGCACCTCCGCCACCACCGACCGTGACACCACCGACCACGACACCGCCGACCACGCCGCCACCGACCGCGACGGCAGCGGCTCATGACGGCTCAACTGCCGGTGCTGCAGGTGGCCTTGCCGCTGGTGTGCGCACCGCTGTGCGCGCTGCTGCGGTCCCGGCTGGGGGCGTGGCTGCTGTTCCTCACCGCCTCTGTGGCCTCGCTCGGCTGCGCCGCGCTCCTCGCGGACCACGTGGCGCAGGAGGGTGCGTTGCGGTACGCGATGGGCGGCTGGCCCGCGCCGTACGGCATCGAGTTCGTGGTGAACGGCTTCAACACCCCGATCCTGCTGATCGTTTCGCTCAGCGCCGTGGCCGCGGCGGTCTACGGCCGGGGCAGTGTCGCGGCCGAGCTCGACGACCGGCGGGCCCCACTGCTGTACGCGTGCCTGTGCCTGACCCTGGCCGGGCTCCTGGGTCTGGCGGTGACCGGGGACGTGTTCAACGCCTTCGTGTTCCTGGAGATCAGCTCCCTGGCGACGTACACGATGATCGCCATGGGGCGCCGTCGGGAGGCGCTGCTCGCCTCCTTCCGCTATCTGGTGATCGGCACGGTCGGTGCGCTGTTCGTACTGACCGGCATCGGCCTGGCGTACGCGGTGACGGGCACCCTGAACATGGCAGATCTAGCAGAGCGCCTGACGGACAGTCACCACAACCGGGCGCTGCAGGCGGCGGTGGCCCTCGTGTTCGTCGGCCTGGCCGTGAAGATCGCCGTGGTCCCGCTGCACGCGTGGCTTCCTGCGGCGTACGGGGAGGCGCCGTCCGTGGTGAGCATGTTCGTCGCGGCCACGGGCACCAAGGTCGCGGTCTATGTGTTCTGCCGGTTCGCGTTCACCGTCTTCGGGGCGTCCCTGGTGTTCGGGGCGATGTCGCTCGGCCGGGTCGTGCTGCTGCTCGCGGTCCTGGGCATGCTCGTGGGCTCGGCGTTCGCGTGTTTCCAGGACGATCTGCGGTACGTCCTCGCCTGGTCGAGTGTCGCGCAGGTCGGCTACATCATGGCCGGGATCGGCCTGGCCACCGCGGCCGGGGTGTCTGCCGCGTATCTGCACATGATCATGCACGCGGTCACCAAGGCGGCGCTGTTCGCGACGGCCGGGCTGCTGCTGCTCCGGCTCGGCTCGGTGCGGCTGACCGCGCTGGCCGGGTTCGGCCGCCGGATGCCGTGGACGTTCGGCGCCTTCGTCCTCGCCGGGCTCGGTCTGGTCGGCGTGCCGCCCGCTGCGGGATTCGTCAGCAAGTGGGCGCTGGTGACGGCGCTGGTGGAGGAGGGCCGGTGGCTCGTGCTCGCGGCGCTCCTCGGCGGCTCGCTGCTCGCCCTGGTGTACGTCGGCCGGGTCGTCGAGGTCGGCTGGTTCCGCGAGCCGCCGACCGATGCCGTGCCCGTGCGCCGTCCGCCGCCGTCGATGGTCGTGGCGGTCTGGTTCCTCGTCCTGCTCTCGCTCTACTTCGGGATCGACCCGACGCTCCCCGCCCACCTCGTCGATGCCGCCGCCGCGGCCCTGCTCGGAAGCGGGGGTGAGTGAGGTGAGCGTCTCCTGGGCCACTCCCGAGCGGGCCATCGCCCTGCCGGTCGCGGTGGCCCTTCCGCTGCTTGTCTGCGGCGGCGTGCTGCTGCTGCGGCACCGGCCGGTCCTGCGTGAGACCGTCTCGGTGGTCGGCGGGCTCGCCCTCGCCGGGGTGGTGCTGGCGCTGTGGCCGGTGGCCGGGCGCGGGCTGCGCTTCGAGCTGTGGGCGTGGCTGCCCGGACTGTCCCTGGAATTCCAACTCGAGCCGCTCGGGCTGCTGTTCGCCTCGGTGGCCGCCGTGCTCTGGCCGGTCACCACCGTCTACGCCGCCGGATATCTGCGTGCCGCGCGGGAGCCCGCCCTGGCCCGGTTCTTCGCCTTCTTCGCGCTGACCATCGCGTCCGCGATGTGGATCGCGTTCTCGGCCAACCTCGTCACCCTGCTCATCGGGTACGAGTTGATGACCCTGGCGACCTGGCCCCTGGTGGCGCATCACGGCGACGCGGCGGCGCGGCGCGGGGCGCGGACCTATGCGGTGGTGCTGCTCGCCACCTCCATCGGGCTGCTGCTCCCCGCCATCGTGTGGACGTGGGCGCTGACCGGAAGCACCGACTTCCGTCCCGGTGGGCTCCTGTCCGGGGAAACCGGGACCGGGGTGCTCACGCTCCTTTTCGCGCTCTACCTGTTCGGCATCGGCAAGGCGGCGCTGATGCCGGTGCACCGCTGGCTGCCCGCGGCCATGGTGGCACCCGCTCCGGTGTCGGCGCTGCTGCACGCGGTGGCCGTGGTCAAGGCCGGGGTGTTCGCGGTCCTCAAGATCGCCGTGTACGTGTTCGGCCTGGACACGCTGCGGGCGAGCGGGGCGGCGTGGCCGATGATGTGGGTGGCGGCGTTCACGCTGATCGCCGCCGGGGTGGTCGCCGTACGGTCGGACAACCTCAAGCGCCGCCTGGCGTACTCCACGGTCAGTCAACTCGCCTACATCGTCCTGGCGGTGACGCTCGCCGACGAGGTCGCGGTCGCCGGGGGCGGTCTGCACCTGGTCACCCACGCGGTCGCCAAGATCACCCTGTTCCTGTGCGCGGGCGCGATCGCCGTCACCGCCGGGAAGGCCCGCGTCAGCGAGCTCGACGGGCTCGGCCGCGCCATGCCGTGGACGTTCGCCGCGTTCCTGGCGGCGACGGTCTCGATCATCGGGCTGCCGCCGACGGGCGGCACCTGGAGCAAGTGGCTGATGCTCCTCGGCACGGCCGAGTCCGGCCAGGTCGTGCCGCTCGTGGTGCTGCTCGCGGGCTCCCTGCTTGCCATGGCATACCTGCTGCCGGTCGCGGTGCGCGCGTTCCTGCGGCCGCCCACTGAGCCATCGGGGGGCGGCGAAGCCCCGGCGGTCATGACCGGTCCTTTGCTCCTGACCGCGCTCGGCTGCGTCGCGCTGTTCTTCGGCGCGGATGCCGTGCTCGAACCGCTCGCCGGGATCCTGGAGTTGCCGTGACAGACGACCACCGACGGCCTCGCCGACCGGAGGACCCCGGCCGACAGGACCCCGGCCGGGAGGACCCCGGCCGGGAGGACCGCCGCTGGCTGGACGAGCCGCGCAACGTGACCCGCCTCGTGTACGGCCTGGCCGTGCTGTGCGCACTCGCTCTGCTGGCCGACTTCTTCTACACCAAGCACCCGCACTTCTCGGTCGAGCGGTGGCCCGGGTTCTACGCCCTCTACGGCTTCACGGGCAGTGTGGCCCTGGTCCTGACGGCCAAGGGGCTGCGGCGCTGGCTGCGGCGCGACGAGGACTACTACGAGCCGTACGACGACGCGTCCGAACCGCGCGAGCCGCACGAGCCGCACGCGGACTCCGGTACGCCCTCGGAGCGGAGGCGCGATGACGACTAGCCCTGCTCTCAGCCCCGCCCTGCTCCTGATGCTCGGCGCGGTCGGCGTGCCCTTGCTGCGCGGACGGCTCCGGGCCGTCCTGATGCTGACGGTGCCCGTGGCGGGCCTGGTCGTGCTGTGGCTGCTGCCCGAGGGCACGAGTGCCGGATTCACCATGCTCGGCCTGGAGTTGACGCCGGTTCGGGTGGACGCGATGTCCCGCCTGTTCGCCACCGGCTTCCTGGTCGCCGCGCTGCTGATCACGGTCTACGCCCTGCACCTGTCCGACCGGCTGCAGCAGGCGGTCGTCCTGTTCTACGCGGGTGCGGCGGTCGGCGGGGCGATGGCCGGGGACCTCGTGACGCTGTTCGTGTGCTGGGAACTCGCCGGGCTCTCGTCGGCCTTCCTGATCTGGGCGGGCCGTACCGAGCGCAGCTACCGGGCCGGAATGCGGTATCTGGTCGCGCAACTCCTCTCCGGGCTCCTGATGCTGGCTGGAATCGCGCTGCGGGTGCGGGCCGGTGAGGGCATCGCATTCGACTACCTCGGTCTGGGCAGTGCCGGGGACGCGCTGATCCTCGCGGCCATCGGCATCAAGTGCGCCTTCCCGCTGCTGCACGCATGGCTGATCGACACCTACCCGGAGGCGACGATCGTCGGGACCGTGGCGCTCTCGCCGTTCACCACCAAACTCGCGATCGCCACGCTGGCCCGCGGCTTCCCCGGCACCGAAGCGCTGATCTGGGTCGGCGCGGCCATGACCGTCTTCCCGATCTTCTACGCCGTGATCGAGAACGACCTGCGCCGCGTGCTCGCGTACAGCATGATCAATCAGCTCGGGTTCATGGTCGCGGGCGTCGGCATCGGCGGCGCTCTCGGGATCAACGGGGCGAGCGCGCACGCCGTGGCGGACATGGTGTTCAAGAGCCTGCTGTTCATGGCCATGGGCGCGGTACTGCTGCGCACCGGCACCGCCAAGGGCTCCGAACTCGGCGGCCTCTACAAGTCCATGCCGCAGACGGCTGCCCTGTGCATGGTCGGCGCGGCGTCCATCTCCGCCTTTCCACTCTTCTCCGGGTTCGCCACCAAATCACTGATCATGGAGGCCGTCGCGCAGGAGCATCTGACCGCGGTGTGGCTCCTGTTGCTCTTCGCCTCCGCAGGCGTGTTCCACCACGCCGGGATCAAGATTCCGTACTTCGCCTTCTTCGCCCACGACCGCGGCCATCGCGTGGCCGAGGCCCCGCTGAACATGCGCGTCGCCATGACGATGGCCGCGCTGATCTGTGTAGGCATCGGAGTGGCGCCCGGCCTGCTGTACGAGCTACTGCCGTACGCCACTGAGTACGCGCCCTATACAGCGCCGCACGTCATCAACCAGCTGCAGCTGCTCCTCCTCGCCTCGCTGGCCTTCACGCTCCTGGTCCGTACCGGCCTCTACCCGCCGGAGATCCGCTCGGTCAACGTCGACGCCGACGCGGTCTACCGCCGGGTCCTTCCCTCCGCGTGGCTCGCGCTGTCGCGTGCCGTACCCCACCTTGGCCGGAGTCTGGGCGCCCCGATGCAGCGCGGCGCCGCCGACCTGCGAGGCCGGGCCGCCTCGGAGCTACGCCCCGAGGCACGGTGGGCCCGGCCGTGGTCGACCCACTCCATGTTCTGGTGGGCGGCACTGCTGCTCAGCGGCGTGCTCCTGTGGACGTTCCTGTAGCGGCCCGGCCCGATGGGACGGGCCGCTACGGATCAGGCGGAGAGGGCGTGCGGGGCGTCGGCAACTTCGGACAGGGATCCGTCGCGCACGTCGTAGACGAACCCACGGACCCGGTCGGTGTGCAGGAGGAACGGGGCGTGCCGCACCCTGGCCACCGAGGTTCGCACACTGGCCGCCACGTCTCGGAAGCTCTCCACCGACCACGTGGGCCTGAGGCCGGTGTCGTGTTCCAGCTCGTCCTTGAATTCGTCTTCGGTAAAGGTCGCCATGCCGCACCGGGTGTGCTGCATGACGATCACCTCGCGGGTCTGCAGCTTGCGTTGGCTGATGGAGAGCGAGCGGATGATGTCGTCCGTCACAACACCACCGGCATTTCGCAGGATGTGTGCTTCACCGTGCTTCAAGCCGAAGACGTCGAACACCTTGATGCGCGCGTCCATGCAGGTGACGATCGTCAAGCCCAGGCTGGGCACAGCGGTGTCGATGGTCGGCGTACCGCTCAGCGGCGACTCGGCGTTGCGCTGCAGCAGTTCGTCAATGGCGGTCATGGCCCTCTTCCCGATGTGCGATGGCAGATGGTCACGGCCGCGTCCCCGCGGCACCTGATTTACCTACCCGTTTACCTTCGTTTGCCTTCCCTTGAATCAAACCCTTCTTGGGGCCCCAACCGCAAGCATGCGCCGAGGTGTCGCGGCATCGAACCCGCCCTCGGGACCCAGGATCACCCCTTCACGATCTCGACGTGATGCCAGGTCATAGCCGTGACAAGCGCCAGAGGAGGGCGCAGGCCGACTACCGGCAGCACGCGACAGATCTCACATCGTGAGCCTTGGCCTTGTCTTTAGGTAACCCATACGGCATCTTTACGGACCGGAGCGCCGGGAAGTCTGGTCGGCATGCCCCAGCGGGGCAAGTTCGCCATGCCTTCGACCGAAATGGGAGCCATGTACCGGCGCTTTGCGAGCGAAATCCTGTCCGGACTCACCGTGGCCATCGTGGCATTGCCGCTGGCCATAGCCTTCGGTATAGCCGCGACCGGTTCTTCTGAGGGCGCGCTCGTCGGTCTGTACGGCGCGATCTTCGCGGGGTTCTTCGCGGCCGTGTTCGGCGGTACGCCGGCACAGGTGACCGGGCCCACGGGCCCCATCACGGTCGTGTCCACCGGAGTGATCGCCGCACACGGCCTGGAAGGCGCGTTCCTGGCGTTCATCATGGCGGGCGCGTTCCAGATCCTGTTCGGTCTCTGCCGCATCGGATCGCTCATCCGCTACATACCCCACCCCGTGGTATCGGGGTTCATGGGCGGCATCGCGCTCATCATCATCCTGGGCGAACTCGACCAGGTACAGAGCAGTTTCCTGGTGGTAGCAGCCACGATCGTGCTCATGCTCGTAGCGGGACGGGTGATCAAGTCGATACCGGCGAGCCTGATCGCGCTCGT
>NZ_JBSFUT010000012.1:0-204176 GCF_053591935.1 Streptomyces sp. NPDC002851 | reverse complement strand
GGATTGGCGGCGGCCATCTCGCCGAGCATCCGCATCACGAGGACGACCATCAGGCCGACGAGGGCGTACGAGATCAGAATGCCGGGCCCGGCCGCGGCGATCCCGGCGCCGGAGCCGACGAACAGGCCGGCGCCGATGACGCCGCCGATGGCGATCATGGAGAGATGGCGGTTCTTGAGACCGGCTTTCAGGCCGTCACCACCACCCTGCGAGCCGGACGGTTCCCCTGGGGTAATAGGGCTGCCGTCTTCTTTCGCAAGGGTCGGTTGCGAAGTCATGGACGAATCCTTAAGTTCTCGGGTCACGAGCCCTTGCATTCAATACTCCAAGGGGCAAGAGACGGAAGACCCGATTCTGATTTGTTGCCTGGAGAACCAATTGCCCGGCAGTGTCCTGACTTGTCCCCGTCCTCGTCCTCGTCCCCGCCCCGGTCCCGGCCTGCCCCGGACCCGCCCCGGACCCGGGCGCGACCCCGCCCGTACCGACATGCCACACTCAGACCCATGCGCGTGTATCTCGGCTCGGACCATGCGGGCTACGAACTCAAGAACCACCTCGTCGACTGGCTGAAGGCCCACGGCCACGACCCCGTCGACTGCGGCCCGCACATCTACGACGCCCAGGACGACTACCCGCCGTTCTGCCTGCGCGCCGCCGAGCGCACGGCCGCGGACCCGGACGCCCTCGGCATCGTGATCGGCGGCTCCGGCAACGGTGAGCAGATCGCGGCGAACAAGGTGAAGGGCGTGCGCTGCGCCCTGGCCTGGAGCGAGGAGACGGCCGCGCTCGGGCGGGAGCACAACAACGCGAACGTCGTGTCGGTGGGTGCCCGTATGCACTCCCTCGATGAGGCGACGAAGTTCGTGGAGGTCTTCCTCGGTACGGCCTACTCGGACGAGGAGCGTCACACGCGTCGCATCGAGATGCTGTCGACGTACGAGACGACCGGCGAGCTTCCGCCGATCCCGGCCCACCACCCGCAGCAGGACTGACCCGCAGGGGGTTCTGCCGCCTGCACCCCCGCTCCTCAAACGCCGGAAGGGCTTGATTTGGGGCTGCCCCAAATCAGCCCGTCCGGCGTTTTGAGGACGAGCGCGTTCAGCGCGATAAAGCGGGGGCCTGGGGGCTGCAAGCCCCCGGCTACGGGAAGGGGCGGGACTGGGGAAAGAACCCATCCCCGAGCCGCACCAAGGAGAAATCACCTTGCCCGAGGGGCACACGATCCACCGCCTCGCGGCCGACCACCGCGACCGCTTCCTCGACGAGACGCTCCGCGTCACCAGCCCCCAGGGCAAGTTCTCCGACAGCGCCGCCCTGCTCGACGGCCGCCGCCTCACCTCCGCCGAGGCCCACGGCAAACACCTCTTCCTCGGCTTCGGCCCGACCGCAGGCCCGGCCGCAGGCCCGACAGACGGCCACACGGACAGCCACGTCCACATCCACCTCGGCCTCTTCGGCAAACTCGGCTTCGGAACGGCCCCCGCGCCCCCGCCCACGGACACCGTCCGGCTCCGCCTCGTCTCCGCCACCGCGTACGCGGACCTGCGCGGCCCCACGACCTGCGCCCTGATCACGGACGCCGAGAAGCAGGCGATACACGAGCGCCTCGGCCCCGACCCGCTGCGACCCGCCGACGACCCGGCCAACGACCCCGACAAGGCGTGGCGCCGCGTCTCCCGCTCCCGTACGACCGTCGCCGCCCTCCTCATGGACCAGAAGGTCATCGCGGGCGTCGGCAACGTCTACCGTGCCGAGGTGCTCTTCCGGCACGGCATCGACCCGTACCGTCCGGGTAGGGACCTTACGTACGACGAGTGGACCGCCCTCTGGACCGACCTGGTCGCCCTGATGCGCGAGGGCGTACGCCACAACCGCATCGACACCGTGCGCCCCGAGCACACACCGGAGGCGATGGGCCGCGCGCCGCGCGTGGACGACCATGGCGGTGAGGTGTACGTGTACCGCAGGGCGAACCAGCCCTGCCACATCTGTGGCGGCGAGATCCGCACCGCCGATCTCGCCGCCCGCAACCTCTTCTGGTGCCCCAACTGCCAGAAGAAGTAAGGGAGTAAGAGGGTTGCCGCCGGGTCAGAACCCGTACGGCAGCCACGGTTCCAGGGCCGAGCCGAACGCCACCGACGCCTCCGCGAGCGCGCCCCGGCGCACCTCCCGCACCCGGCCCGCCCCGGCGAGCGCCGCCAGGGAACTGCCGCCCAGATAGGCGGCGCCCAACTCCCGTACGGAAAGGGAGAGTTCTGCACGATCGGCGGTGCGCTCGCAGGTCGCGCCCTTCGGGTCGCCGGAGAGCCGCCAACGCCCCTCGTTCCAGGGGCAGAAGGTGTCCTCGACCTCCAGGACCACGTCCACCGGCGCCTGATACGTACGGGCCGTGAGCGCCGCGCCCACGTCCAGCGGCCGCAGGTGCAGCTCGTCCCGGGAGCGGACGGTGCAACGCCGCAGGTCCGAGACCAGGTGTTGCCAGGCGTCGTCCATCGGTCGCCGCCGCATCCGTACCGACGACGTCAGGTCGATGTCGAAGAAGAACTGCCACAGCGCCGCGTACGCCGCCGGGTCCAGGGCGTCCAGATCGCGCACCGTGACCACGCCCTCGGCGCCCGCCTCGCCCCACTCCGGCTTGTTGTGGAACCGGGCGTACCCCACCACCTCGCCCTCCCGCTCGGCGAGCACGCACTGCAGCGGCGAGGCGCCCTCCCGGTCGGAAGGCGGGTCGATCAGACCGACCCGCCCCCAGCCCGGGGCGCGCTCGAGCATCCCGGGCCGTTCGGGCACGAGCCGCGCGTACACCGCCTCACAGGCGTCGAGCACCTCGGCGGGGTCGGCGAGCCGCAGCCGTACGCGTCCCGCGTCCGTGCCCGTTCCCGCGTCCGCGCCCGCGCCCGAGCCCAAGCCCTCGGGCAGTTCGAGCCGTACCCGGGACGTGTCGATCTCGGCGAGCAGCCGCCGGGTCGCGATGCCGAAGCCGAAGCGGCCGTAGATCGCGGGTTCGGAGGCGGTCAGACCGGCGAGCGGCTCGCCCCGCTCCCGGGCGTCGTCGAGCACGCGCCGCATCATCGTGGTGAGCAGCCCGCGGCGGCGGTGCGTCGGCGCGACGCTCACCATGGTGACCCCGGCCGTCGGGACCAGGGCACCGCCCGGGACGCTCATCCGGAAGGAGAAGGCGCCCGCGGTGCCGACCACCTCGTCGCCGTCCCAGACGCCGATCGACCGCTCGAACTCGGTCACGGCGCGGTCGAACTCACGCTCCTCGTCCGGCTCCCGGACCCCGCCGAACGCGAGCTCGAGGACGCCGAACCAGCGCTCCCAGTCGTCGGGACTCAGGACCCGTACGTCAGTCGTCATGCCCCCCTGCCTACCAGGGCGGACCCGCGGCGGGCGAGGCAATTTGCCCGGCGTCGGTCCCGCACCGCCCGTCCGACGGCGTCGGACGTCGTCATCGGACGTCCGTCACGGCCGGGCCGCGGGCCCACCCGCCCGGTGGACAACCGGGACCTCCCGTGCGAAGCGGTACGCGGCGTGTATAGGGTCCACGGCAATGGCATCGAGGAGGCGCGGCCCCGCACGGCGCGCGGCAGCGGAGACGCTCTCGGCCCGGCTGCGCAAGAGGCTGCACCGGGTCCGCATCGACCTGCGCAAATCCGGGGTCGACTACTTCCGCGGCGACGGCTCCGACTGGATCGCGCTCGCCGCCCTGTTCCTCACCATTCCGCTGATCACCCTGGGCACCCTCGCGGTACCGGTCTGGTTCTCGCCCACCCTGCTCGTGCTGCCGATCGTCGCGGGCGGCCTGCTGCTCCGTCCCGCCAGCCTGCTCGCCCTGTACGCCACCGCGGCGGCCGCCCTCATCGTCGAGTCGGTCCGCCTCGCCCCGTACACCGCCGCCGACGGGCCCGCTCCCGTGACGCCCGGGACCGTGCTCGTCGTCGCCTCCTGCGGGTTCTTCGGGCTGCTCATCGCCCAGTTCCGCAGCCGGGTCGGGGTGCCCTGGCGGCGTGGCGGGACGATGCTCTTCGACCTGCGCGAACGCATCAAGGTGCAGAGCAAGCTGCCCAAGCTGCCGGGCGGCTGGCACCGCGAGATGGCGCTGCGCCCGGCGGGCGGCCAGTCCTTCTCCGGCGACTTCGTGGTGGCGGCGCGTACGAATGGCGGCCGCACCCTCGAGGTCGTACTCACGGACGTCTCCGGCAAGGGCATGGACGCGGCGTCCCGCGCGCTGCTCCTCTCCGGCGCCTTCGGCGGGCTCCTCGGCTCGCTCCCGCCGCACCGCTTCCTGCCCGCCGCCAACGGCTATCTGCTCCGCCAGGACTGGGACGAGGGCTTCGCGACCTCCATTCACCTCGCGCTCGACCTGGAGTCCGGCGACTACGAGCTCCTCTCCGCCGGTCACCCGCCCGCCGTCCAGCTGCACGCCGGTACCGGCCGCTGGGAGGAGAAGACCGCGGAGGGGCCGCTGCTCGGGGTGTACGACGGCGCCCAGTTCGACCCGGTCAAGGGCTCGCTGCGCCCCGGCGACGTCCTGATGCTGTTCACGGACGGCCTGGTGGAGACCTCGGAACGGGACCTCACGGAAGGCATCGACCGGCTCACCGGCGAGGCCGACCGCTATGTCTCCGGCGGCTTCCACGGCGCGGCCTGGCACCTGATCGAGGCCGTCGCCAAGGACGTCAACGACGACCGGGCACTGCTGCTGCTCTGCCGGGGCGCGTGATGCTGACCCTTACCGAAGTGGCGGCCCTCGCCCGCCGCGCCCACGCCGCCCAGACCGACAAGGCGGGGCGCCCGTACGCCGAACACCTCCAGGCCGTCGCCGAGGGAGTCCGCGCCCGCGGCGGCGACGAGGCCCAGATCGCCGCCGCCTGGCTGCACGACGCGGTCGAGGACGACGTCCTCTCCGAACAGTGGCTGGCCGAGGCCGCGCTCCCGGAGCGCACCAAGGACATCGTGCGGGCCCTCACCAAGCGTCCCGGCGAGCCCCCGGAAACGTACGCCCGCAGAATCCTCGCCACCCCCGGCGCCCGCCTCGTCAAAGAAGCCGACCTCGCGCACAACGCCGACCCGGCCCGCCTCGCCGCCCTCGACGAGCCGACCGCCCGCCGCCTCACCGCCAAGTACGCCGACATGCGCCGCCACTTGGGCCTGGACACCTGAGCGAGGCCCGCGCGGGCGTGGGGGTCGTGTGAGAGTCCGGCAGCGCCGGGGGCGGTCGGGGTTCGCGATGATAAATTCCCGCGCGTGGTGAGCATGGTGGGCGGGGACCCGAAGGACACGGCGGGGACGGCAACGACAACGCAGACGCAAGGGGGGACCTTTTCGGTTCCGCCACCCGCGCCTGCGGCTGGGCCTGCGCCCTCTGCATCCGCGCCTGCGGCTGGGCCTGTGCCTGCGCCTGCCACCTCTGCATCGGCGCCTGCGGCTGCATCGGCGCCCGCGCCCGCGGCGGCAGCCGTACCCGTGGACGCCCCGGTGCCCGCGCCCGCAGCCGTACCCGCGGTCGAGGGCCAAGAAGCGGCCGACGCCGTTCAAGAGTCGCTCGATCTGCGGACCTGGCGGTGGCGCCCCGCGTCCCGGCGGCCCACCGCCGCGGTCGCCACGCTGGTGCTCGCGCTCGTGACGGCCTGGCTCGTACGTCAGGAGTTCGCGGCGGGACCTGCGGCGTACGGACTGTTCGCGGCGGCTCTGGTGCTTGCGGTGGGGGGTGTGGTGGCGGCCGGTCCGGCCCTGCCCGGCCGTGCCGCCGGTGCCAGCAGCAACGCTTCTGCAGGGAGGCCGAGTTCGGCTCCCGCCCCCATCGGTCTGCTGACCTCGCCCGGCCGGGGCAACCGTGGGCTCGCCACCGTGCTGCTGCTCACCTCCGGCGGCTGCGCCGTGCTCGCCGCGTGGACCCTCGCGGATGCCCACCAGCTGCCGGGCCCGGGTCGGCTCGTGGTCGTCGCGGCGGCCGTGGCCCTGACGCTGCTGCTGCTCGGCCTTTTCTCGCCGTTCGGGCGGGCCGGGCTCGTCGGCGCGGTGGCCGTGGCCGTGCTCACCGCCGTCTGGCAGCTGGCCGCCCTGCTCGTCGGCGCCGACCCGGGCCGCCTCGGCGCGACCCTCGCCGTCATCTCGGTCGTCCTGCTCGGCCTGCTGCCCCGGCTCGCGCTGCGGGCCACCGGTCTGACGGCCATCGACGACCGGCGCTCCACGGGCAGTTCGGTCAGCCGCCACCAGGTGGCGGACGCGCTCACCGACACCCACCGCGGCCTGGTCCTCGCCACCCTCCTGACGGCCGGTTCGGCGGCGGCCGCGGGCCTGTTCCTGACCCGCGCGGAGCCGACGCCCTGGACCGTGCTGCTCGCCGCGCTCACCGGGGCCGTGCTCCTTGCCAGGGCCCGCGCGTTCCCCCTGGTCGTGGAGGTGGTGGCGCTGTTCGCCGCCGCCGCGTTCCTGCTCGTACGGCTGACGCTGCGCTGGCTGCACCACGCCGACGCCGCGCTCCCGCTCGCCGCCCTCGCCCTGGCCTCGGCCCTGCCGCTGCTCGCCCTCGCGCTGCGCCCGGGGGAGCGGGCCCGGGTACGGCTGCGGCAGCTCGCGGACGGCGTGGAGTCCGTGGGCGTCGTGGCCCTGTTCCCGCTCGCCGTGGGGGCGTTCGGGGTGTACGGCCGACTGTTCGGCGGGGCCTGAGCAGATGCAGGGCGACTTCGGAAGAGAGAAGAACATGCCACACGCCGACCAGCACCCCCACCCTCCGGCCGACGCCCCGTCTGCCGTACCGGGCTCCGCTGCGGCTCCGGGCTCTGCTGCGGCTCCGGGTTCCGGTTCGACTCCGGGCTCCGCCTCGGCTGCCCCGGGTTCCGCCCCCGCCCCCGCCGAGACGGGCGGCGTGCCCCTCGCCAAGCCGTCCGACCGCCCGGCCAACGGTGCCGCCGCCTCCGCCGCGTCCACGGCCCGCAGCACCGGCTCCGAGGACGCCACCCACCAACTGCCCCTGCCCGGCGCCCCGTTGCCCGACGCCTCGGCGGGCCACCCCACCGGGGACGACCCCACGCGTCCCCTGTCGTCGGTGACCCCGCAGGCACTCCCGCCCGAGGCTCCGGCTTCCTCGGCCCCGGCTTCAGCCACGTCCGCCGTCCTCGACGACTTCGCCTCGGCCCCAACTCCGGCCCCCGCCCCGTCGTCACGACCGGACCGACCGACCACCGCCCTGCGCGACGTACTCCCGAAACCGACACCCCCCACAACACCTCAGGCACAACCACCTACAGCACCCGCAGCACCCACAGCGCCCGCAGAGCCTCAGGCCCCCACAGCAGCAGCACCAGCGACACCTGCCCCAGCCCCCACACAGCCGCAGCCGCAGTCGCCGCAACCGCAGACGCCCACCCCCGCCACCCCGACCCCGACCCCGACCCCGACCAACAGCTTCAGCTCCCTCCCCGTCGTGGACGACTCCCTCACCGACACCCGCCGCAAGCCGCGCCACGGCGAGCCCCTCGTCGGCCGCGCGCTCCGGGCCGTCCGGCGTACCGTCTCGTCCTCGGCCGCGCGCGAGGTGGCCGTCGCCTCGCAGACCGCTCAGCTGCTTCAGCAACCCGTGGCGACCGGACGCCAGATCGCCGTGACCTCCATCCGGGGCGGCGCCGGTAAGTCCACCGTCGCGGCGTTGCTCGGCACGGCGTACGCCCACTACCGCCACGATCCCGTGCTGCTCGTCGAGGCCGACCCGGCGCTCGGCACGCTGCCGTCACGGCTCGGGGCGCCGTCCCTGCGCTGGACGGTCCGCGACCTCGCCGTGATCGTCGAACCGTCGATGTCGCTGCTCGACGTCACCGGCTACCTCGTCCAACTCCCGGACAACGCCTGGCTGTTGCCCGGCAGCAAGGGCGAGGTCGGCGCCATCCTTGACACCAAGGCGTACGAGAAGACCATGGTGTCCCTGCGCCGCTACTTCGGCGTCACCGTCGTGGACTGCGAGACCCTGCCCGCCGAGGTCGCCCGCACCGCGCTCTCCGCCGCCCAGGCGCGCGTTCTGGTCGCGCCCGCGACGTTCGAGGGGATCGCCAGTACGCAGTCCGTACTGAAGTGGATGGCGGGTCTGCCGCGTCAGGTCGTCGCCGGTACCGTCGTCGTCCTGACCGAGGCCGTGCCGCACGGCGGGCTCGACGTCGACAAGGCCGCGGAGAAGCTGCGCGCGACCGGCGCCACGGTGCATCTGCTGCCGTACGACCGACACCTGGCCGCGGGCGGCGAGATCAGCACGGACCTGCTCGCGCACACCACCCGCGAGGCCGTCACCCACGTCGCCGCGGACGCCCTGCGCCTCTCTCTACAGGCCAGGCACTGACGCGTACCAGCCGCACAGGCCGCCAGGGCACTAAGGCGTACTAGCCGCGCACGCGCCCGCGCGCCAGCTCCGCCGCGTCCCGCTTGAACGCCCACTCCATCTTCGGCTCCATCGCGAACCGGAAGGCGCGCTGCACCGGCGGGGTGCACAGGAGCGTGATCACGGCCGCCGCGACGACCGTCACGAAGATCTCGCCGAGCGGCTTGTGCAGCCAGGCGTAGTCGTCGAACCAGCCCCAGAAGCGCGAGCCCTTCGCGAGGAAGCCGTGCAGCAGATAGCCGTACAGCGTGCCCGCGCCCAGGATCGTGAACCACATGTGCCGCTTGGGCACCCAGGCCAGGAAGCAGGCGGTCAGGACCACCGAGCAGCCGAGCAGCGCCAGCGTCATCACGGCGCCGCTCCACCACGGACCGCCCAGCTCCTGCGCACTGTCGCGGTGGTAGAACCACGCCGAACTCATCCGCGGCGCCGCCCAGTAGGCGACGATCACCGCACAGGCGAAGATCGGCACCGACAGGATCCGCACCTCACGGCGGCGCACCATCTCGAAGTGCTCCGGCTTGAGGAAGAGGCCCATGACGAAGAAGGGCAGGAACTGAAGGACGCGCTGGAGATCGAGGTCGTCGCCGATCTCGGGCGAGACCGAGGCGAGCATGGCGACGCCGATCGCGATCGGGATCGGCCAGCGGATCAGCTTCCACAGCGGCGTGGTCAGCCGCCACACGAACAGCGCGGCCAGGAACCAGGTCAGGTACCAGGGGTCGAGCAGGCTGATCGGATGCGTCGGATCGTCGTCCGCCCACCGCTTGAAGAACGCGTACACCACCTCGAAGATCAGGTAGGGCACGAGCACTCCGGTGACCAGGCGCTTGAGCCGGTCCGGGCGCATGTCGAAGCTGCGCGAGAAGTAGCCGGAGATCAGGATGAACGCCGGCATGTGGAACGTGTAGACGGTCATGTAGAGCGCCTCGGCGGCGCGGCTGCCGTCCGTCAGCGGCTCCCAGGCATGGCCCATCGCGACGAACACGATCGCCAGATACTTGGCGTTGTCGAAGAACGCGTCCCGCTGCTTCCCCGGCTTCGCCTGTGGCTCAGCCTGCGCCTGCTGCGCCGCAGGACCGGTGGCCGCGGCGTCCTGGACCGGGGGGAGCGGAGTTCTCGCGTGGAACATCTGAGGCACCTTAGCGGCGCCCGAGCGATTTCGTAAAACCCCGCAGAGAACGGCCTTGAGAAGCCCCCGGGAGGCTTCTCGGCATTTCTCCTTTTCTGTGCGCAGGTACGCAGGATGACGCCCTGTGCCGTCCGTTTAGTTAGCCTTCATCCCGCTTAATTGGGGCATAACGCCCCCAGGCGACTCTGGTGGAATGTCCGACTCGATAGCCGACTTGCTGTGCGCTCAGTCACAAGTGCCGTGTTCCCGGCAGCAATTCGAAATGCCCGGGGATATGGCCGGGGATATGAATCCGCACTGGCCCGAATTCGCCGCCGCGCGGGGGCCGTTCCGCGTGATCAAGCCGTCGCCGGGGTATCGCGATGGTGCCGACGCGGCGCGCGGGACGTCAGGGGCGCATATGCCGTTGGCCAACGATGCGTCACCCGCCGCATAGGCAGGGCCTGTTGGTGGCACGATGGTCTCTGGCGGGGGTGTGCAGGGCCGCGTACCTCCGAGCGGGAGTGCGGACCGACCTAGGGTGTGATCAGTGTGGCCATTTCGCTGTCTGTTGTGTTGCTGTGTGCGATCATTCTGGTGGTGCTGATCCGCGGAGGCTCCCTCAAGGCCGGACCCGCAGCCGTCGCCATACTCTTCGGCTTCTTCCTCGCGTCAACCGGCATGGCCGATGACATCCAGCGCTTCCTCGACTCGATAGCGAACACGATCAATTCGATCCAGTTCTGACATCGATCCGGTTCTGCCGGTCCCCGTCACGCCCGGGCGCGGAAACGCCTCCGGCCCGGCCCCGCGAGGTGATCGCAGGACCGGGCCGGAGGCCGTGGAGCGGGCGACGGGAATCGAACCCGCGTAGCTAGTTTGGAAGACTAGGGCTCTACCATTGAGCTACGCCCGCAAGCGCCGCACCGCAGGTCACGGCAGCCACGCAGAGGCGCCGACCGCGGTACGAAGAGCATCGTAGCGGGTCGCCCCCGTGCCCCGCACACCCCATTCCCGCAGGAGTCGAACGAGACGACCTCCCGTCCCCCGTGGACCCCGCGCACCTGGGTGCACCCTGGCGCGAATCCGACCGGGAACCGACCCTGCCGACCGCCTCCGGAGCGGTACGGGCCGTCTCGCGCTCCCCGTAGCGGACCCTCACAATCCGTACCGAGGATCTTGCGCGTACCCCCACGAATATTGCGGCAGCCGCACTGCCTGGGGGCATGTACCCTACGTGTCGCACCGACGGGGTGTGGCGCAGCTTGGTAGCGCGTCCGCTTTGGGAGCGGAAGGCCGTGGGTTCAAATCCCGCCACCCCGACCACCAGCCAGATCATCTCCGGCTTCGTCCCTCGTTCGGGATCCCGACCGGCAAGATCGCCTTTTGGGGCGCGTACCTGCTCCGGTTACTATGCAAGCTGCGCGCCCGTGTGCCTCACGTCTGACGTTCTCCCCGGGCGACGAACATCTGCTGAAGCCGTCTGCCTCAGCGAACCCAAGCAGTCAGCCACCAAGGAGACCGAACCGTGAAGAGCGCCGTGGAGACCCTGAACCCGACCCGGGTTCGGCTCACTGTCGAGGTGCCCTTCGAGGAGCTCAAGGACAGCCTCGACGCGGCGTACAAAAAGATCAACCAGCAGGTCACGGTGAAGGGCTTCCGTAAGGGCAAGATCCCGGCCCGCGTCATCGACCAGCGGTTCGGCCGCGGTGCGGTCCTCGAGGAGGCCGTCAACGACGCGCTGCCGAAGTTCTACACCGAGGCGGTCAACGAGGCCGAGCTCAACGTCCTGGGCCAGCCCGACGTGGACATCACCGAGCTGAAGGACAACGAGACCCTCAACTTCACCGCCGAGGTCGACGTCCGTCCCGAGATCACGATCCCGGACTACTCCGGCATCGAGGTCGAGGTCGACGCCGTCGAGGTCAGCGACGAGGACGTCGAGAAGTCCGTGGAGCAGCTGCGCGAGCGCTTCGCCTCCACCTCCGTCGTCGAGCGCGCCGCCGCCGAGGGCGACGTCGTGACCATCGACCTGGAGGCCAAGGTCGAGGGCGAGGTCCTCGAGGACGGCGTCGCCAACGGCGTCTCGTACACCATCGGCTCCGGCGAGCTGCTCGACGGCATCGACGAGGCCGTGACCGGCCTGGAGGCCGGTGGCGAGGCCACCTTCACCTCCGAGCTCAAGGGCGGCTCCGCCGAGGGCAAGGAGGCCGAGGTCACCGTCAAGGTCACCGAGGTCAAGGCCCGCGAACTGCCCGAGCTCGACGACGACTTCGCGCAGCTGGCCTCCGAGTTCGACACCCTGGACGAGCTCAAGGCCGACAGCCGCAAGCGCCTCGAGAACATGAAGCAGTACGACCAGGCCACGCAGGCCCAGGAGCGCGTCCTGGAGAAGCTGCTCGAGCTGGTCGAGATCCCCGTCCCCGAGAAGCTGCTCGAGGACGAGGTCAACACGCGCAAGCACAACCTCGAGAACCACCAGCTCGCCCAGATGGGCCTGGACCTGGCGAAGTACCTCCAGATCCAGGGCAAGACGGTCGAGGAGTTCGACGCCGAGACCCGCGAGCAGGCGGTCAAGGGCATCAAGACCCAGTTCATCCTCGACGAGCTGGTCAACAAGGAGAAGCTGAACGTCAGCCAGGAGGAGCTCACCGAGCACCTCATGCGCCGCGCGCAGTCCTCCGGCATGTCCCCCGACCAGTTCGCGCAGGCCGTCGTCGAGGGCGGCCAGGTGCCGATGCTCGTCGGCGAGGTCGCCCGCGGCAAGGCCCTCGCGGTCGTCGTCGAGGCCGCCACGGTCAAGGACACGAACGGCGAGGTCGTCGACCTTTCGGACGAGGACGAGACCGAGGCCGCCACGGAGACGGTCGAGGCCGTCACCGAGGCCGAGGCCGAGGCCGGCGAAGCCGACGAGGAGAAGAAGGAGGGCTGACCCTCCGCGCCTCCGCGCAGTACGTGAGCCGGGCCCCCGGGGACATCGCGTTCCCCGGGGGCCCGGCGTGCCTCTTCAGGCAGCACGACCTGCGCTCACAGCGAACAGTTCCGTCTCCGGGATTCCCCGAAGGGACCCGCGCGTTAGGGTCCATGAATACGAGGGCAGGGGAGTCCCCGAAAGCCGCCAAGACCCGCCGAAGACGCGGACGCGGCGAATGACCGGGGCGGCCCAGGCCCCAGCAGAAGACGTGAGACGGCCCGGCGCCGTCGTAAGACGAGCAGGTGGATACGTGACGAATCTGATGCCCTCCGCCGCCGGCGAGCCTTCCATCGGTGGTGGCCTCGGCGACCAGGTCTACAACCGGCTGCTCAACGAGCGGATCATCTTCCTCGGCCAGCCGGTCGACGATGACATCGCCAACAAGATCACTGCGCAGCTGCTGCTCCTTGCCGCGGACCCGGACAAGGACATCTTCCTGTACATCAACAGCCCCGGCGGCTCGATCACGGCCGGCATGGCGATCTACGACACCATGCAGTACATCAAGAACGACGTGGTGACGATCGCGATGGGCATGGCGGCCTCCATGGGCCAGTTCCTGCTCAGCGCGGGCACGCCCGGCAAGCGCTTCGCGCTGCCGAACGCCGAGATCCTGATCCACCAGCCCTCCGCGGGCCTCGCGGGCTCCGCGTCGGACATCAAGATCCACGCCGAGCGGCTGCTGCTCACCAAGAAGAAGATGGCGGAGCTCACCGCCTTCCACACCGGCCAGACCGTCGAGCAGATCACCCGGGACTCGGACCGCGACCGCTGGTTCGACCCGCAGGAGGCCAAGGAGTACGGCCTCATCGACGACATCATGCCCACGGCGATCGGAATGCCGGGCGGCGGCGGCACCGGGGCCTGAGCACTCGATCCCGAGCCTTCGCTCGTCCATCGATCCTCAGCCCCGGAGCCGACCCTCAGCTCACTCCGCTCACTTCAGGAGAACTTCAGTGAACGACTTCCCCGGTAGCGGTCTCTACGACCGGACCCGCGCCGAGCAGGCCGCCGGCCAGTACACCGGCCCGAGCGCCGAGTCCCGTTACGTCATCCCGCGCTTCGTCGAGCGCACCTCGCAGGGCGTGCGCGAGTACGACCCGTACGCGAAGCTCTTCGAGGAGCGCGTGATCTTCCTCGGCGTCCAGATCGACGACGCCTCCGCCAACGACGTCATGGCGCAGCTCCTGTGCCTGGAGTCGATGGACCCCGACCGGGACATCTCGGTCTACATCAACAGCCCCGGTGGCTCCTTCACCGCGCTCACGGCCATCTACGACACGATGCAGTTCGTGAAGCCGGACATCCAGACGGTCTGCATGGGCCAGGCCGCCTCGGCCGCCGCGGTGCTGCTCGCCGCCGGTACGCCGGGCAAGCGCATGGCGCTGCCGAACGCCCGCATTCTGATCCACCAGCCGTACAGCGAGACCGGCCGCGGTCAGGTCTCCGACCTGGAGATCGCGGCGAATGAAATCCTCCGGATGCGTTCGCAGCTGGAGGAGATGCTGGCCAAGCACTCCACGACGCCGATCGAGAAGATCCGCGACGACATCGAGCGCGACAAGATCCTCACGGCTGAGGACGCGCTCTCGTACGGCCTGATCGACCAGATCATCTCCACCCGGAAGATGAACAACGCATCGGTCGCCTGACGGGGCACAGTGACACCTGCCCATCCCTGGGCGCGGTTCGTACTTGGCTCACGTCGAAGCGAACCGCGCCAAGGGGGGCCCGAACGGGGGGCCCGGCAAGGTACCGTCGGATATGAGGCACCAGGAGCCGCCTGAAAGGGCGTCTCCCAGGCGAAGGGGAAGCACCTCGTGGCACGCATCGGTGACGGCGGCGATCTGCTCAAGTGCTCGTTCTGTGGCAAGAGCCAGAAGCAGGTCAAGAAGCTCATCGCAGGCCCCGGTGTGTACATCTGCGACGAGTGCATCGACCTCTGTAACGAGATCATCGAGGAAGAGCTCGCGGAGACGAGCGAGGTGCGTTGGGAGGAACTCCCCAAGCCCCGTGAGATCTACGAATTCCTCGAGGGTTACGTCGTAGGTCAGGAAGCGGCCAAGAAGGCGCTCTCGGTCGCGGTGTACAACCACTACAAGCGGGTCCAGGCCGGTGAGAACGGCGGCGCTCAAGGGCGCGAGGACGCCATCGAGTTGGCGAAGTCCAACATCCTCCTGCTCGGCCCCACGGGTTCGGGAAAGACGCTCCTGGCCCAGACGCTGGCCCGGATGCTGAACGTCCCGTTCGCCATTGCCGACGCGACGGCGCTGACGGAGGCCGGGTACGTCGGCGAGGACGTCGAGAACATCCTCCTGAAGCTGATCCAGGCGGCGGACTACGACGTCAAGAAGGCCGAAACCGGGATCATTTACATCGACGAGATCGACAAGGTCGCGCGAAAGAGCGAAAACCCGTCGATCACGCGTGACGTCAGCGGCGAGGGCGTACAGCAGGCGCTGTTGAAGATCCTGGAGGGCACGACCGCCTCGGTCCCGCCCCAGGGCGGCCGCAAGCACCCGCACCAGGAATTCATCCAGATCGACACCACGAATGTGCTGTTCATCGTGGGCGGTGCCTTCGCGGGCCTTGAGAAGATCATCGAAGGTCGGGCCGGTGCCAAGGGCATCGGCTTCGGCGCGACGATCCACTCCAAGCGGGAGCTGGAGGAGAAGGACCAGTTCGAGGACGTCATGCCCGAGGACCTGGTGAAGTTCGGCATGATCCCCGAGTTCATCGGCCGCCTCCCGGTCATCACGTCGGTCCACAACCTCGACCGCGAGGCGCTCCTGAAGATCCTGGTGGAGCCCCGCAACGCCCTGGTGAAGCAGTACCAGAGGTTGTTTGAACTGGACGGCGTAGAGCTGGACTTCGAGCACGAGGCCATGGAGGCCATCGCCGACCAGGCCATCCTCCGCCAGACCGGCGCGCGGGGCCTGCGCGCCATCATGGAGGAGGTCCTGCAGTCGGTGATGTACGAGGTCCCCTCGCGGAAGGACGTGGCGAGGGTCGTCATCACCCCGGACGTCGTCCACTCGAACGTGAACCCGACGTTGGTGCCGCGGATCGTGAAGAACGATGGGCGGCACGAGAAGAGCGCGTAGCGCTGCGCTTTGCTTGTACGTAACTGAGGCCCCAGCTATTGAGTTGGCTGGGGCCTCAGTGCTTGGCGCAAATATCAGGACAACGTCCGTCGAACGCTTGTGCTTTGCGTGCGCCCGCTGCTTGGGTCTTCTGTGACCGAAGTAAACGGGAGGGGAGACCGTGAAGTCGTTGAAGAAGAAGCGGGTGCTCGCTGCGGTGGGGGTGGCGATTGCTGCGAGTGTGACTCCGGTGGTCACTGCGTCTCCGGCGGCAGCCCACACCTATGACTGCATGCAGTACCTTCGCGACAGGGGGTACATAGTTGGCGAGGGTGTGGAGCGGGCTTGCAGGACTGGTTCTAGTGTCTTCGGGCATGATGCCTGCCGGTTCCGCCTTGAGCAGCTGGGGGTACGTGAGACTCACGCCGACAAGGCTTGTTCCCTGTCTCGTCTCTAGCAGTGAGGGCGTGTCCCGGCTGGGTGGCTGGGACACGCCCTGGGGTTGCTAGGCGTTGCTACTTGACCTCGACCCGCACCTCGTTGCGGACCTTGGCTGCGATGCCGGCCAGGTCTTCCATGGAGCCGCCGTTGCCGGTGGCCAGGGAAGCCATGTCGAAGTGGAGTACCTCGGCGAGGGTGCTGTTGTCGGCCCAGATGCAGATCGGGATGGTGGCCTCGCTGGGCCCGCCCGCGGCGGCGCCCGCGCCCTTGGTGACCTTGGCCTCCTGGCACTTCATGATGCCGTTCTCGAAGCCATCGGGCTGGAACTCCTCGGGGTCACCGATCAGTTCGCCCTTGCTGGAGCTGCTGCTCTGGTCCTTCTCGGACTCTTCCTTCATCTGGGCGAACATGGCGTCGACAGCCGCCTCGGGGTCCTCGATCTCGCCGTAGACGCCGCCGAACGCCAGCGACTTGGCGCTGGTGCCGGAGCCAGCCGCGTAGCCGGCGGACACGTCCTTGGCGTTCTTGATGCCCCAGTCTTCGGCGTCGTCGAAGTCGCCCGAGCCGGCGTCGTTGCTCGGGCTCTTCTTGTACTCCCCGAGCACCGTCGCCGGAGTCGTCAGCTTGTACGTCTTGCCGTCGTCCGCGACGCTGCTGCCGCCGCCACCGCCCGCGGTGAAGAACCACACGCCACCCGCGATCACCGCAAGGGCGACCACCGAGCCGACGATGATGCCGACCTTCTTGCCGCCACCGCCGCCGCCCGGCGGGGGCGGGGGGACCTGGCCGTACGGGGGCTGCTGGCCGTACTGCTGCTGGCCGTAGGGGCCCGGCTGCTGGGGGGCGCCCTGCTGCGGGTAGCCGTAGCCCTGCTGTGGCGGGACGCCCTGCGGGGCCTGCTGCGGGTAGCCGTAGCCGGGCTGGGGTGCCTGCGGCGGGGCCGGCTGGCCGTAGGGCCCCGGCTGCTGCGGCTGACCCGGCTGACCGTACGGTCCGGGCTGCTGAGGCTGGCCGCCGTACGGGCCGGGCTGGTTGTAGCTCATCGAGTTCTCCTTGTGTGGACAGTCCGGCCGTCAAGGCGGGCAGGAAGTGCATTTCTGCAGAGGGTGATGCGAAGCGCCGCAAACTCCCCCAGAGAGGTGCTGATGTGTAGGCTTGTAGGGCTACAAATAGGCCCGCTAGATTGTAAGTTGTGAAGACTGACCGGGTGAGGCGGGCCTTCAAGTTCCGCGTCTACCCGACCGATGCGCAGGCGGTTGAGTTGCTGCGCACGTTCGGGTGTGTGCGGAAGGTCTACAACCTCGCACTGCAGGCGCGTACCGAAGGCTGGTATCAGCGGCAGGAGCGCATCAACTACAACGCAACCTCCGCGATGCTCACGGCATGGAAGAGGACCGAGGAACTTGCCTATCTCGGTGAGGTTTCCGCGGTGCCGCTCCAGCAGGGACTTCGGCACCTGCAGAGCGCTTTCGTGGCCTTCTGGGAAGGGCGTGCGCGGTATCCGCGGCTCAAGTCCCGTAAGAAGTCGAGGGCATCGGCTGAGTACACCCGCGCCGCGTTCCGCTGGCGTGCAGGTGAGCTGACGCTTGCCAAGATGAACGAGCCGTTGAATGTGGTCTATTCGCGACCGTTGCCTGAGGGGGCCGAACCGTCGACGGTGACGGTATCCCGGGATGCGGCCGGACGCTGGTTCGTCTCCATGTTGGTGGAAGATCCGGCCGTCAAGCCGTTGCCGCAGACGGATGCAATGGTGGGCATCGACGCCGGCCTTACTTCGCTGGTCACCTTGTCGCGTCCGACCGAAGGCCTGACCGACGGCTCGGGCAAGGTGGGCAACTCGAGGTTCGAGCGCCGTGACCGTGGGCGTTTGGTCAGGGCTCAGCGGCAGCTGGCGCGCAAGCAATGGGGATCGAAGAACCGGGACAAAGCCCGCGCCAAGGTTGCGAAGGTTTATGCACGGATCACCGACCGACGCCGGGACTTTCTGCACAAGCTGACCACTCGACTCGTTCAGGACAACCAACTGATCGCGATCGAGGACCTGACCGTCCGGGGCATGCTCAAGAACCGCACGCTTGCGCGCGCGATCTCCGATGCCGCCTGGACGGAACTGCGCTCGCTCCTTGAGTACAAATGCCGTTGGTACGGACGAGATCTCGTGGTGATCGACCGGTGGCATCCAAGCAGCAGGATCTGCTCCTCCTGCGGCACGCTGAAGGCGAGCTTGCCACTGAATGAACGCACCTTCCGGTGCGGCAACCCCGCGTGCGGCCTGGTCCTGGACCGGGACGTGAACGCGGCACGGAACATTCTGGCCGCCGGGCTGGCGGTTGCGGCCTGTGGAGCCGGTGTAAGACCCCAACGGAAATCCTCCGGGCGGGCAGTCGGTGTTGAAGCAGGAAGCTCTGTGGCGCGAGCCACGAGAACTCTCGCCCCTCAGGGGCGGGGGTAGGTCAAGCGTTCCGAACATCCTGACGGAACCAGCAAGGGGGTGGGGTCGCCGGTGCCTCACCGTTACCAAACATGCGGGGTATCAGTACGGAACTGTGGCGGGGAGGGGCCGTCAGGTATCGATTCGAAGCGGGGCCGACCGCCCCCGTAAACTGTGCCGCGTGACCGAGAACACTCAGCAGCAGCACGCCAGCGTCCCCGAGCCCGAACTGCCGAAGACCTACGCTCCGGCCGAGGTAGAGGGGCCGCTGTACGAGCGCTGGGTAGACCGCGGTTACTTCGCCGCCGACGCGAAGAGCGACAAGCCGCCGTACACCGTTGTCATTCCGCCGCCGAACGTCACCGGGTCCCTGCACCTGGGCCACGCCTTCGAGCACACGCTCATCGACGCCCTCACCCGCCGCAAGCGGATGCAGGGCTACGAGACGCTGTGGCAGCCCGGGATGGACCATGCCGGTATCGCCACGCAGAACGTCGTGGAGCGCGAGCTCGGCAAGGAGGGCAAGTCCCGGCACGACCTGGGGCGGGACGAGTTCGTCGAGCGGGTCTGGAAGTGGAAGGGCGAGTCCGGCGGGCAGATCTCCGGGCAGATGCGTCGGCTTGGTGACGGCGTGGACTGGTCGCGTGAGCGGTTCACCATGGACGAGGGGCTCTCCCAGGCCGTCCAGACCATCTTCAAGCGGCTCTACGAAGATGAACTGATCTACCGCGCCGAGCGGATCATCAACTGGTGCCCCCGGTGTCTGACCGCCATCTCCGACATCGAGGTCGAGTACCAGGACGATGACGGTGAGCTCGTCTCCATCAAGTACGGGGAGGGGGACGAGACGCTTGTCGTCGCCACCACCCGCGCCGAGACGATGCTGGGTGACACCGCCGTCGCCGTGCACCCCGAGGACGAGCGGTACGCGCACCTGATCGGGAAGCAGATCAAGCTGCCGCTCACCGATCGGTCCATCCCGGTCGTCGCCGACGAGCACGTGGACCCGGAGTTCGGCACCGGCGCCGTCAAGGTCACTCCGGCCCACGACCCGAACGACTTCGAGATCGGTCAGCGGCACGGGCTGCCGAGCCTCGCCGTCATGGACGAGCACGCGGTGATCACCGCACACGGTCCGTTCCAGGGCCTGGACCGCCTGGAGGCCCGCAGCACCATCGTCGGCGCGCTCCGCGCCGAGGGCCGGATCGTCGCCGAGAAGCGCCCGTACACCCACTCCGTGGGCCACTGCTCGCGCTGCAAGACCACGATCGAGCCGCGTCTGTCCATGCAGTGGTGGGTCAAGGTCGGCCCGCTGGCGAAGGCGGCGGGAGACGCCGTCCGTGACGGCCGCGTCAAGATCCATCCGCAGGAGATGGAGAAGCGGTACTTCGACTGGGTCGACAACCTCCACGACTGGTGCATCTCGCGGCAGTTGTGGTGGGGCCACCGGATTCCGGTCTGGTACGGGCCGGAGGGTGAAGTCGTCTGCGTCGGGCCCGACGAGGAGCCGCCGAGCGGTGCGGGCTGGACGCAGGACACCGACGTCCTGGACACCTGGTTCTCGTCCGGCCTGTGGCCGTTCTCCACGCTCGGCTGGCCCGAGCAGACCGAGAGCCTCGCGAAGTTCTATCCGAATTCTGTGCTGGTCACGGGCTACGACATTCTCTTCTTCTGGGTCGCCCGGATGATGATGTTCGGCCTGTACGCGATGGACGGCACCCCGCCGTTCCACACCATCGCCCTGCACGGCATGGTCCGCGACCAGTTCGGCAAGAAGATGTCGAAGTCCTTCGGGAACGCGGTCAACCCGATCGACTGGATGGACAAGTACGGTTCCGATGCTCTTCGGTTCACGCTCGCCCGTGGGGCCAACCCGGGCACGGACGTCCCGATCGGCGAGGACTGGGTCCAGGGCTCCCGTAACTTCGCCAACAAGATCTGGAACGCGACGCGCTTCGCGCTGATGAACGGCGCCACGGTCGAGGGCGAACTCCCGCCCGCCGAGCGGCTCTCGTCGACCGACCGGTGGATCCTGTCCCGGCTCAACTCCGTCGTGGCCGAAGTCGACGCGTACTACGAGGACTTCCAGTTCGCGAAGCTCTCCGACGCCCTGTTCCACTTCGCCTGGGACGAGGTCTTCGACTGGTACGTGGAGCTGACCAAGACCACCTTCCAGGAGGGCGGTCAGGCCGCCGAGGACACCAAGCGGGTGCTCGGGGAGGTCCTCGACGTCACGCTGAAGCTGCTCCACCCGGTCGTGCCGTTCGTGACCGAGACCCTGTGGACCACGCTCACCGGCAAGGAGTCTCTGGTCATCGCCGACTGGCCGACGGACTCGAGTTTCCGGGACGCCGACGCCGAGCGGGAGATCGAGACCCTTCAGCAGGTCATCACCGAGGTCCGCCGGTTCCGCTCCGACCAGGGCCTTCAGCCCGGTCAGAAGGTTCCGGCCCGGCTCACCCTGGAGGGCACGGCGCTGGCCCCGCACGAGCCCGCCATCCGTCAGCTGCTCCGCCTCCAGCCGGAGGGCGAGAACTTCGCGGCGACGGCGAGCCTGCCGGTGTCCGGGGCGACGGTCGCGCTCGACCTCTCCGGCACGATCGACGTCGCGGCCGAGCGCAAGCGCCTGGCCAAGGACCTCGCGGCGGCGGAGAAGGAGGTCACGGCGGCCAACGCGAAGCTCGGGAACGAGGCGTTCCTCGCGAAGGCGCCGGACCACGTCGTGGAGAAGATCCGGGGCCGCCTCACCAAGGCGGAGGCCGATATCGCCCGGATTCAGGGGCAGTTGGAGAAGCTTCCGGCCGCGTAACGCGACGCGTCGCTTTCCTCGAAGAACGCCGGAGGAGCCGCACGGTGGTGCGGCTCCTCCGGCGTTCGCGTCGTCTTACGCCATGACCAGGCCCAGGCGCTCCAACTCCGCGTCCGCCAGGGTGTCCAGGGTTTCCGGATCCCCGTTCCGCCAGCCCTCGGCGAGGCTCCCGGGCGTCGCGTCCGGCAACTCCGCAGCCGTACGCGCCACCTCGTCGAGCGGCCGCATCAGGGCCCGAAGCGCCAGGATCTCCCGGCCGTCCTCTGAGGCCGCCAGCTCCCGCGCCGCGGCCGCCTGCCGCACCCAGCGCACCCGCCGCGGCAGCCACAGCGCCAGGACCAGGCCGACGGGCAGGACGAACAGGCCGACGGCACCGCCGATCGCGAGCATGTCCACGAGCGCCTGCCCGCGGTCGCCCGCCGTGACGAGCCGGTCCCCGGCGCCCGCGAGCTCCCGCAGCGCCGCGTCGATGCGCGCCCCGACCAGCGGCACCCGCGCCGCCGACGGGCCCGGCCCCGGCAGGCCCGCACCGTAGCCGCGCCCGGCCGCCTCGACGTCCTGGGCGGGCCGCAGGAGCAGTTGGATGAACCGGTGCGCGGTCACCGCGAGCGCCGCGCACAGCACGGCCCACAACAGGACCGCACCGTCGCCGATCAGCTGCCGCGCTCTGCGTCCGGGGTTCTGGGCGTACCACATGCACCGATTGCACCCCCGGCGACCGCCCCGCCCCCCGAACCGCGCCGTGATCAAGGCATGCGATCGCCGGAACGGATCAGTACAACCGGTCCGATCAACGCAGCCCGTCCGGCGTTTGCGGACGAGACCCTCCCGGGCGGGGACGGTGCGGATGCCAGGAGTGCGGTAGATCACGGCAATTCGGGACGTAAGTCCGTCGGAACGGGCCAAAAGACCCCGGATGATGGAGGACATGGTTGACCTTCCCGCCATAGCGGCGCTGCGCAGGGCGACGGCCGCGGGCCGCCGCCTCGCGCGGCGCTGGGTGGGCTGTCCGCGCTCCCTCGACGTGCTCACCGCGCTCAGCTGCCTCGGCCTGATGGCCCTGGACATCCCCGGGCTCGCCGCCGGTGACAACTCGCTGCGCGGACACCTTCAGGTCGCCTCGGTCCTCGCCGCCGCCTCCGCGACGCTGCTGTTGCGCCGCCGGGCGCCCTGGGTGGCGTACGGCGTGGGTCTGGTGCTGCTCTGGTGGCTGCACGAGCTGACCCTGGTGCAGTTCGCGCTCTACGCCCTCGGGCGCTATCGCGGACGGCGGGCCGGAATCCTCGCCGCGGTCGGCTATCTGGCGGTGGCCTGCGCGCTGTTCAGCCTGCCGGGCTGGCCGGTGCGGCAAGCGGACACCCTGCCCGAGTTCCTCGGCCTCGTGGTGCCGATCGGGGCGCTCGCGGCCGGGGTCGGCATCGCCGCCAATCGGCAGGACCTGGTGCGCGCCCTGGAGAACCAGCGCGCAAGGACCGCGGTGCTCCAGGCCGTGCAGAGCGAGCGGAACCGGGTCGCGGGCGATGTGCACGACTTCGTGGGGCGGGAGTTGACGCTGCTCACCGTGCGTTCGGAGGTGCTGGCGCGGCGGGCGCGGGGCGAGAGCTGGCAGCGGGACTTCGAGGAGCTGTCCGAGACCGCGCGCCGGGCGCACCGGGTACTCAACGAGATCATCGTGCGGCGCGGCGCCGACGGTGCGCCGACACCGGGCCTCGACGGGCTCCAGCTGCTAGCCGAGGAGAGCGACCGGGCCGGGAGCCCGGTGAAGCTGGAGGTCGACGACGCGGCGTACCGCCTCTCGCCGCTGCGGCAGGCGGCGGTCCACCGGGTCGTCCAGGAGTGCCTGACCAACGCGGCGAAGCACGCGCCGGGGGAGGCCGTGGGGGTACGGATCACCGTCGGCGCCGGACGCGCGCGCATCGAGGTCCGCAACGCGCTGCCGGAGGCGGTCCCGCCGCACGCGCCGGTGTCCGCGGGGACGGGGACGGCGGGGATGGCGGAGCGGGTGAGCAGTGTGGGCGGGACGTTCACGGCGGGCCGCACGGTGGATGCGTACGAGGTCGTGGCCGAGCTGCCGATGGGCACCACAAGCCCGTCCGGCAGCTGAGGACGGGCGCGGCTCACGCCGCCGACATCAACCGCTGCAACCCGTCGAAGTCCTCCACGCACTTCCCGCACCCCAAGGCCACCGAGTCCAGCGGGTGCTCCGCCACCGACACCGGAATGCCGGTCTCCGAGGCCATCCGCAGGTCGAGCCCGGGCAGCAGCGCGCCGCCGCCCGTGATCACGATGCCGTGTTCCATCACGTCGCCGGAGAGTTCGGGCGGGCAGTCCTCCAGGGTGGCCTTCACCGCCGTGATGACCGCCTCGATCGGCTCGTCCAGGGCCGCCCGTACCTCGCGGGCCGTGAGGTCGATGGTCTTCGGCAGGCCGCCGACCTTCTCCCGGCCCCGTACCGTGAACGACCGCATCTCGAAGGCGCCCGCCCGTCGCCCACCACCGCCCTTGCCGGAGGGGCTTCGCCCCGCCCCTTCAGTTTCCGGCACCGGCCAGGCCGAGCCGATCGCGACCTTGATGTCCTCGGCGGTGCGCTCGCCGATGAGCAGCCCGTGCTCCTTGCGTACGTAGTCGGTGATCGCGGCGTCCAGACGGTCGCCGCCGACCCGGAGCGACTGCGCCGTGACGATGCCGCCGAGCGAGATCACCGCCACCTCGGCGGTGCCGCCGCCGATGTCCACGACCATCGAACCGCGCGGCTCGGAGACCGGCAGGCCCGCCCCGATCGCCGCCGCCATCGGCTCCTCGATCAGGTGCACCGCCCGTGCCCCGGAGCGCTGCGCCGCGTGCACGATCGCGCGCCGCTCCACGGGGGTCACGCCGGAGGGCACGCAGACGACCATGCGGGTGCGCGGACGGCGGCCCGGCACCGCCTTGCGGACGAAGTGCCGGATCATCTCCTCGGCGGCCACGTAGTCGCTGATCACGCCGTCCTTCAGGGGGCGGATCGCGGTGATCGACCCCGGGGTGCGGCCGATGGTCTCCTTGGCGTCCGCGCCGACGGCGAGGGCGCCGCGGGTGCCCTCGCGGACCGCCACGACGGACGGCTCGTTGAGCACGATGCCCTGGCCGCGGGCGTAGAGCAGGGTGTTGGCCGTGCCGAGGTCGATACCTATGTCCATGATCGCCAAGTTTGCCGGGTGATTCCGCGCGAGGGCAGTGCGTTGGTCCCGAACCGGGCGGGCCGAAGGTCCCGTCCCGTCGGTGTCACACCCCCTCCGTAGACTTGGCGGTGTGAGTGACCTCCCCGCGCACGGCAACCCGAGCGACGACCCAGAACCCGGCCCCATCGAGGGCCCCCTCGGCCCCTTCGGCCACGGCGCCGACAACGGTCCCGACGGTGTCGAAGGCCCCGACGGCGACGGCGGCGACGACGCCTTCGCCGACATCGTCGAGGCCGAGACCGACCGCGACCCCGACCTCGCCGTGATCGAGGCCGGCAGCCGCACCCTGCGCACCCAGGCAGGCCCGCCGCAGGCCGACGTCCCGACCCGCCCCGAGGACCCCGAGCTCGACGAGGCGCTGCGCGTGGTGGAGGCCGAGCTCGCCACCCGCTGGGGCGAGACCAAGCTGGAGCCGTCCGTCACCCGGATCAATGCCCTGATGGACGTGCTCGGCGAGCCCCAGCGCGCCTACCCCTCGATCCACCTGACCGGCACCAACGGCAAGACGTCCACGGCCCGCATGATCGAGTCGCTGCTCAGCACCTTCGAGCTGCGCACCGGGCGGTACACCTCGCCGCACGTCCAGCTCGTCACCGAGCGGATCAGCCTGGACGGCGCCCCGATCTCCGCCGAGCGCTTCGTAGAGACGTACAACGACATCAAGCCGTACGTCGAGCTGGTCGACGCACAGCAGGACTACCGCCTCTCCTTCTTCGAGGTCCTGACCGGCATGGCGTACGCCGCCTTCGCCGACGCCCCGGTGGACGTGGCCGTGGTCGAGGTCGGCATGGGCGGCAGCTGGGACGCGACAAACGTGATCGACGCGGACGTCGCCGTGGTCACCCCGATCGACCTGGACCACACCGACCGGCTCGGCGAGACGCCCGGCGAGATCGCCGCCGAGAAGTCCGGGATCATCAAGCAGGACGCCACGGTGATCCTGGCGCAGCAGCCGGTGGACGCCGCCCAGGTGCTGCTCAAGAAGGCCGTCGAGGTCAATGCCACGGTGGCCCGCGAGGGCCTGGAGTTCGGCGTCGTCTCGCGCCAGGTCGCCGTCGGCGGGCAGCTGCTGACGCTGCGCGGCCTCGGCGGCACCGAGTACACCGACATCTTCCTGCCGCTGCACGGCGCGCACCAGGCGGCCAACGCCGCGGTGGCGCTCGCCGCGGTCGAGGCGTTCTTCGGCGTCGGCGCCCAGCGCACCGAGTCGCTCGACGCCGAGGTGATCCGCTCCGCGTTCGCTTCGGTGGCCACGCCGGGCCGCCTGGAGGTCGTCCGCACCTCGCCGACCGTCGTCCTGGACGCCGCGCACAACCCGGCGGGCGCCCGCGCCACCGCCGCCGCGGTCAGCGAGGTCTTCGACTTCAGCCGTCTGATCGGCGTGGTCGGCGTGAGCGAGGGCAAGGAGGCGCGGGGGCTGCTCGAGGCCTTCGAGCCGCTCCTCGCCGAGGTCGTCATCACGCAGAACTCCAGCCACCGCGCGATGGACGCGGACGCCCTGGCCGCCCTCGCCGTCGAGGTCTTCGGGGACGAGGAGCGGATCCAGGTCGAGCCGCGCCTGGACGACGCCCTGGAGGCGGCGATCACCCTCGCCGAGGAAGAGGACGAGTACGCGGGCGGCGGCGTCCTCGTCACCGGTTCCGTCATCACGGTCGGCGAGGCCCGGCTGCTCCTGGGGAAGGGCTGACTCTTCGTATGCGCACGCTCTGCTCGTCCACGCTGATCGGCGAGTTCTTCGTGATCGGCTTCGCCGGTCTGGTCGCGATGAAGGACCCGAATCTGTCGATGGGCACGGTCTGGACGATCTGCGGCATCGCCATGGCCGTGTCCGTGCTGCTCTGCGGGATGGTCACCCGGCCCGGCGGGGTGCAGCTCGGCTGGGTTCTCCAGGCCGGCCTGATCGCCTCCGGTTTCGTGCTGCCGACGATGTTCTTCCTGGGCGTCGGCTTCGCGGCCCTGTGGTGGTGCTCGGTGCATTTCGGCCGGAAGGTGGACGAGGCGAAGGCGCGGTTCGCCGCACAGGCTGAGGGGGCAGCGGAGGCGGCGGGGGCTGCGGGGGCCGACCCGGCGTGAGCCGGAGTTGCCCGAGTACTCCCCGCGGCTTGACGCTGAGTAACGTCCGCCGCTCAGGGACCTGTAGCCTCTGACCACCCGCTATCTGCAATTGCCAGAAGGAGCCGACCCGTGAGCCAGCGCACTCTCGTCCTGCTCAAGCCCGATGCCGTACGCCGTGGTCTGATCGGCGAGATCATCGGCCGGATCGAGCGCAAGGCGAACTGGACCATCACCGCGCTCGAACTGCGCACCCTGAGCCAGGACGTCCTGGAGCAGCACTACGGCGAGCACAAGGGCAAGCCGTTCTACGAGCCGCTGGTCGAGTTCATGGCCTCGGGCCCGGTCGTCGCCATGGTCGTCGAGGGGGAGCGGGTCATCGAGGGCCTGCGCGCACTCGCCGGTCCGACCGACCCGATCGCCGCGGCGCCGGGCTCGATCCGCGGGGACTACGGCACCATCGTGCGGGAGAACCTGATCCACGCCTCGGACTCGGAGGAGTCCGCCGAGCGCGAGCTGAAGATCTTCTTCCCCCAAGGCCTCTGAGCAGGCACGCGGGCCCGGGCGGCGGATTGCCCGAATTGCTGACGTACCGTCAATAAATCCAGGCCTGTGACCTGGGGCGGCCGCCAATTGAGCGGCCGCCCTTCCGCATATGCAGGCCGATTGGGGGAACGCTTCCTTCAGTCGGCACGTCCCCATTAGCGGGACGGTGATTCCTCTGCTGACAATGGCGGAGACCCTCGCGCCCAGTCCGTGCGGGCGACATTACGATGTAACCCTGCACGCCAGCGCGCACCCCACGCCGACCTGACCAGCCATCAAACGCTTCACTTGGGAAGGCCTGACGCTCCTGATGGGAACCAACATGTCGTTCATCGGCCGTGACATGGCTGTCGACCTCGGGACTGCCAACACGCTGGTGTACGTCAGGGGCCGCGGCATCGTACTCAACGAGCCATCCGTCGTCGCCATCAACACCAACACCGGCGGCATTCTTGCGGTCGGCGCTGAGGCGAAGAAGATGATCGGCCGCACCCCTGGCAACATCGTCGCGGTCCGCCCGCTGAAAGACGGCGTTATCGCCGACTTCGAAATCACCGAGCGGATGCTCCGCTACTTCATCCTCAAAATCCACAAGCGACGCTATCTCGCCCGCCCCCGCGTAGTCGTCTGCGTCCCCTCCGGCATCACCGGCGTGGAGCGACGCGCAGTCATCGAGGCGTCGACCCAGGCCGGCGCCCGCCAGGTGCACATCATCGAGGAGCCCATGGCCGCCGCCATCGGCTCCGGTCTCCCGGTCCACGAGGCCACGGGGAACATGGTGGTGGACATCGGCGGCGGCACCACCGAGGTCGCCGTCATCTCTCTCGGCGGAATCGTCACAGCACAGTCCATCCGCGTCGCCGGCGACGAGCTGGACAACGCGATCATCCAGCACATCAAGAAGGAGTACTCGCTCCTCCTCGGCGAGCGCACCGCCGAGCAGATCAAGATCACCATCGGTTCGGCATACGACATGGAGGACGAGGAACACACCGAGATCCGCGGCCGCGACCTGGTCAGCGGGCTCCCCAAGACCGTGGTCGTCTCCACCGCCGAGGTCCGCAAGGCCATGGAGGAGCCGGTCAACTCGATCGTGGACGCGGTCAAGACCACTCTCGACAAGTGCCCGCCGGAGCTCTCCGGCGATGTCATGGACCGAGGCATCGTGCTCACCGGCGGCGGCGCCCTGCTCCGCGGCCTGGACGAGCGGCTGCGCCGCGAGACCGGCATGCCGATCCACATCGCGGAGGACCCGCTGGACTCCGTGGCGCTCGGTTCCGGCAAGTGCGTGGAGGAGTTCGAGGCGCTCCAGCAGGTGCTCGACGCCTCGCCCCGCAGGTAAGCGGGGGCCACACAAAAAACGTCCGCCGTACGAGCTTTCTCTTCGTACGGCGGATCGTTGATATAGCGGATCGGTAGCGGCGATCCGCTACGCAAGCCACAACCCATTCCGACGAGGAAGGCACGGCCGCCGCACGTGAGGGACACACGAGAGAGCCGGCTGCTCCTGGTACTGCTGGTCGCCATCGCGTTCGCGCTGATCACGGTGGACATCCGCGGTGGCGAGGAGTCACCGGTCGACGGTGCCCGACAGGCCGCAGCGACGGTGTTCGGACCCGTGGAGAACGGCGTATCCGCGGCGGTCGAGCCGTTCGGCAACGCCATCGCCGCGGTCCGCGACTCCGGCGAGCGGCACAGCAGAATCAGCGAACTCGAGCGTGAGAACGCCGCGTTGAAGGCCAGGCTCGGCAGCGACGACCGCAACCGAAGTCGGGTCCGGCAGCTCGACCAGATGCTGAAGAAGGCCGGCGCCGGACAGTACGCCATCAAGGGTGCCGAGGTCATCGCCATAGGAGCCGCCCAAGGCTTCAGCTGGACGGTCACCATCGACGCCGGCGCCAACGACGGCCTCACGCGCGACATGACCGTGCTCAACGCGGACGGCCTCGTCGGCCGCGTCACCACCGTCGGCCCGAGCACCGCCACCGTACTGCTCGCCATCGACCCGGACTTCGCCGTCGGCACCCGCCTGGAGAAGACCGACGAGCTCGGCTTCGCCAACGGCCGCGGCGGCGGCGACCTCTCCGTCAAGATGCTCAACGGCAAGGCCAAGATCAAGAAGGGCGACCGCATGGTCACCTTCGGCTCGCATGCCGACCGGCCGTTCGTGCCCGGCGTCCCGCTCGGCGAGGTGACCCGCATCGACCCGGCCAATAACGACCTGACCCGGACCGTGCACCTCAAGCCGTACGTCGGCTTCACCAAGCTCGACGTCGTCGGCGTCGTCGTCCAGGCCCCGCGCACCGACCCGCGCGACAAGGTGCTGCCCCCGCCGCCGAAGCCCAAGCCGACACCCACGGTCACCGTGACCGTCACCCCGCCCGCCGAGGGCGAGGCACCACCGCCCGCAGAAGGCGAGGCCGACGCCGACGGGCAGGCCCCGCCGACCGACGGCGAACAGCCACCCGCAGGCGACCCGGACAACCAAGGCGCCCAGGACGACCAGGAGTAAGAGCCCATGCGTGTCAACCGGATGCTCCTCTCCACCACGCTGGTGGCCGTCGCCCTCGTCCTCCAGGTCAGTGTGCTCGCCAAGCTCCGCCTGCCCGGCGCCGTGCCCGACCTGATGCTGCTCACCGTCCTCGCACTCGCCCTCGTCTACGGCCACGTCGGCGGCGCCCTCGTCGGCTTCGGCGCCGGACTCCTAGCCGACCTCGCGCCACCGGCCGACCACGCCCTCGGGCGCTACGCCCTCGTGCTCTGCGTCATCGGCTATCTCGCCGGACTGACCAAGCCCGAGTCCGGCCAGGTCCGCTCCGCCACCGGGCCGATGGTCGTGGTCGTCGGCGGCGCCCTCGGCTCCACGCTCCTCTACGCCGCGGTGGGCTTCCTCGTCGGGGACACCGGGGCCCGCGGTGTGGGCCTGGGCGGCCTGCTGTTCACGGCCACGCTGTACGACCTGCTGCTCGCGCCGTTCGTCGTGCCCGGGATCATGGCGCTCGCCCGGCGGGCCGAGAACGACCCGCTCGCCGAGACCGGCGGCAGCGGCAGATCGAGCGAGGCCTCCACCGGCTGGCTCTCCACCGGCACCGGACTCCGCACCGGCCTGCGCATCGGCAGCCAGCGACGCGGGCCGGGCCGCGTCGGGCCCGGTCGCGGCGGCCTGCGGATGAAGCAGACCAAGACGCGCATGGCACGCACCGGACGCATCAAGGGGGTCAAAAAGCTGTGACCAATATTCCGGAGACCGGACGCACCCCGCGGGTCCAGATCCGGCTCGTCGTCATCCAGGTGCTCGTCTTCTCCCTCTTCGCCACTCTCGGCGGACGCCTCTGGTTCCTCCAGGTCCGCAACGGCAGCGAGTACGCCAACAAGGCCAGCGGCAACCACGTACAGCGCGTCGTCCACCCAGCCGTGCGCGGCTCCCTGCTCGACGCGCGCGGCGTCCCGCTCGCCGACAACGAGACCCGCCTCGTCGTCTCCGCCTCCCGTACCCAGCTGATGAAGATGAAGGACGACGGCGACGCCGTCCTCACCCGCCTCGCGGAAGTCCTCGGCAAGACCCCCAAGGAGGTCGCCGACAAGGTCCGCCTCTGCGACAGCGAGACCCCACAGCCCTGCTGGAACGGCTCCCCGTACCAGCCCATCCCGATCACCGACGAGGCAACGCCCAAGCAGGCCCTGCAGATCCGCGAGCGCGCCGAGGACTTCCCCGGCATCACCGCCGAGCCCACCGCCGTCCGTCGCTACCCCGCCCCCGGCAAGGCCCGGACCTCCCAGGTGCTCGGCTACCTCTCGCCGGTCACGGACGAGGAGATCGAGAAGGCCAAGGACGGCCCGTCCCCGTACCTCCGCTCCGACATGGTCGGCCGCTCCGGCCTCGAGCGGACGTACGACAAGGAGCTGCGCGGCAAGGCGGGCGTGACCGAGTACGAGGTCGACAAGCTCGGCCGCGTCATGGGCGAGACGGAGAGCGACCCGGCCCGGCCCGGGGCCAACGTGGTCACGAGCATCGACGCCCGCGTCCAGGCCGTCGCCGAGTACGAGCTCAACTGGGCGATGAAGGAAGCCCGCAAGGAGCACGACCGGAACACCAACCGGAACTACAAGGCCGACGCGGGCGCGGTCATCGTCATGGAGAACAAGACCGGCCGCGTCATCTCCATGGCCTCCGAGCCGAACTACGACCCCAACGCCTGGGTCGGCGGCATCGACGCCAAGGAGTACAAGAAGCTCACCGGCAAGGGCTCCAACTACCCGCTGCTCAACCGCGCCATCCAGGGCCAGGCCGCCCCCGGCTCGATCTTCAAGGTCATCCCGACCACCGCCGCGGTCAACGCCGGATACGACTTCAACGGCAGCTACCCGTGCCCGAGTTCGTACTCGATCGGCGGGCAGGTCTTCAAGAACTTCGAGTCCCAGTCCCACGGCGCCATCTCCCTCGGCAAGGCCCTGGAGGTGTCCTGCGACACCGTCTTCTACAGGCTGTCCCACGACCAGTGGAGGAAGGACGGCGGCCTTACGCCGAAGAAGGATGCCAAGGACTGGTTCTACAAGACCGCCCACCAGTTCGGCCTCGGCAAGGAGACCGGCATCGACCTGCCCAACGAGGTCAGGGGCCGGGTCCCGGACCGCCAGTGGAAGAAGGACTACTGGGACGCCAACCACAAGGTCTGGTGCAAGAAGGGCAAGAAGGGCGGCGACTACGTCGAGAAGATCATGTATGAGAACTGCCTCGAGGGCATGAAGATGCGCGCCGGTGACTCGGTCAACTACTCCATCGGCCAGGGCGACACCCTCGTCACGCCGATCCAGATGGCCACCATCTACGCGGCCATCGCCAACGGCGGCACCCTCAACGACCCCACCGTCGGCAAGGCCATCATCAGCGCCGACGGCAAGCACATCGAGGAGATCGAGCCCAAGTCGCACGGCAAGCTGCCGTTCAAGGACAAAAAGACCCGCAACATGGTGGACAAGGCGCTCGCCAAAGTCGCGACCGACGGCACCGCCGCCTGGCGGTTCGGCGGCTGGCCGCAGAAGAAGATCCCGATGCACGCCAAGACCGGTACCGCCGAGGTCTACGGCAAGCAGACCACCTCGTGGTTCGCGTCGTACACCAAGGACTACACGATCATCATGACCATCTCCCAGGGCGGTACCGGATCCGGCGCCTCCGGCCCCGCGGTCCGCAATATCTACGAGGCCATGTACGGGGTCGACGAAAAGGGCAAGCAGCACCTGAAGAAGGCCCTGTTGCCAGAGCCGGAGAAGGGCCTGCCCAAGATCGACGGGGACGGCTCCATCAACGCCCCCGAGATCAAGCCCTACGTACCGCCCAAGAAGGAGTCGCCCGCCCCACAGGAGCTGGCGGCCGCCATCACCGAGCCCGGAAGGCGGGACTGACCGATGGCAGGCGGATTCTCCGTCTCCGGGTACGGGCCCGAACGCAGCGCCTGGTCCAGGCTGTTCGCCCGCGACTCGGTGACCCGCAGGCTCGACTGGCCGCTGCTCCTGAGCGCCCTCGCGCTCTCCCTGATCGGCTCGGCCCTGGTCTGGTCGGCCACGCGCAACCGCACCGAGCTCGTCGGTGAGGACCCGTACGCGTACCTGATCAAGCACGTCCTGAACATCGGCATCGGGCTCGCCCTGATGATCGCCACTATCTGGCTCGGCCACCGCAACCTGCGCACCGCCGTGCCCGTGCTCTACGGCGTCTCGGTCTTCCTGATCCTGCTCGTGCTCACCCCGCTCGGGGCGACCATCAACGGCGCGCACGCCTGGATCAACGTCGGCGGGCTTTCCCTCCAGCCCTCCGAGTTCGTCAAGGTCACCATCATCCTCGGCATGGCGATCCTGCTCGCCGCCCGCGTCGACGCCGGTGACCGGGACCACCCCGACCACCGCACCGTCGTGCAGGCCCTCGGCCTCGCCGCCGTACCGATGCTGATCGTCATGCTGATGCCGGACCTCGGCTCGGTCATGGTGATGGCGGTGATAGTGCTCGGCGTGCTGCTCGCCTCCGGCGCCTCCAACCGCTGGGTCTTCGGGCTCCTCGGCACGGGCGCCGGTGGCGCGATCGCGGTCTGGCAGCTCGGGCTCCTCGACGACTACCAGATCGCCCGCTTCGCGGCCTTCGCCAACCCGGCCCTCGACCCGGCGGGCGTCGGCTACAACACCAACCAGGCGCGTATCGCCATCGGCTCCGGCGGCCTGACCGGCGCCGGGCTCGGCCAGGGCTCGCAGACCACCGGGATGTTCGTGCCCGAGCAGCAGACCGACTTCATCTTCACCGTCGCGGGCGAGGAACTCGGCTTCCTCGGCGCCGGGTTGATCCTGCTGCTCCTCGGTGTGGTGCTCTGGCGCGCCTGCCGGATCGCGCGCGAGACGACCGAGCTGTACGGCACGATCGTCGCCGCCGGGATCATCGCCTGGTTCGCCTTCCAGACCTTCGAGAACGTCGGCATGACCCTCGGCATCATGCCGGTCGCCGGTCTGCCACTGCCGTTCGTGTCGTACGGCGGTACGTCGATGTTCGCGGTCTGGATAGCAGTAGGACTACTGCAGTCGATCCAAGCGCAGCGGCCGCTGTCGGCGTAACCAACGATCTTCGGGCAGCCCCCGGCGTGCGCCCGCGCGCGCCGGGGGCTGCCCATAGCCAGACATCGTGACTAAATTCGATTTATGGCGGAGACGAAGCGCGAGATCGAGCGGAAGTACGAAGGTACTCCTGGGGACGCAGTCACGGGCCTGCCCGACCTGACCAAGGCCCCCGGGGTCGCGGACGTCGTCGACAAGGGACTCGTCGACCTCGACGCCACCTACTACGACACCCCCGACCTGACCCTCGCCGCCGGCGGCCGCACCCTGCGCCGCCGCACCGGCGGGGACGACGCGGGCTGGCACCTCAAGCTGCCGGTCGCCGAGGGCGTACGGGACGAGGTGCACGCCCCGCTCTCCGCCGCCGTACCGCGCGCGCTCGCCGGGCTCGTGCGCTCGCGGGTGCGCGACGCCGAGCTCGTGCCCGTCGTCCGGCTGCGCTCCGCCCGCGAACTGCGGCACCTCGTCGACGCGGACGGGACGCTGCTCGCCGAGGTGGCCGTGGACGCCGTACGCGCGGACCGGCTGGCCGGGGACGGTGCCGGGGCCACCGCCGAGTGGACCGAGGTCGAGGTCGAGCTGGCGAACGGTGCGGACCCGGACCTGCTCGACAAGGTCGAGAAGCGGCTGCTGCGGAAGAAGGGCCTCCGCCCGGCGGGCACGGCCTCCAAGCTGGCCCGGGCCCTCGCCGAGACCGGCGCCGAGCCGCCCCGGCCGCCGAAGCCGACGAAACCGGTCACCGCCGGGGACCACGTCCTCGCCTACCTGCGGGCCCAGCGCGACGCGATCGTCGAGCTCGACCCCGCCGTCCGCCGCGACCTGCCCGACTCCGTGCACCAGATGCGGGTCGCGACCCGCCGGATGCGCAGCGCCTTCCGCTCGTACCGCCGCGTCCTCGACCGCGCCGTCACCGACCCCATCGGTGACGAACTCAAGTGGCTCGCCGGGGAGTTGGGCATCGACCGGGACCGCGAGGTGCTGACCGAACGCCTCCAGAACGCCGTCGCCGAGCTCCCCCGCACGCTGATCCACGGGCCGGTACGGGGCCGCCTGCGCACCTGGTCGGCGGCGCGCCGCCAGGGCTCGCGGCGCCATCTGATCGGCGTCCTCGACGGCCACCGCTACCTGGTGCTCCTCGACACCCTCGACGCGCTGCTCGCCGACCCGCCGCTGCGCCCGGCCGCCGAGCGCCCGGCCGCCAAGGTGATCACCAAGGCCGTACTGCGCGACTACGACCGCGTCACCGGCCACGTCCAGGACGCCCTCAAGGCGCCTCCCGGCACCGAGGAGCGCGACCTCGCCATGCATGAGGCCCGCAAGAAGGCCAAGCGCACCCGGTACGCCGCGGAGGCCGCGCAGCCCGCACTCGGCAAGCCCGCCAAGCGCCTGGTGCGCTACATGAAGGACCTCCAGAACCTGCTCGGCGAGCACCAGGACAGCGTGGTCGCCCGCACCGCCCTGCGCGACCTGGCGGCCCAGGCACACACGGCGGGCGAGTCGGCGTTCACGTACGGCCTGCTGTACGGCCGTGAGGAACAGCGCGCCGCGGACTGCGAGCGGGAACTGCCGGGGCTGAGCCCGCAGGAGCATCCCGAGTACGCGGCTGACCTGCGCGGAGGCGGGTAGTTGCGGGGGACGGGTTAGTCTTGAGGGTCACCCTGCCAGCCCTGTCAGCCCCTGCCGAGCGTCATGAGAGACACCACCATGCCTGTCGAGTCGGTCTTCCCGCGCCTGGAAGCGCTTCTCCCGCACGTACAGAAGCCGATCCAGTACGTGGGCGGCGAGCTGAACTCCACCGTCAAGCCGTGGGACGAGTGCGACGTCCGCTGGGCGCTGATGTACCCGGACGCGTACGAGGTCGGTCTGCCGAACCAGGGCGTCATGATCCTCTACGAGGTGCTCAACGAGCGTGAGGGCGTCCTCGCCGAGCGCACCTACAGCGTGTGGCCGGACCTCGAGGCGCTGATGCGCGAGCACGACGTGCCGCAGTTCACCGTCGACTCGCATCGCCCCGTGCGCGCCTTCGACGTCTTCGGTCTCTCCTTCTCCACCGAGCTCGGCTACACCAACATGCTCGCGGCCCTGGAGCTCGCGGGCATCCCGCTGGACGCCAAGGACCGGACCGAGGACCACCCGATCGTCCTCGCGGGCGGCCACGCGGCCTTCAACCCCGAGCCGATCGCCGACTTCATCGACTGCGCCGTGATCGGTGACGGTGAGCAAGCCGTCCTGGAGATCACCGAGATCATCCGCGCGTGGAAGGCCGAGGGCCGCCCGGGCGGTCGCGAGGAGCTGCTCTTCCGTCTGGCGAAGACCGGCGGCGTGTACGTCCCCGGCTTCTACGACGTCGAGTACCTGCCGGACGGCCGCATCGGCCGCGTCGTACCGAACAAGTCGGGCGTTCCGTGGCGCGTCTCCAAGCACACGGTCATGGACCTCGACGAGTGGCCGTACCCCAAGCAGCCGCTCGTCCCGCTCGCGGAGACCGTGCACGAGCGCATGTCCGTGGAGATCTTCCGCGGCTGCACGCGCGGCTGCCGCTTCTGCCAGGCCGGCATGATCACCCGCCCGGTGCGCGAGCGCTCCATCACGGGCATCGGCGAGATGGTCGACAAGGGGTTGAAGAACACGGGCTTCGAGGAAGTCGGCCTCCTCTCCCTCTCCTCCGCCGACCACTCCGAGATCGGCGACATCGCGAAGGGCCTGGCCGACCGCTACGAGGACGACAAGATCGGCCTGTCGCTCCCGTCGACCCGCGTGGACGCCTTCAACGTCGACCTCGCGAACGAACTGACCCGCAACGGCCGCCGCTCGGGCCTGACCTTCGCCCCCGAGGGCGGCAGCGAGCGGATGCGCAAGGTCATCAACAAGATGGTCTCGGAAGAGGACCTGATCCGGACGGTCGCGACGGCGTACGGCAACGGCTGGCGCCAGGTGAAGCTGTACTTCATGTGCGGCCTGCCGACGGAGACCGACGACGACGTCCTCCAGATCGCCGACATGGCAACGTCCGTGATCCAGAAGGGCCGTGAGGTCTCCGGCAAGAACGACATCCGCTGCACCGTGTCGATCGGCGGTTTCGTGCCGAAGCCGCACACGCCCTTCCAGTGGGCCCCGCAGCTGTCGTCCGAGGAGACCGACGCGCGCCTGGAGAAGCTGCGCGACAAGATCCGCGGCGACAAGAAGTACGGCCGCTCCATCGGCTTCCGGTACCACGACGGCAAGCCCGGCATCGTCGAGGGCCTGCTCTCCCGAGGCGACCGCCGCGTGGGCGCCGTGATCCGCGCCGTCTACGAGGACGGCGGCCGCTTCGACGGCTGGCGCGAGCACTTCTCGTACGACCGCTGGATGCAGTGCGCCGAGAAGACGCTCCCGTCGTACGGCGTGGACGTCGACTGGTACACGACCCGCGAGCGCACCTACGAAGAGGTCCTGCCCTGGGACCACCTGGACTCGGGCCTCGACAAGGACTGGCTCTGGGAGGACTGGCAGGACGCCCTCGACGAGACGGAGGTCGAGGACTGCCGCTGGACCCCGTGCTTCGACTGCGGCGTGTGCCCGCAGCTCGACCTGGACATCCAGATCGGGCCGACCGGCAAGAAGCTGCTGCCGCTCAGCGTGGTCAACGCGGGTGGCGGCGGGAACGGCTGCTGACCGCGGGCGGGACGGTTTCGGGGCGGCCGCACGCGCTATGCGCTAGGACTGCGGCGGCCGCTCTTCTCCCTGGTCCCGGTCCGCTCCCAGCTGCCCCTTGAGCTTGTCCTGGGCGGTGTCGACCTGGCTGCTGTACTTGCCCCGGGTCTTCTCGTCGAGCATGTCGCCGCCCTGGTCGATGCCTTTTCCGGCCTGCGCTTCATGGCCCTTCAGCATGCTCTTGAGCTTGTCCATCATGGACATCGTGGACCTCCCTGGCGAGATATCCGGACCACTACAGGATCGCCGTCCACCGCGCACACTGCATCCGCTGGGAGCCCGGGGCGCTTCCGCCCCGGCGGGAACCGGGGGAGCGCCGGACACGTACTCTTGGTAGCAGGACGCAGCTGACACAGCTACGACTCACGCATTGCCGAAGATCACGAAGGACTGAACGACACTGGGCAAGCGACAGCCCGAAGGCCCGCCGCCCGCACCCGCGGTGCAGCGCATCCGACTGCGCTACACCAAGCGCGGCCGCCTCCGGTTCACCAGCCACCGCGACTTCCAGCGCGCCTTCGAGCGCGCCCTGCGTCGCGCCGAGGTCCCCATGGCCTACTCGGCGGGCTTCACCCCGCACCCCAAGGTGTCGTACGCCAATGCCGCACCCACCGGCACGGGCAGCGAAGCCGAGTACCTGGAGATCGCCCTCGTCGAACAGCGCGACCCGGAACGGCTCGGGGACCTGCTCGACGCGTCACTGCCCACGGGCCTTGACATCACCGACGCCGTCGAGGCCCGCACCTCCGGGCTCGCCGACCGGCTCCAGGCCTCCGTGTGGGAGCTCCGGCTCGACGGTGTGACGGTCGAGGAGGCCGAGAAGGCCGCCAACGCCTTCCTCGCGGCCGAGTCGGTGGAGGTGCAGCGGCGCACCAAGAACGGCATGCGCAGCTTCGACGCCCGCGCCGCCGTGGCCTCGCTCGAGGCCCTTCGTCCACATGCTGATAGGCCGGTGGACGGGCCCTGTGCGATACTGCGGCTGGTTGTTCGGCACGTGACGCCTGCCGTTCGACCCGACGACGTCCTGTCCGGTCTCCGAGCTGTGGCCGACCTGGCGCCGCCGGTCCCCGCAGCGGTGACCAGGCTGGCGCAGGGGCTTTTCGATGACGAGACCGGCACGGTGACCGACCCGCTCGCGCCCGACCGCGAGGCAGTCACGGCCGCCCCGGCCGATCGCTCAGGGGCCGCCGGACCGACCGCCGCGGCAGCGCAGGTGCAGGAAGGCTCCGCGTAAGGACGGTCGTCGCGCGCAGCCCTGGTACTCGGGAGCCACCTGGGTCGGGCAGCGCACCAACCAGGACTTTCGCCAGGCCGTACGTACATCGCGTACCGGAACCGGCGAGACAGACACAGAGAGCTCCCGTGCGGCGCCCGCGCCCCGGACGGCGGCCCCGCCCAGCATGCGGTGGCCGCGGACGTCACCCGGACCAGGCGCGGCGCCCGGGAGCCCGACGGGAGAACCGCCCGCATGCTCGAGCCGAACGAACCCGGTGTGACCGGGGAACCTGAGAGTCACCGCAACAACGCCCCTGGCGACAAGCTGCCGCCGCGCCGTCGGCGCCGCGCCGCTTCGCGCCCCGCGGGGCCGCCGTCCGCGACGGCCGCCGCTGCCCTGGACCCCGCCGATCCGGCGGATCCGATCGACCCCGTGGACCCTGTGGCGTCCGCGAACCCTGTGGCGTCCGTGGACCCCGTGGAGTCGGGTGACGCCGTGGAGTCCGGTGACGCCGTCGTCGTGGACGAGGCCGAGGAAGCCGCCACGACCGGGACCACTGAGGCAGCCTCCGTCGAAGAGGCCGCAGAGAAGCCCGCTCCGCGCACCCGGCGCCGGGCGACGCGCCGTGCCTCCGCGCCCGCCGGGTCGCCGAAGCAGGCCGGTACGGAGACGGAGACCGCCGAGGTGACCACCGAGAGCACGGAGCCCGCCGAGGCGGCCGCTGCCACCGAGATCCCCGCGATCACCGAGACCGCCGCGCCGGCCGAGGCCGAGAAGCCCGCCGCCGCTGCCGAGGAAGCACCGCGCCGTACCCGCCGCCGCGCCACGCGCAAGGCCACCGCCCCCGCGGGCGCCCCGCAGCCGTCCGCGGAGGAGACCGCTCCGGCTGCTCCGGCCGCTCCTGCCGCACCGCTCGAGGCTGTCGCAGAGGCCCCCGCCGAGGCCCCGGCCCCGGCTGCCGCGCCCGCCGAGGAGGCCGCCCCCAAGCGGACCCGGCGCCGTGCCACCCGTAAGACCAGCGCCCCCGAGGCCGTCGCGGCCGAGCAGAGTGTCGAGGAGACCGCCCCGGCCGCTGCCGCCGCCCCGGTCGAGGCCGAGCCCGTCACGGAGGCGCCCGCCGAGGAGCCCGCGCCCGCGAAGCGTGGCCGTCGCCGGACCACGCGGAAGTCCGCGCTCTTCACCGAGCCGCAGGACGCGCCCGCCGCGCAGGAGGAGCCCGAGGAGGAGCGGCGTCCGCGGCGCCCCGCCGTGGCCGTCTTCCAGGCCCCGGTCTTCACGGAGCCGATGTTCCAGACGCCGGAGACCGCCGCTGCCGCCGCCGCGGCCGAGGCCGACAGCGCCGACCGTTCCGGTGGTGCCGTTGACGAGGCCGCCGAGGCGGAGCCGACCACCGGTCCGCGCCGTCGCCGCCGTCGTAAGGCCGAGCAGCCGGAGCAGGCCGAGCAGGCCGCCGCGCCCGCCGCCGTAGAGGAGCCCGAGGAGCCCGCCGAGGCCGAGCCCGAGCCCGAGTCCGCGGAGGCCGAGGCCGCCGGTGAGGAGGCCGACGAGCAGGGCGGCCGCCAGGGCCGTCGCCGCCGCCGTGGAGGCCGTCGCCGCCGCCGCGGCGAGGCCGCCGAGCACGACGAGGCCGAGGAGCAGACCGCCGAAGAGGCCGCGCAGGAAGCGTCGGCCGAAGAGGGAGCTGCCGAGCAGGCCGAGGACGAAGGCGCCGAAGCCGAGGCCGAGCGCGACGAGCAGCGCGGCGAGGGCGGCTCGAGCAGCAGCCGTCGCCGCCGTAGGCGCCGTCGCCGCGCGGGTGACACCTCCCCCGACACCGCGCCGGGCGAGGGCGACCCGGAGCGTACGGTCGTCAAGGTCCGCGAGCCGCGGGCGAAGAAGGAGTCCGAGCCGTCGGACTTCCAGGACGCGGTGCAGTCCATCAAGGGCTCGACCCGTCTGGAGGCCAAGAAGCAGCGCCGCCGCGAGGGGCGCGAGCAGGGCCGCCGCCGGGTGCCGATCATCACCGAGGCCGAGTTCCTGGCCCGCCGCGAGGCGGTCAACCGGGAGATGATCGTCCGGCAGAACGGCGACCGCACCCAGATCGGCGTGCTCGAGGACAACATCCTCGTCGAGCACTACGTCAACAAGGAGCAGTCGACCTCGTACGTCGGCAACGTCTACCTGGGCAAGGTGCAGAACGTACTGCCGTCGATGGAGGCCGCCTTCATCGACATCGGCAAGGGCCGCAACGCGGTGCTCTATGCCGGTGAGGTCAACTTCGAGGCGCTCGGCATGGCCAACGGGCCGCGCCGGATCGAGTCCGCCCTGAAGTCCGGGCAGTCCGTCCTCGTACAGGTCACCAAGGACCCGATCGGACACAAGGGCGCCCGTCTGACCAGCCAGGTGTCGCTGCCGGGCCGCTACCTCGTGTACGTGCCCGAGGGCTCCATGACCGGCATCAGCCGCAAGCTGCCCGACACCGAGCGGTCCCGCCTCAAGACCATCCTCAAGAAGATCGTCCCCGAGGACGCGGGCGTCATCGTGCGCACCGCCGCCGAGGGCGCCAGCGAGGACGAGCTGCGGCGCGACGTCGAGCGCCTCCAGACGCAGTGGGAAGAGATCCAGAAGAAGTCGAAGCAGGCGTCGACGAGCTCGCCGAGCCTGCTCTACGGCGAGCCGGACATGACGGTCCGCGTCGTCCGGGACATCTTCAACGAGGACTTCGCCAAGGTCGTCGTCAGCGGTGACGAGGCGTGGGAGACCATCCACGGATACGTCTCGCACGTCGCGCCCGACCTGGTCGACCGGCTCCAGAAGTGGACGTCCGAGGTCGACGTCTTCGCGACGTACCGCATCGACGAGCAGCTGATGAAGGCCCTGGACCGCAAGGTCTGGCTGCCCAGCGGCGGCTCGCTGGTCATCGACAAGACCGAGGCGATGGTCGTGATCGATGTCAACACCGGCAAGTTCACCGGCCAGGGCGGCAACCTCGAGGAGACCGTGACGAGGAACAACCTCGAAGCGGCCGAGGAGATCGTGCGCCAGCTGCGCCTGCGTGACCTGGGCGGCATCGTCGTCGTCGACTTCATCGACATGGTCCTGGAGTCCAACCGGGACCTGGTGATGCGGCGCCTGCTCGAATGCCTGGGCCGGGACCGTACGAAGCACCAGGTCGCCGAGGTCACCTCGCTCGGCCTCGTCCAGATGACCCGGAAGCGGGTCGGGCAGGGGCTGCTCGAGTCCTTCTCCGAGACCTGTGTGCACTGCAACGGGCGTGGCCTGATCGTGCACATGGAGCAGCCGACCGCGGTCGGTGGCGGTGGCAAGCGGAAGAAGCGCGGCCGCGGTGCCCAGGCCGAGCAGGTGCCCGAGGCACCGGCCAAGCCGGAGCAGCCCGCCGCGAAGGAGCCCGCTGCCGCCGAGACCGAGGCGGAGGTCGCGGCCGCGGCCGCGGCGCCGGTGAAGCTGGCCGAGCCCGAGTTCCGGCCGGACGAGGAGCTGTACGGCAGCGCCGCCGAGGCGGAGGCCGCGGCGGCCGGTGCGCGCGGCCGGTCGCGTCGCCGGGCCACCCGGAAGGCGACGGCGCCCTCGGGTGCCCCGAAGCCGCAGCCGGAGGCGGCCGCTCCTGCCGCTCCCGTGGCGGCGGCCGAGGCCACCGAGGCCCCGGCCAAGGCCGAGCCGGTCGTCGAGGCTCCCGCCGCCCCGGCGGAGCCCGTGGCCCCGGCGGCCGAGGAGGCTCCCAAGCCCCGTACCCGCCGCCGTGCGACGCGCAAGGCGACGGCGCCTGCCGGATCGCCGAAGCCCGCCGAGGCCGAGGCCGAGGTCGCACCCGCGCGTGCGCCGGAACCGGTCGAGGCCCCTGCCGCACAGCCGGAGCCGGTCGCCGAGCCCGTAGCCGCCGAGCCCGTGGCCGCGGAGGCCGCGGTCGCCGAGCCCGCGGCACCCGCCCGGCCCCGGCGCCGCGTGGTGCGCAAGGCCGCGGCGCCCACGGCGTCCGAGGAGGCGGCCGTCGTGGTCGTCCCCGCGGAGGCCCCGGCCCCCGCTGAAGCCCCTGCGGCACAAGCCCCGGAGGCCGAAGCGGCTCCGGCCAAGAAGGCGGCAGCCCGTAAGTCGGCGAAGAAGGCCACGGCCAAGAAGGCCGCCACGAAGAAGACGGCGGCCAAGAAGACCACGGCCGAGAAGACCGACGCCGAGAAGACCGTGGCCAAGAAGACGACCGCCAAGAAGGCCGCCACCACCAAGACGGCGGCCAAGAAGACGGCGGCGAAGAAGACCGCCACCAAGGCGGCCACGAAGAAGAGCACCACCAGCAAGACGAAGACGGCGGCGGCCGAGCAGCAGGCGCTGCCCTCCGTCTCCGCCTCGGCGGGCGGCAGCTGAGCGCTTCCGTCCAACGGGCAGCCGGTGCCTCCGTGTCCACACGGCGGCACCGGCCCCGGGGCCGGTTTGACCCGTTCGGCCGCAGCCCCGTAATCTTGACCGTCGGCGTCTGTACGCCCACCTCTGAGCACCTACCTGCCGGACCTTGCGAAAGGCCCGGGAGAGGCCGCTCGTCCACCGAAGGATCATCGACCCCGGGGCGCTGTCCATGGGGCCGTGTGAGCGGCTGGCATCAGAGGTCCGATATCGAGCGAAAGAGAGATCCGCGTGTACGCCATCGTGCGCAGCGGTGGTCGCCAGCACAAGGTTGCTGTCGGCGACATCGTTGAGGTTGACAAGATTTCCACCGCCAAGGTTGGCGACACGGTAGAGCTCTCTACCCTGCTCGTTGTCGACGGCGACTCCGTGACCAGCGACCCGTGGGTCCTGGCCGGCATCAAGGTCCAGGCCGAGGTCGTGGACCATCACAAGGGCGCGAAGATCGACATCCTGCGCTACAAGAACAAGACCGGTTACCGCCGTCGCCAGGGCCACCGCCAGCAGTACACGGCGATCAAGGTCACCGGTATCCCCGCGGTCGCGAAGTAAGGGACTGAAGAGAGATGGCACACAAGAAGGGCGCATCGTCCACTCGGAACGGTCGCGACTCCAACGCTCAGCGGCTCGGCGTGAAGCGCTTCGGCGGTCAGGTCGTCAGCGCCGGTGAGATCCTCGTCCGCCAGCGTGGCACCCACTTCCACCCGGGCACGGGCGTCGGCCGCGGCGGCGACGACACCCTGTTCGCGCTGGAGGCCGGTGCGGTGCAGTTCGGCACCTTCCGCGGCCGCAAGGTCGTCAACATCGCTCCGGTCGCCGAGTAATCACGGCACCGCAGAGCGAGTTCTGACGGCTCGCGCGTTCCAGCGAACTTCCGAGGGCGGACCTCGTTTCCGGTACGGCTTGCGTACGGGAAGCGGGTCCGCCCTCGACGCGTTATCCAGAGAGACAAACGCGTACGCATTTCTCGTTTTTCCCTGTTTTTACCGTTTCCCTGTTTTTCCTGGCATTGCTGGAGGCACTGAACCATGACCACCTTCGTGGACCGCGTCGAGCTCCATGTCGCCGCGGGTAACGGAGGTCACGGCTGTGCCTCCGTACACCGGGAGAAGTTCAAGCCGCTCGGCGGCCCGGACGGCGGCAACGGCGGCCGCGGCGGCGACGTCATCCTCGTCGTCGACCAGTCCGTGACCACGCTGCTCGACTACCACCACAGCCCGCACCGCCGGGCCACCAACGGCAAGCCCGGCGAGGGCGGCAACCGCTCCGGCAAGGACGGCCAGGACCTGATCCTGCCGGTCCCGGACGGCACCGTGGTCCTGGACAAGCAGGGCAACGTCCTCGCCGACCTGGTCGGCCAGGGCACCTCGTACGTCGCCGCCGACGGTGGCCGCGGCGGCCTCGGCAACGCCGCGCTCGCCTCGGCCCGCCGCAAGGCGCCCGGCTTCGCGCTGCTCGGGGAGCCCGGGAAGACCGACGACATCGTCCTGGAGCTGAAGACCGTCGCGGACGTGGCGCTCGTCGGCTACCCGAGCGCCGGTAAGTCCTCGCTGATCTCGGTGCTCAGTGCCGCCAAGCCGAAGATCGCGGACTATCCGTTCACGACGCTCGTGCCCAACCTCGGCGTGGTCACGGCCGGTGCCACCGTCTACACCATCGCCGACGTGCCGGGGCTCATCCCGGGCGCCAGCAAGGGCAAGGGGCTCGGCCTCGAGTTCCTGCGGCACGTGGAGCGGTGCAGCGTGCTCGTGCACGTCCTGGACACCGCCACGCTCGAGTCACAGCGCGACCCTGCCTCCGACCTCGACGTCATCGAGGAGGAGCTGGCGCAGTACGGCGGTCTCGACGACCGGCCCCGCGTCGTGGTCCTCAACAAGATCGACGTACCGGACGGCAAGGACCTGGCCGACCTGGTCCGCCCGGACCTGGAGGCGCGCGGCTACCGCGTCTTCGAGGTGTCCGCGGTGGCGCACACCGGCCTGAAGGAGCTGTCCTTCGCGCTCGCCGAGCTGGTCGCGGCCGACCGCGCGGCCAAGCCGGTGGAGCAGGCGACCCGGATCGTGATCCGCCCGAAGGCCGTGGACGACGCGGGCTTCACGGTCACGCGCGAGGGCGACGACGGTGAGGTGCTCTTCCGGGTGCGCGGCGAGAAGCCGGAGCGCTGGGTGCGGCAGACCGACTTCAACAACGACGAGGCCGTGGGCTACCTCGCGGACCGCCTCAACCGCCTTGGTGTGGAAGAGGAGTTGATGAAGGCGGGCGCCCGCTCCGGCGACGGCGTGGCCATCGGCCCGGAGGAGAACGCGGTCGTGTTCGACTGGGAGCCGACGATGGCGTCCGGCGCGGAGATGCTCGGCCGCCGCGGCGAGGACCACCGCTTCGAGGCGCCTCGGCCTGCGGCCCAGCGGCGCCGCGACAAGCAGGCGGAGCGGGACGAGTCGGAGCAGGAGTTCGACGAGTTCAAGCCGTTCTGATCCTCGGCGGTACGACCAGAGGGCGGCACCCGGAGTGATTCGGGTGCCGCCCTCTGGTGTTGCCGTAGGCCGGCCGTTGGCGTACTTGGCGCCGTGGGCTGTGCCCACAGACGACGCCTAGGCGTCCGCTGTGTCCTGCTCCGACTCCTGGTCCCCGGCGTCCACGGGCTCCGTCTCGTCGCCCAAGCGCTGGGTCGGGATATCCGTGGCCATGCGGGAGGCCATGCGGGCGCGGCGGTCGTCGGCCTTGGCGCACAGGGCGCGTACGGCGGCGTTGAAGCGGTCCAGGGACGGCGGGTCCGAGGGGCCGAGCAGGTGCTTCTTGAGCTCGGTGCGCTCCGCCACGAAGCGGTCCTTCTCCGGGTGGCGTACCGACTCCAGGAGCTCCGGCACGCCCTCCGCCTTCGGCGTGAGGATGGTGGCCGCGCGCACCGTCGGGAAGCCCGTCCGGAAGTCGTCCTCCGTCATGCCGGAGGTGTTGGCCACGGCGTACGGCTTCTCGCTGTTCAGCCAGTCCGAGACCACCGAGGAGACATCGCTGATCAGCAGGTCCGCCTGGTTGAAGCAGTTGAAGATCGCCGGGCGCGGGCCGGTGATGATCTGGTGCTCCCACTCCGGGAACGAGGCCCAGAACGCCGCCTCCCAGGCCGCCGTCGCCTCGGCCACGGCCGCCTGGCGGTCGCCGTCCGGGGCGCCCTGGAGCATCATCCGCTCCATCATGTCGGCGCTGGGGCGGAAGGAGGACGAGGTGAGGCGGTCGAGCTCGGCAGTGCGGTCGGCCAGCTCCCGCGCGGCCTCGGGGCCGGGACGGTCGCCGGAGCGCTGGGCGTTGGCCTCCCGGATCAGCTCACGGATGCGCTTGTCGGCGGCGCCCGCGCGCGGGTCCTGGGAGCCGGTCATCGGGTGCGGCTTGTAGAGCAGCCGTACGTTGTCGTCGGCGAGCAGGTGCCGGACGATGTTCTCGCCGGCCAGGACCACCGACGTATTGCCGGGGTTGCCGTCCCAGCCCTCCCAGGTGGGGGCGTACAGGACGGTCGTGTACGCGCCGGTGGGCGGGCCCGCGTACGGGCGGATGGGGGCGAGCTGCGGGCGGCCGACCTCGACGACGTCCTTGTCCTCGACGCCGATCTCGGCGAGCTGGTAGCGCTCGCGGGCGGCCGGGCCCGCGACCCAGACCTCGTCGTACGCCTTGGCGTACGGGTTGCAGGAGGAGAGCTTGTCGCTCTCGCCGTGGTTGATGAAGGCGTGCTTCACCGTGGGGATGCGCAGGACCTGGGAGGTCTTCGCGGCGTTCGCCGGGTGCAGCATCATCTTCAGGGTCGAGTCCTCCAGGGCGAACATGTTCGCCACCTTGGGGACGCAGATGATCGGCACGTCGGTCGCGTCGATCTTGCGGACCATGAAGCGCTCGCGGAGCACGATCAGCGGCTTGCCGTCGACGGCGGCGAGGGTGGAGAGCCACATGTTCGCCTGGTACGCGGACGTGGTGCCGCCGGAGAAGTACATCGCCACGGTCGGCTGGTACTCGGCCAGCCAGGAGCTCAGCCACTCCATCGCCTTGGCGTCGCTGACCTTGCGGTTCTTCGGCAGCAGCCAGGTGGCCAGGTAGACGGTGCCGCCGCCCATCAGGGCGAGCGCGATGCCGACGCCGATGGCGCCCGGGTACACGGTCCTGGTGATCGCCGAGCCGAGCAGACCGAGCGTGGCCGGGGCCGAGAAGATGAGCAGGCGGTGCGCCTGGCGGCGGGCCAGGATGCGCGGCGGGGCCGCGGACAGGTGGAGCGCCGAGGTGTCGATGTTCCGGGTGAGGAACGGCAGTTGGCGGCTGCGGCGGACCAGGACGGCCAGGGCCTGGCAAATGAAGTGCAGCACGTGGAAGGCCAGGAGCGCGATGGTGACCGGCGCCTGCTCCTTGAGCGGGTCGATGCCGGGCAGCCGGAGCAGACCCACCACGATCAGCATGTCCCGCAGGAGCTGACGTACCGGAACGTCGAAGTGGATTCTCGCGAGGAGAGCGAGCAGGCCCGGCTGCTTGTGCTGCAGGTAGGTGTCCAGGGCCAGGCCGCCGACACCGGCGATCACGAAGACCGGCAGGCTGGGCAGGAGTGCGCCGGTCAGCTGGGCCGTGAAGAACACGAACATCATCAGCAGCGCGGCTAGTTGCGCAAGGCGGCGGGGGGCGAGTCCGGCGGAGGGCACGGGCTGGGGCTCCTGGCTGATCGAATGAGGGGGGGAAGGCGGAAGAGTCTGCCTTGTGGGGGGAGGCTGACCCCTGACCGTATGACTTTCTGTGTCCGCCTAGCAATCTCCGGTGACATCAATCACCGGATTTCTGGGCAAATTCACTGAACCCCGGAGGTCCTGCGGTCGTCTTCGGTGGATTCGGCGGATCCGGTGGATCGGCGGAACCGCGGCTCCACCAGCGGCCGCAGGACGCGCCGGACCGGCGTACTGGAGAGCAGCAGCGTCAGACCGAGCCCGGTTACGGCGAGTAGCGGCGCCGCTCCGGCGCCAAGCTGCCCGGCCAGGACGTCGAGGTCGTACTTCTCCGCCGTCTGGATCACCAGACCGTGTGCGAGGAACGGGAACATCGTCACCGCCCCGAGCGCCGTGAATCGGGTCGTGCGCGTCGGCACAAGCGCGAAGAAGGCCGCCACCAGCGCACCCGACAGAACGAACAGCAGCACCCGCACGCCCAGATAGACGGGCACCGACACCCCCAGGTCGGTATTGCTGTCCCGCATGTTGAACCAGTCGGTGTTCAGGTGTGGGGCCAGCCAGTAGGCGGCCGCGGCCGTCGCCGCGAAAAGCACCGGCGCCGCGCGGCGCACCGCGGGGACGCGCAGGCGTGCGAAGTACTCGGGCCGCAGCCGCAGGCCGAGCACGAACCAGGGCAGGAACATCAGGACCCGGGGGAGCGCCAGGTCGTATCCCATCCGGGTGGTCCCGGCGGCGAGCGAGACGAGCACGGCGATCGCGACGGGGTAGCGCACCGCCTGCCACAGGGGCGCGCTCAGCCGCCACAGGCACAGCGCGAGCAGAAACCACAGCATGTACGTCGGCTCGGTGGGCTGGATCTCGAAGGGCCCGCCGTCGATCCATCGTTCCAGGCCCCGATACGCGGTCTGGAACAGCAGATACGGCACGAGCACCTTGGTGGCCAAGGCCCTGAGCTGCTCCGGGCGGCCGGCGAAGCCCCGCGAGAAATAGCCGCAGATCAGGATGAACGCGGGCATATGGAAGAGATAGACCGTGGAGTACAGGGCCCGCGCCGCCGGGATGTCGTGCTGCACGGGCGACCAGCTGTGACCGCACACCACCAGGGCGATCAGCAGGAACTTGGAGTTGTCGAAGAACGGGTCGCGACTCGCGGCGGCGTTTGCGGTCTTCGGAGTGGCGATCTTGGAGGGGGCGGGCTTCGAAGGGGCGGCCTTCGCCAGGGTGCGCCGGACCTTCGCCGCCGGTGCGGAGAGGGACACAAACGTGACCCTACGCACCATCCCGCCGCACCCGGACGCCGGAAGTCCCCGCGCGTCGGAGTCGAAGGTCCCGGACGTGCGGGCCCGGCCCCGTTCCGCCCCTCGGAATGTGCGGGCGCGACACGGCCTTCCTCGCGTAGATTGCGCAGGTCGGGAGATCGGATCGCGGCGGCAGAACACCGCCGCGGCACACAGCCCATGAGGACGTACGAGGTGTCAGGCGCAAGTCAGAAGGAAGGGACGGCCCACCGGGCCTCCGTGGCAGAGGCGCGCAGGATCGTGGTGAAGGTCGGGTCCTCGTCCCTGACCACCGCGTCCGGGGGCCTGGACGCGGACCGCGTGGACGCGCTCGTCGACGTGCTCGCCAAGGTGCGCAGCGGCGGCGAGAAGGAAATAGTGCTCGTCTCCTCCGGCGCCATCGCCGCCGGGCTCGCCCCGCTCGGCCTGCGCCGCCGCCCGCGCGACCTGGCCCGCCAGCAGGCCGCGGCCAGCGTCGGACAGGGGCTGCTCGTGGCCCGCTATACGGCGTCCCTCGCGCGGTACGGCGTACGCGTCGGCCAGGTCCTGCTCACCAGCGACGACATGGCCCGCCGCGCCCACCACCGGAACGCCTCGCGCACCCTCGACCAGCTGCTCGCCATGGGCACGCTGCCGCTCGTGAACGAGAACGACACGGTCGCGACCGACGAGATCCGCTTCGGCGATAACGACCGGCTCGCCGCGCTCGTCGCCCACCTCGTCAAGGCCGACTTGCTCGTGCTCCTCTCCGACATCGACGGCCTGTACGACGGCGACCCGGCCAAGCCCGGCAGCTCCCGGATCGAGGAGGTACGCGGCCCCGACGACATAGCGCATGTCCAGATCGGCAACGCGGGCAAGGCGGGTGTCGGCACCGGCGGCATGGTCACCAAGGTCGAGGCCGCCCGGATCGCGGCGGCGGCCGGTATTCCGGTCGTGCTCACCTCCGCCGTGCACGCCGCCGACGCGCTCGCGGGCCGCCCCACCGGCACGTACTTCCACAGCACCGGACCCCGTTCGGCCGGGCGGCTGCTCTGGCTCCAGCACGCCTCGACGCCGCAGGGCGCGCTCGTCCTGGACGACGGGGCGGTACGCGCGGTGACCCAGCGGCGCACCTCACTGCTGCCCGCCGGGATCAAGGAGGTCGAGGGCGAGTTCAGCGCCGGGGACCCGGTGGAGTTGCGGGACGCCGAGGGGAACCCGGTCGCCCGCGGCCTGGTCAACTTCGACGCCAAGGAGATCCCGCAGCTACTCGGACGGTCGACCCGCGATCTGGCCAAGGAGCTCGGCCCGGCGTACGAACGCGAGGTCGTGCATCGGGACGATCTGGTCATCCTGCACCGGTAATCCGGCCGACTGCCCCGTAAATCCGGCCGAAATGACCCTCTCGTCCTGAGTGACCTTCCGTAAAACCGCCCCGCGGAGCCGCGAGGGCTGGTCAACTTTGTTGCGGGGAGTTGCGGGGCAGGGCCGCACGACGAACGCAGAGCAGGAGGCCGCCGGTGAGACGAGCGCGCCCGGGGGCCGCGCCCCGAGGAGCTGAGCGGACGCTGACCAGTGTCAAGACGGGCGACAGCCGGAACGGCACGGACGTGGGGACCGGCACCGGCAGCCCGGCGGACACCACCGGCCCCGCGGGCCGCGCCACCCCGCAGGGCAGCAGGTCGGCCGATGGATCCGGCGCGCGGGCCGAGCAGGCCCGGCTCTGGCACGTCACGCTGAGCGTCTCCGGGGCCGCGGCACCGCTGCCCGACGTCCGCCGCTCCCTGGAACAGCTCGCGCACGACCACCCGTTCCTGCTCACCAGCCGGTACGCCGCGGACCACGCGGAGATCCGCTACTGGGAGGAGGCCCGCGACCTGCACGACGCGGCCGCGGTCGCGCTCCGCCTCTGGGGCGAACACCGACAGACGGCCCAGCTGCCACCGTGGGAGATCGTGGGCCTCGAGGTCATCGACCGGCAGACGTACCACCAGCGGATAGCGGAGGGGTACGGGCCGCCTCCGGCGGCTCGGGTCGGGGTGCACCCGTTCTGAGAGTTTTCAGCCCGTCCGGCTTCTGATCCAGCCCCTTCGGCTTCGAAACCAGCCCCTCCGGCGTTTGAGGAGCGGGGGTCTGGGGGCGCTGCATCCATTAGCGGCTTCGCCGCGGGCCCCAGTTACGGGAAGGGGCGGGACTGGGGAAGAAAAAACGAGGCGCACCCCCGTCTCGCAGTACGGGATACCCGGCGGACGCCATTCCCCGCCCGACTACCCTGCGAAGCATGACGCAAGCCGACCACACCCCCGTCGCCCAGGCCGCCCACCGTGCCCGCACCGCCGCCGCCGAGCTCGCCCCGCTGCCGCGCTCCGCCAAGGACGCCGCGCTGCTCGCCATGGCCGACGCCCTCGAGGCCCGTACCGCGGAGATCGTCGAGGCCAACGCGCAGGACGTGACCAAGGCCCGGGAGGCCGGTACCAGCGAGGCGATCGTGGACCGGCTCACGCTCACCCCCGAGCGCGTCGCCGCCATCGCCGCGGACGTACGCCATGTGGTGGCCCTGCCCGACCCGGTCGGCGAGATCGTCCGCGGCTCCACCCTGCCCAACGGCATCGACCTGCGCCAGGTCCGGGTCCCGCTCGGCGTCGTCGGCATCATCTACGAGGCCCGGCCCAACGTCACCGCGGACGCCGCCGCGCTCTGCCTCAAGTCCGGCAACGCCGTACTCCTGCGTGGCTCGTCCTCCGCGTACCACTCCAACACCGCGCTCGTCGCGGTGCTCCGCGACGCCGTCGCCGAGGCCGGGCTCCCGGCCGACGCGGTGCAGCTCGTGCCGGGCGAATCCCGGGACTCCGTACGGGAGTTGATGCGCGCCCGCGGCCTGGTCGACGTGTTGATCCCGCGCGGCGGCGCCTCCCTGATCCGTACCGTCGTCGAGGAGTCCACGGTCCCGGTGATCGAGACCGGCACCGGCAACTGCCATGTGTACGTGGACGCGGACGCCGATCTCGACATGGCCGTCTCCGTCCTCGTCAACTCCAAGGCGCAGCGCCCGAGCGTCTGCAACGCCGCCGAGACGCTCCTTGTGCACCAGGACATCGCCGCCGCGTTCCTGCCGCGCGCCCTCGACGCTCTCGCCGACGCGGGCGTGACCGTGCACGCCGACGACCGGGTCCAGGCGTATGCCAAGGAGACCAAGGCCTCCGTAGTGCCCGCCACCGACGAGGACTGGGCGACCGAGTACCTCTCGTACGACATCGCGGCCGCCGTCGTCGACTCCCTCGACGCCGCCGTGACGCACATCCGCCGCTGGACATCCGGCCACACCGAGGCGATCGTCACCGGCTCGCAGCCCGCCGCGCGCCGCTTCACGCAGCTCGTCGACTCCACGACGGTCGCCGTGAACGCCTCGACCCGGTTCACCGACGGCGGCCAGTTCGGCTTCGGCGCCGAGATCGGCATCTCCACGCAGAAGCTGCACGCCCGCGGCCCGATGGGCCTGCCCGAGCTGACCTCGACGAAGTACATCGTCACCGGCGACGGCCACACCCGCTGACGGCGACATCTGCTGACGACGGCGCCCGCTGACGGCCCCGGCCCATTTGTACGGATGGGCCGGGCGGTGAATTCCCTTACTCTCTGCCCAAATTGACCCCTCAGGTCTACTCTGGAGCCGTGCCGGAGGACGTGGGGGGCTCGCCGTTCCCTGACGGCTGGGAGCCCGACGACGACCACGACCGCGGGGGCGCGGACGACGAGTTCGCCTCCGTGGTCTTCGACGAGGGCTTCGTCCGGTCCGCCGAAATCCATGAACCCACCGCCGTGGAACGGCTCTTGGCCGCCGCCGAGGCACGCGCGGAGGCCGAGCAACGGCTGCACGGCCGCCGCACCCCCTCCGACGACGACCCCGCCGACCCGACGGACCCCGCGGACCCCGCGGACCCGGCGGGCGGCGGCCGGGACGCGGCAGACGGCCGTGCCGCGCGCGGCCGCGGATCCCGTGGCCGCGTTCACGATCCTTACGGTCATGGCGCTTTCGGCCACGACCCGGAGTTCCACGACCCGTACGACCCCGATTTCCTGGACGACGGCTACGCGCGCCGCGGCCACACCCGCTGGCACCGCCCCGTCGCCTGGGTACTCGCTGTAGTCATGGGCGTCGGCATGGTCGCCCTGGCCTTCAGCGCCGTCTACCGCGGCGCCTCCGCGGGCCGCCAGGACCGGGTGCCGCCGCCCGCCACCACCGGCGTCGAGCCCACGGCAGGTGCTCGGCCCACCCTCGGAACCGGCCCTTCCACCTCGGCCGATTACTCCGCGCCACCGGTCACCGCACGGTCCCCGGGGCCCTGATCCCGGCCCGCGCAAGTTGTCGCGTACCTGGGCGTTTACGTTCCGCTTCACGGACCTACCCTGAAAGTATGGCCGGGACTGGAGACCCACCTGAGGGCACACCCGAAGGCGTCCCCGGTGGAGGAGACGAAGAGTATCGATCCGTCGTCTTCGACGAGTCGTTCGTCAGCGCTGCGCCCCTCCAGGAGTCCTCCGCGCAGGAGCGCATCACCGATCACGCCCCGGCCGTGCGCCGCCGCCCGGGACGCCCTGGGCAGGCGGCCGGAAAGCTCTCTCGTCAGGCCCTCATCCTCATCCTCCTCATAGCCGTCGCCTTCGGCACCGCGATCTACATGGGCGTCCGGCACCCGTACCAGCAGCCCACCGGCCGCCCCGCGGACCCGCTGCGCACCACCGTGATCCCACTGGTCCCGCAGGGCCCGGTGCCGGGCGCGGACAAGCCCGACGACCTCTTCGCGCGCAGCCCCGCCGCCGAGTTCAAGAGCGGCGCCGCCGGGATCACGCTGCCCGGTGCCCGTCGCACCGCGCACTTCTCGGACAGCCAGGTGATGTCCGCCCTGACCACCGTCAAGGACTATCTCGTCGCCTCCTCTCTCGACCCGAAGGTGCTGACCGGCGAGACCGTGCGGCCGGTGCGCATGCTCGTCGACCCGGACCAGCACGCGCAGTTCGACCAGAGCGTCGACCAGCCCGCGGCGGACGGTCGGCACGCCACCCCCGGCTGGCTGATCCGCTTCGACCCGGCGAAGACCGAGCTCGCCGATACGCAGGTACGGGTCTCGGGTGTCCTGAACGTCACCGAGACCGAGCGGGACGTCCTGGAGGTGACCTCCGACCACACCTTCGCCTACGCCCTGCGGCCGGCCGGAGACGACGATGGACCCGCCTCCCTGTTCACCGTCCGGCGTGAGCTGCACTTCCGCTTCGACACCGAGAACGTACGGCTGCACCAGGCCCAGCTCGTGACCTCCTATGTCCAGGCCGGACCGCTCGCCTGCGGCACGGACTCGGCGGCCCGGCTGCACCCCCTGCTCGCCGGCCAGACCGCGAAGGACGGCGCCCCCGCCGGTACCAACCCCTACGCGACGGACAACCCGGCGGCCCTGTGCGGCTCGCTGGCACCGTCCGCACAGCCTTCGGGGGACGGGCCTGGGGCCTAGGTCGGGACTTGGTCCGTGACCTGGCCCGGGACCTGACCCGGGGCTATAGCCAAGGCCAGGGCAGGGCTCACTTGCCCGGACCGTCGCCGTCCGTATCGTCGCTGTGACCGGAGCCGGAGCCGGAGCCGGAGCCGGAGCCAGAACCCGAGCCGGAACCCGGGCCGGAAGTCCCGCCCGTGAACTTGTCCCGCAGCTTGCCGCCGAGGTCGCCCGCGCCGCCCGCGATGTCCGTGACCAGCTTCATGAGCGGGTCCTTGGAACTGCGGACATCGCTCGCGTAGCTGCTCGCCGACTGGCGGAAGGAGTCGGAGACCGAGGTGTCCTTGTCCTCGTCCCGCTTCGGGTAATGGCCGTCCATGATCCGCTGGAAGTCCCGGGACTCCGCCCACCTCTTCAGCTCGGCGGCGCGCACCGTCGTGAAGGGGTGGGAGCGCGGCAGCACGTTCATGATCTTCAGCACGGAGTCGCGCAGGTCGCCGCCCGCCTCGTACTCCTCGGCCTGTTCCAGGAACGCGTCCACGTTCATCTCGTGCAGGTGGTTGCCACCAGCGATCTTCATGAGGCCGCGCATCGAGGCCTGTATGTCCTGGCCGACCAGGAGGCCCGCGCGGTCGGCGGACAGCTCCGACTTGCGGAACCACTCGCGCAGCGCGGTCACGATCGCCATGATCGCGACGTTCCCGAGCGGGATCCAGGCGACCTTCATCGCCAGGTTGGTGAGGAACAGCAGGATCGTGCGGTACACCGCGTGCCCCGACAGGGCGTGGCCCACCTCGTGGCCGACGACCGCGCGCATCTCCTCCTCGTCGAGGAGCTCCACCAGACCCGTGGTGACGACGATGATGGGCTCGTCGAGACCGATGCACATCGCGCCCGGCACCGGGTCCTGGTTGACGTACATCGGCGGGACCTTCTCCAGGTCCAGGATGTAACAGGCGTCCCGCAGCATGGAGTTGAGGTGGGCGAACTGGGCGTCGCTCACCCGCACCGAGTCCGACAGGAACAGCAGCCTCAGGCTCCGCTCCGGGAGCAGTCCGCTGAGTGCCTTGAAGACGGTGTCGAAGCCGCTCAGCTTGCGCAGGGCCACCAGAGCCGAGCGGTCCGCCGGATGTTCGTACGCCCGGGAGGAGATCCCGGGGAAGCGTCGGCGCGTGCGGCCGGGCAGGCGGTCGTCGCCCCCGGCTCCGCTTCCGCCGCCGTTGGTTCCGCTGCTGCCGGTGCTTCCGGATTCTTCGGTCATGGTCGCCCCCTGATCTTTGCGAGTGGTCTCGCCCCCCTGGCAACGCCCAGCCTAGGCGGTACGGTTCCCCGGTGCCGGGGCCTGTGGATAACCCGGGACGGTGTGGTCCCAGGGGCGTTGCCGGGGCGGCTCGGGGCGCGGCCTACCGTGGCGGAGCAGCACACTTGAAGGCGGGGCTACGGGCGCGATTCCGACGCCGACGAGTAGGTGCCCGCCCCAGGTGGCCCGGCTCCGACCCGGGAATCCCGAGTCGGCGTGGGCGCCCCGGAACCGCCCGCATACGATGTGCCCGAAGTCTCAAGCCCGCTCCCACCCGATAGGTCCTGTCGACGATGAGCCTCCACACCACCGCAGCCCAGCTGGTCACCCTCGCCTCCGAGGGCGGCGAGCACGGCGGCCGACACGACAGCATCAGCCCGTACCTCACCGGCGGCGGCGCACTCCTCGTGCTGCTCCTGCTGCTGTGGGTGACCACCCGCTTCAACCGCGACCGCTGAGGTCCCGGGCACCGACGCCCGACCGCCCGCCCGCACCGGAGCCCGCGCCGCCGTCGACCGCCGACAGCGGGGCCGGCCGGGCGGGCCGGTAGGGTCTGCACGCATGGGAGAGCAGGACATGCCGACCGGCCCGGCCGGCGAGAGCCCCGGCACGGTGAGCGGCGAGCTCAGCGGCAGGATCAGCACGGGCAAGCGCCGCCTCGGCGTCATGGGTGGAACATTCGACCCGATCCACCACGGGCACCTGGTGGCGGCCAGCGAGGTCGCCGCCCAGTTCCACCTCGACGAGGTGGTGTTCGTGCCGACCGGCCAGCCGTGGCAGAAGAGTCATGAGCATGTCTCCCCGGCCGAGGACCGCTATCTGATGACGGTCATCGCCACCGCGGAGAACCCGCAGTTCTCGGTGAGCCGCATCGACATCGACCGCGGCGGCCCGACGTACACCACCGACACCCTGCGTGAGCTGCGCGCGCTCAACCCCGACACGGACCTCTTCTTCATCACCGGCGCCGACGCCCTCGCCCAGATCCTCACCTGGCGGGACACGGAAGAGTTGTTCTCCCTCGCGCACTTCATCGGCGTGACCAGGCCCGGCCACGCGCTGAACAACCCCGGCCTTCCCGAGGACGGCGTCTCTCTTGTAGAGGTGCCGGCGCTCGCCATCTCCTCGACGGACTGCCGGGCGCGGGTCGCCAAGGGCGAGCCCATCTGGTATCTGGTGCCGGACGGCGTGGTGCGTTACATCGACAAGCGCGAGCTGTACCGCGGCGAGTGAGCCGAGAGGGGCACCCGGTGAACGACCGACAGTACGACCCTTACGACCCGTACGCCGCAGGCCCGTACGAGATCGTCGGCTACGACGAGCACGGGCAGCCGGTCTACCGCCAGGTCGCACCGCAGCAGCAGCCGGAGCAGTCCCAGGGCTACGGCTACGACCCCTACGGCGCCGCCACGGGCACCGGCCAGCAGCCCCCCGTCCCCCCGCAGCAGCCCGCCCAGGCGTATGAGCGGCCTTACGGCTCAACGGCCCCAACGGCCCCGCGCTACGAGGGGGCGTACGAGCGGCAGTACGGCGGTGACCCGTCGTACGAGACGTCGTACAACACCGCGCACGGCACGACGTACGACGCCCCGCGAGACACCACCCAGTACGACAGCCAGTACGGCGCCCAGCAAGGTGCTCAGCAGCCGTCGCCCCGGATGCCGCAGCAGCACCGCACCGAGCAGCAGCACCGGCAGGAGCAGCAGCACCGCCCCGAGCAGGACTACCGCACCGAACAGTTCCAGTTCATCGACGAACCGGACGAGGAGTCCGAAGACGTCATCGACTGGCTGAAATTCACCGAGTCCCGCACCGAGCGCCGCGAGGAGGCCAAGCGCCGCGGCCGCAACCGCATGATCGCCCTGGCCGTGGTGCTCGTCCTCGCCGTGGTGGGCGGTGTCGGCTACCTCTGGTCCGCGGGCAAGCTGCCCGGCGTCTCCGACAAGGAGACCGGCGGACCCGCCGCCTCCGGGCCGCAGCAGCGGGACGTGATCGTCGTCCATCTGCACAACACCAAGCAGGGCGGCACCTCCACGGCCCTGCTCGTCGACAATGCCACTACAGGACAGGGCACCACGATCCTGCTGCCCAACGCCCTGGCCGTCACGGACGACGACGGCGCCGCCACCACCCTGGGCAAGTCCGTCGAGGACGACGGCGCGGGCGGCACCCGCGACGCCCTGAACACGCTGCTCGGCACCCGCATCGAGGGCACCTGGCGGCTCGACACCCCCTACCTCGACACCTTGGTGGAGACCGTCGGGGACATCGAGATCGACACCAACACCGACGTGCCCGACCCGAAGGCGAAGCGGAAGGGCGAGGCACCGCTGGTCAACAAGGGCGAGAAGCAGACCCTGAGCGGTCCGATGGCGGTCGCGTACGCCACCTACCGCGCGCCCGGCGAGAGCGAGAGCGCCCAGCTGGAGCGGTTCGGGGCGGTCATGCAGGGCGTCCTGCGGAAGATCTCGTCGGACCCGCAGGCGGCCACGGTCACCGTGGAGACGCTCACCCAGATCCTGGACCCGTCGCTGACCGAGAAGGACCTCGGCGCCTCCCTCGCCAAGCTGGCCGGGCACGCCAAGACCGGCGACTACAAGACCTCGGTCCTTCCGGTACGCCAGAACGGCACGCTCTCCGCGCAGGCGACCGACCGCGTCGTCAAGGACGTCCTCGGCGGCAAGGTCAAGGCCCCCGAGCAGGGCGCCGCGGTCCGCGTGAAGCTCTCCGGCACCGAGCAGGCCGCGCAGAGCGCCCGGGTCTCCCTGGTCAACGGCGGCTGGACCGTGGTCCAGGGCAGCCCCTCGGGCACCGCCACCTCACGGGTCAGCTACGCCGACGAGTCCCGCAAGGCGGAGGCCGTGGAGGTCGCCAAGACCCTCGACCTGCCCGCGACCGCCGTACGCAAGGGCAAGGTGGCGGCGAACGCGGACATCGCGGTGGTCCTGGGCACGGACTACACCCCGGCCGGGTAGGCCCGATCCGCACCCCCGCCGGGTGACCCCGGTAATCGTTTGGGGTGCCGACAGCTGTCCGTGAGACCCTTGGGGAGTACTGACCACCGAAAGAAAGCCTCGTAGTGACCGCGACGGACCGCTCCCTCGAGCTCATCAACGTTGCCGCGCAGGCGGCAGCCGACAAGCTCGCGCACGACATCATCGCCTACGACGTAAGCGACGTCCTTGCCATCACGGACGCCTTCCTGCTGGCCTCCGCCCCCAGCGACCGCCAGGTCAAGTCCATCGTGGACGAGATCGAGGAGCGGCTCGGCAAGGAACTCGGCGCCAAGCCGGTGCGCCGCGAGGGCGACCGCGAGGCCCGCTGGGTGCTGCTCGACTACGTCGACATCGTGGTGCACGTCCAGCACAGCGAGGAGCGCGTCTTCTACGCCCTCGAGCGGCTCTGGAAGGACTGCCCCGAGCTCGACCTTCCGGCCGACGCCCAGGCCACCCGCGGCAAGCACGCCGCCGCCGTGGCCGAGGACGGCGGGGAGGCCAGGGACGCCGGAGCATCCGCGGGCGGCCCGCGGTGAGCTCGCACCAGGTGTTCCTGAACGCGAGCGGGGGCCGGGGACGCCGCATCATCCTGTGGCGGCACGGCCAGACCTCCTGGAACCTGGAGCGCCGCTTCCAGGGCAACACGGACATAGCGCTGACCGACGAGGGTGCCGCCCAGGCCCGTCGCTCGGCCCGCCTGCTCGCCTCCCTGAAGCCGGACGCGATCGTCGCCTCCGACCTCAAGCGTGCCGCCGCCACCGCCGCCGAGCTCGCCGCGCTCACCGGCCTCGACGTCACCCACGAAGAGGCCCTGCGGGAGACCTACGCGGGCAAGTGGCAGGGCCTCACGCACGACGAGATCATCGCGAAGTACGGCGAGGAGTACGCCGCGTGGAAGCGCGGCGAGCCGGTGCGCCGGGGCGGCGGCGAACTGGAGACCGAGGTCGCCGCCCGCGCCGCCCCGGTCGTCCTCGGCCACGCCGACAAGCTGCCCGACGGCGGCACCCTCGTCGTCGCCAGCCACGGCGGCACCCTGCGCACCACCATCGGCCGGCTCCTCGGCCTGGAGGCCCACCACTGGGAAGGGCTCGGCGGCCTCTCCAACTGCTGCTGGTCCGTCCTCGGCGAGGGCGCCCGCGGCTGGCGGCTCCTGGAGCACAACGCGGGCACGCTGCCGGAACCCGTCCTCGGCGACGACTCCTGAGCACCTTCCGAGCAGGGGCCGACCCGGATTTCACTTTCCGGCAGGTCACCGGCTAAAGTTCTTCTTGTTCGCCCGCCGAGCGGGAAGAACACCAGGGGCTATAGCTCAGTTGGTAGAGCGCCTGCATGGCATGCAGGAGGTCAGGAGTTCAATTCTCCTTAGCTCCACAGTCACCGGATCCCGTCCCCGCAAGGGGGCGGGATCTTTGTCTTGCCCGGCACTTCTCCGCGTCCGCTTCCGCAGCCGCTCCGTGCCCGTTCACGCCTTCCGGGACCGCAACGCCGCCATCCGCGCGTGGCTCTCCTCGTCGTTCGGGTTGTACGTGACGATGCGGCGCTCCGGCATGCCGTCGATGGACAGCGAGACCGAGGTCATCCGTATCTCGCCCACCGCCTCGTGCCGGAAGTGCTTCACGCGGGAGCCCGGCGGCACCACATCGCCGCTCTCCCACAGTTCGGCGAAGTAGCGGCTGGCCTTCGAGAGGCGGCCGATGAACGACTCCCAGGACGGCACCCCGACGTGGCGCCCATAGGCCGCGCGCAGCTGCGCCACCATGACCGGCAGCTCCGCCTCCCGGAAGACCAGCGGACACACCGGGTCCGGGACGGTGAACAGCGTCCACAGCGCGTTCGGCACCCCCAGGGTGGGGGCCGAAGGCACATCGAACAGGACGCGGTACGCCGGGTTGGTGGCCAGGATGTCCCAACGCGAGCTGTAGACCACCGCCGGGCGCGGGTCCAGGGCGTCGATGATGCCCTGGATCTCCGGGCCGACGTCGGCGTTGAAGGCCGGGTCGGAGGCGTCGGGCTCGCAGGGGACCTCGGCCAGGTGGTACAGGTGCTCGCGCTCCGGGCGGTCCAGGCGCAGGGTGCGCGCCACGGCGTCCAGGACCTGCGGCGAGACGTTGATCGGTCGGCCCTGCTCCAGCCACGTGTACCAGGTGATGCCCACGCCGGAGAGCTGCGCGACCTCCTCGCGCCGCAGCCCCGGGGTGCGGCGGCGCAGGCCCGGCGGTATCCCGACGTCCTGCGGCCGCACGCGGGCCCGGCGGCCGCGCAGGAACGTGGCGAGCTCGGCCCGGCGGCGCTGGGTGCCGCCGGGCCTGCCACCCGGTCTGCCGCCGGGCCTGTCACCGGGCTTGTCGGTACCAGTACCGGCACCAGCACCGGCACCCGTGCTCGCGCGCGTGGCCCCGCGCGTATCGGGACGGGCTTCGGTGTCCGTCTCCGTCGTCTCCGCCGCCTCCGTCGTCACCGTGGTCACATCCCCCATCGTCGAGCCGGTGCGGCGGCGCTGCCAGGTACTGTCAGTACCCGTATCCACGGGCTCTCGTGACCCGAGGCCGAACGTCGTCAGGCTCGGTCCATGACGACGACCTCTGCGGCCGCACCGCCAACTTCCGCGTCCAGTAAAGCCGGTGGCACTGACAATCGCGCCGCCGCCGGTCCCGGCAGACTGCTCGCGGTGGTGCTCACCGCCCAATTCATGGCTCTGCTCGACGTGTTCATCGTCAATGTCGCGGCGCCCACCATCCGCGCCGACCTCGGCACCTCCGGCGCCGGGCTGCAACTCGTGGTGGCCGGCTACACCATCGCGTACGCCGTGCTCCTGATCACCGGCGCGCGCCTGGGCGAGCGCATCGGCCACCGCAGGGCGCACCTCGCCGGGCTCGCCCTGTTCACCGCCGCGTCGCTCGCCTGCGGCCTCAGCCAGGACAGCGGGCAGCTGATCGCCTTCCGGCTCGTCCAGGGCGCGGCCGCGGCGGTGATGATTCCGCAGGTACTCAGCCTGATCCAGCGGCACTTCACGGGTCCGGCCCGGGTGCGGGCGCTCGGCGCGTATTCGGCCGTCCTGGCACTCGGCGCCGCCGCCGGGCAGGTGGTCGGCGGAGTGCTGGTCAGCGCCGACCTGTTCGGCACCGGCTGGCGCCCGGTCTTCCTGGTCAACGTGCCGGTCGGCCTCGCGCTGCTCGCCCTCGGCGCGCTCGTGCTGCCGAAGGACGGAGGACCGGTGGTGCCGCGCGCCGGAGGTGCGGCACGCGCGCGTGGGCTCGATCTGCCCGGCCTGGTGCTGCTCGGGGCCGCCGTGTCACTGTGCACGGTTCCGCTGGTGCTCGGCCAGGAGCAGGGCTGGCCGCTCTGGTCCTGGGTCTCGCTGGCGTCAAGCGCCGTCATTCTCACGGGCTTTGTGGCGTACGAGGCACGCCTGGCCGCGCGCGGCGGCGCCCCGCTGATCGCGCCCCGCTTGCTGCGCACCCCGGGAACGGCCCGTGCCGCCCTGCACATTCTGCTGGCCATGGCGCTCAACGCGGGCTTTCTGTTCACCCTCACCCTGCATCTCCAGGGCGGCTTGGGGCACAGCGCGCTGCGTACCGGACTTACTTTTGTACCGGCCGCCTTGGCCTTCGGCGTGGCCGGGCGGAGCTGGCAGCGGCTGCCCGCGGCCTGGCAACGGCCGCTGATTCCGGGCGGGTTCGCCCTCGCCGCGGTCTCGGTCGCGCTGGTCGGTCTCGTCCTGCGGGGCGGCGGCAGCGGCGGAATCGGGCTGTACGCGGCGTTCGCGGGCGTCGGCGCGGGCATCGCGCTCGCCTTCGGACCGGCGCTCACGGGCGCGCTCGCGGCGGTACGGCAGGAGGATGCCGCGGACGCCAGCGGCCTGCTCGCCACCGTCACACAGCTCGGTCAGCTCACCGGCGTCGCCACCGTCGGCACGCTCTTCCTCAACCGCCTTGCGGACGCCGGTACGACAGGCGGAGCGCTGGAGTCCGGTGAAGCGCTCCTGGTCAGCTGTCTAGCACTGGCCTTGGCGGCCGGGGTCGGCGTCGTGTCCGGACTGGTACCCGTGCGTCGCTGACCCATTTCCAAGGTCGTGGCAGAATCGAGCGGGCCGGAAGGGGGCCGGAACACCCGGCGAAGAGCGCCCGACGGGAGGGAGAAGAGCGATGCCCGCGAGCATCCCCGAGGAAGGCAGCGGCGTCCTCGACGCGATCGACGAGCAAGGCCGCCGTTCGCCTGCGCAGCCGCTCCGCTCCGCCCGCCCCCGGCGCGCCACCCCACTCGCCCGTACCGCCCTGAGCTGCCCGTCCTGTGGTTCCGTCAGTGTGGCCCAAGTGCTCGGGGACAACGGCGGAATCTCCTACGTGTGCACGGCCTGCGGCCACAGCTGGAGCTGATCGATGGGTGCACATAGGAGGAAGTGCGACTGGTGCGGCAGCGGCACGCCGATCGTCCGTGACATGGAGCCGGTCAATGCCGCGTACCAGTACTGGTGCGAGGAATGCGCGCGGGCGCTGATCATAAAAGGCGACCCGATCGAGACGTACCGCGAACTGGAGGGCGAGCCGATCTACGGGCGACTCCTCGACGAGCACTGCACCCTGAAACGGTTCTATTCGTTCGCGACGGCCTGAGCGTTCGGCGTCGCCCCTACGGGGAAGGCACGTTCCTGCTCCACGCTCATGTCGTGCCCCACGCGCGCGTGCCGGGCGGCAAGCGCCAGGAAGGCGAGCCCGGCCAGGCAGTACGCGCCCGAGCACAGCGATTGCCAAGCGTTCTGGTCGAGTTCGTACCGGATCGTGGTGCTCGAGCCGCTGTGCGGCACCCACCACAGCACGAACGACGAGAACAGCACCGCGCCCGCGACCGTCACCGCCCGCAGCCGCCGACTGCCCGAGCGGCGGGCCTCGGTGCCGAGCAGCACGAGCGCCGGTACCACCCACACCCAGTGGTGCGACCAGGACACCGGGCTGACCAGGAGCGCGGTCGCCGCACACGCGGTCACCGCCCAGGCGGTACGGCCGCGCAGCAGCGCCGCCACTGCGACGGTGAGCCCGGCGACGGCCACGAGCGCCGCCACGGCGGCCCACCAGACGCCGGGTTCGGGGGTGTGCAGGAGCCGCGCGAGCACCCCGCGCAGCGACTGGTTGGCGGTGTCCTCGGCCTTGCCCGGGCGGTTCGCGGAGAACATCACCTCGGTCCAGAAACGCCGTGAGTCGCCCGGCAGCGCGACCGCGGTGCCCGCGGTGACGAGGACGAACGTGGCCGTGGCGACGGCGGCTTGACGCAGCCATGGGTTCCACCACTTCTGACCCGCGCGCACCAGACGTAGCGCCTGCACCAGGCCCGCGAGCGCGAGCATCACCGCGAACAGGGCCGGGGTGAGCTTGATCGCGGCCGCGAGGCCGATGCCGACCCCGGCCCAGCGGTTCTCCGCCCGCCGGGTCAGGTCCCACAGGACCAGGACGGCGAGCAGCAGGTTGATCTGGCCGTACCGCAGCGTCGTCCACACCGGCTCGCACCACACGAGCAGCGCGGACACCCACAGGGCGACGACGAACCGCCGCGGGCGCCGCTCGAGCCCGGCCAGGCGCAGCGAGAGGTACACCACCGCGACGACGAGCACGAGATTGAAACCGGTCGCGAAGGTCCGCATCTCCGGTACGCCGAGCAGCGTCAGCGGCGTGAACAGCAGGGCGGCGAACGGCGGGTAGGTCGTCGGCAGCTCGGCCGCGGTCGCGCGCATCGCGTACAGGTCGCCGCCGGCGCGCACGGTCATGCCCTCGGCGCGGTAGACCATCACGTCGAGCAGGGTCACGCCGGCGAGGCGCTGGGCGATCCAGAAAGCCGTGAACGACGCCAGGCAGACGAGCAGGGCGTACAGAAGGTGCGGCGGCCGTCCGTCCCGGTTCCTGTTGTCGGCCTTGTCGGCGGCCCGTCCTACTGTGGTCACGCGTGCTGACAGTACCTTCTGGCGCTCTCCCCCCGGAGGGGCGGACAAACGATTTGGTGGAGCACCGGGGTGACCGTGTACTGTTGACGACGTCGCCGCGGGGCAAGGCCCCGGGGAGACACACCGCAAGGGGCTATAGCTCAGTTGGTAGAGCGCTTGCATGGCATGCAAGAGGTCAGGAGTTCAATTCTCCTTAGCTCCACAGCAGAACCGTTCTTGAGTCGCATCAGGTTCGGTCTCCCGGATCCCGTCCGATCACTCCGATCGGACGGGATTTTTGTTTTCCGGGGCGCCCTGGGGTCAACTCCGGTGGCTGTTCAGGGGCTTGGGTTCAGGAGCGGGTGGCAGGGCGAGCGGGGTGGCCTGTGTGAGGCGTGCGGGCGTCTGCCCGGGCGTGCGTTCCAAGCGGAGTGCGAGCGCCGGGCAGCGTCGTACGGCGCGCTGTGCCCGCCCTCGTAGCGGCAGCGGAACCGCGGCGTCCGGGACCGTGGGGAACCCGTCGGGGCCGAGCTGGATGAGTTCCGGCACGACGTCCGCGCACAGGCCGTGGCCCTGACAGAGCGTCCAGTCGACGGCGAGGCGCTCGCCGCTGGGCGCGCCCGCGTCCTGCTGTCCCGGACCGGGCAGCGGCAGGACGCCTCTGGTGGCGCGGCCGCAGCCGGAGCCGAGCGCGTGTGCGGCGACGTCGTCGCGGAACGCCGAGAGCGCCGAGTCGAGGAAGCGGGCCGCGCCGTCCGGGTGCTTGCAGGCGCCGCGGCCGCGGACGGCGCGGGTGACCTCGCGCAGCGCCTCGAGCGCCGTGGGGCCGCCGCCACCCAGCAGGTCGGCGAGGCCGTTCGCCGCCGCGGGCAGCCCGAGTCGGCAGGGGCCGCACTGGCCGGAGCTTTCGGCGGCCAGCCAGCGCGCCGCCCTGAGGGCTTCGCCGAGCGGGCAGGTGTCCGGGCCCAGGGGCAGGATCGCCCCGGCGCCGAGCGCGCCGCCCAGGGCCTGGAGGGCGGCGCGGGAGACGACGGCGTCGTGCGCGGCCGGGCCGCCCAGCCAGCTGCCGTGGTAGCCGCCGGTCAGGACGCCCTGGGGCAGTGGCGGAGCCCCGGCCAGCTGAAGGACATAGCGCAGCGGCACCCCGGTGGGCACCTCGATGACCATGGGGCGGCCCACGGCGCCGGAGAGCGTGAGCAGCACGGTGCCGGGCTCGTCGTGCAGGCCGGTGCGGCGGTACCGGTCCGGGCCGAGCCGGGCGGCGACCGCGAGTTGCGCGAAGGTCTCGGCATTGGACACAAGGGTCGGGGCGCCGCCGACGCCGGACTCGGCGGCGCGCACCCGGCGGCCGGGCGGCAGTGCCGGGCCGCCGTCGGCGGAGCGCACCAGGGCGGTGGCCTCGCCGGTCACCATGCGCGCGGGATTGCGTTGCACGCGCGCGCGGAGCGGCGCACCGCGCCGGTTGGAGAGCCCCCGCTCGGTGAGGGCGGCGGCCGTGGACGCCTCGGTGGAGTCGCGGGTGACACCGACCACCAGGGTGCGGGCGCCGAGCGCCTCGGCGGCGAGCAGCGCGCCGTCCAGGACCAGGTGCGGGGCTCGGTTGAGCAGCACCGTGTCCTTGCGGCACGCGGGCTCGTCCTCGCTTCCGTTGACGACGACCACGGGACGTATGCCGCGCGAGATGGCCGACTCGGCGACGGCCCGCAGTTTTCGGGCGAAGGGGAACCCGGCGCCGCCCCGGCCGCGCAGCGCGACCGCGTCGGCGAGCGCGGCGAGCCGCTCGCCGGGCACCGGTTCGAGGGGGCCGTGCACCTTGAGGTGGAGCGGCAGGTCGAGCCGCTCCACGAGGTCGAGGCCGCTGGTGAGGTGGGGGAGGCCGACGACGCGGACCTCGGGGATGTCGGGGAGCGGCGCGTTCACCGGTGACCTCCGGTGGAGCTCGGAGCGTCCCAGGGCTCACCGGTGACCGGCGGGCGGCAGTCGGCGCCGGGTGCCGGGGTGGGCGCGCGGCCCGGCCTGTGCCCCGGCTCGTACCCTGGCTCGCGCTCGCGCTCGCGCTCGTGCCCTGGCCGGGGCAGCGGCTCGGTGACGGGTCCGTCGTCGTACGCCGGGTGTGCGGACGGCCGGTCGGGGGTGTAGGGGGCGCGTGCGTGAGAGGTGCGGGCGTGGGCGGGACCGCTGGCGGGCCTCGGCCGGGGGACGGTGCCGGACGTCTCGTACGTCGACGGGGTGGCCTCGGCGGGCGGCGGTGGAGAAGGGGCGGGCCAGTGCGGCGTGCCGGATCCGGCGGGGTGTGAGCGGGGAGCGGCGGGACCGGCCGGGGGATGGGGGAGCGGGACGGGCCCTGGACGCGGGGCGGGGGCGGAGACCGCGCGGTAGGCGGCGGACAGACCTGTAGGGGTGGCCGTTTCTCCTGTGGGCAGGCCTGCAGAAGGGGCCGTATCTGTGGTGGCGCCTGTTCCTGGGGGCGGCACCGGTCCGGGAGCGGCGGCCGTATCTGTAGTAGTGCCCGTTTCGGTGTCCCAGGGGTGCCGTGAGGCGGCGGAGGAGGGCGCCTCGGCCTCGTACAACCGCGGCATCGGCGGGGTGAACGGGCGCTCGGAGGGCCGGGGCGGCACCACGGTGGTGGTGTGATGCGCCGCGGAACCGTCCATGCCGGGCAGTGGCGCGGAGTCCCGGCGGGCGGGCGGTTCCTCCTCGGGCGTGCGGCTCGTACGCCCGTCGGGGGACAGCAGCGCGAGGATGCGGCGGGAGACCTTCCGTTTGACCGGCTCGGGCGCCGCCCGTAGGGCCAGCGCCCCGGCCACCGCCGCCAGGCACAGGCAGTAGAGCACCACCACCCAGGCGGCGGGCTCACGGCCCGCGTACAGGCCGTGGACGAGGGCCGAGCACCACGCGGGGTACGCGAGGGTGTGCAGTGCCCGCCAGCGCCCGGCGACCCGCGCGGGCGAGGCGAAGGAGCTGCGCAGTGCGCCGGTGACCGCGACCGTCAGCAGGAGCAGTCCGGCCAGGGTGCCGAACCCGATGAGCCCGGCGGTGCCGACCACGCCGTGTGCGAAGGGCACGAGCGCGTCGACCGGCGCGACATGGTCGAGGTTCAACTTGATGGTGCCGTGCAGGAGCAGGAAGCCGACGGCGGCCACCGCCGTGCCCCGGTGCACGGCCTGGGCGAGCAGCCGCTGGCGGGCGCCGAGGAAGAGCCGGTCGGAAGCGACCAGGCCCCAGACCACGGAGCAGGTCAGGGCCACGAGGCAGAGGACTCCGCTGGTGAAGTCGAGCGCGGCGCGGAAATCGTCGCTGCCCGCGGCCACCGCGAGGGGTATGAGCAGCAGTGCTGCCGTTAAGGACAGCCCGCGGACCGTGCGGCTCGGCCCGGCGGGGCGCCGGCGGCGGTCCAGGGAGGGCGGGCTCGGACGGGTCGGGGGGGTCAGAGAGTTCATGGGGCAGACTCCGAAAGTTCGGCAAAGCGCGTCCCGTTGCCGCATGCTAAGTGGAGTCATACCAGCCAGTACGGGGTTTGAGTTATTGCGTCGTTATCCACTGGACATCGGTTTGTGGTGTTGCCCCGATAGGGGTCGGTACGCCGAGTAACCCGGTGCGGTGAGGCGGAGTTCGGCGGCCGATTTGGTCTGGACCGGAAGCTCGGTGCGGCCGTCGCGAGCCCTGCGGTACCCTGACGCCATGCGTGCCGTACGCCTTCTGCTTAGCGAGCCGCGCTGATCAGTGCCGACCACTCTTGGCAAGTGATGACAATTGAGTGGTCGGAATCGGCGCGGCGTCCCCTCCTATGCGAGGGGATTTTTCATTTCGGCTGTACGTAGCAGACGAAACGCCGGCAGAGACGATCGATGGAGCCTTAAGGATCATGAGCGAGACGAATACGGCTGCCGAGGTGGCAGCGCCGCACCGCTACACGGCTGCCATGGCCGCCGACATCGAGGCACGCTGGCAGGACTTCTGGGACGCGAACGGCACTTACCAGGTGCCGAACCCCAGCGGCGACATGGCCGGTGACCCGGCGGTCGTGGCCCGGCCCAAGAAGTTCATCATGGACATGTTCCCGTACCCCTCGGGCGCGGGCCTGCACGTCGGCCACCCCCTCGGCTACATCGCCACCGACGTCTTCGCCCGCTTCCAGCGGATGACCGGGCACAACGTCCTGCACACCCTGGGCTTCGACGCGTTCGGCCTGCCCGCCGAGCAGTACGCCGTGCAGACCGGCACGCACCCGCGGGTCTCCACCGAGGCCAACATCGTCAACATGAAGGCGCAGCTGCGCCGCCTGGGCCTGGGCCACGACCAGCGCCGCTCGTTCGCGACGATCGACCCGGACTACTACAAGTGGACCCAGTGGATCTTCCTCCAGATCTTCAACTCCTGGTACGACCAGGACGCGAAGAAGGCCCGCCCGATCGCCGACCTGATCGCCCAGTTCGAGAGCGGCGAGCGCGCCGTGCCGGCCACCGAATCCGGCGTCACGCGCGCGTGGAGTGAGCTGAGCGCCGTCGAGCGCGCCGAGGTCCTGGGCGACTACCGCCTGGCCTACGCCTCCGACGCCCCGGTCAACTGGTGCCCCGGCCTGGGCACTGTCCTGGCCAACGAGGAGGTCACCGCCGACGGCCGCTCCGAGCGCGGCAACTTCCCGGTCTTCAAGGCCAAGCTGCGCCAGTGGAACATGCGCATCACGGCCTACGCCGACCGCCTGCTCGACGACCTGGACGGCCTGGACTGGCCCGAGGCCATCAAGCTGCAGCAGCGCAACTGGATCGGCCGCTCCGAGGGCGCGCGCGTCGACTTCAAGGTCACCACCAACGGCGAGGACGCCATCACCGTCTTCACCACCCGCCAGGACACCCTGTTCGGCGCCACCTACATGGTCCTGGCCCCCGAGCACCCGCTGGTCGAGAAGATCACCCCGGCCGCCTGGCCCGAGGGCACCCACGACGTATGGACGGGCGGCCACGCCACGCCCACCGACGCCGTCGCCGCGTACCGCAAGCAGGCCGCCGCCAAGTCCGACGTCGAGCGGCAGGCCGAGGCCAAGGACAAGACCGGCGTCTTCACCGGCGCGTACGCCATCAACCCGGTCAGCGGCGAGCAGGTCCCGGTCTTCATCGCCGACTACGTCCTGATGGGCTACGGCACCGGCGCGATCATGGCCGTCCCGGCGCACGACAGCCGCGACTTCGCCTTCGCGCGCGCCTTCGAGCTGCCCATGCGCTGCGTCGTCGAGCCGTCCGACGACCGCGGAACCGACGCCACTACGTGGGACGACGCCTTCGACTCGTACGACGCGAAGCTCGTCAACTCGTCGAGCGACACGCTGTCCCTGGACGGCCTGGGCGTCGTCGAGGCCAAGACGAAGATCACCGAGTGGCTGGCCGAGCGGGGCATCGGCGAGGGCACCGTCAACTTCCGGCTGCGCGACTGGCTGTTCAGCCGCCAGCGCTACTGGGGCGAGCCCTTCCCGATCGTCTACGACGAGGACGGCGTGGCCCACGCGCTGCCCGAGTCGATGCTGCCCCTGGAGCTGCCCGAGGTCGAGGACTACTCGCCGCGCACCTTCGACCCGGACGACGCCGACACCTCCCCGGAGACGCCGCTCTCGCGCAACGAGGAGTGGGTCAACGTCCAGCTGGACCTGGGCGACGGCGTCAAGACGTACCGCCGCGAGACCAACACCATGCCCAACTGGGCGGGTTCGTGCTGGTACGAGCTGCGCTACCTGGACCCGAACAACAGCGAGAAGCTGGTCGACCCGGCCGTCGAGCAGTACTGGATGGGCCCGCGCGAGGGGCAGCCCACCGGAGGTGTCGACCTGTACGTGGGCGGCGCCGAGCACGCCGTGCTGCACCTGTTGTACGCCCGCTTCTGGTCCAAGATCCTGTTCGACCTGGGCCACATCTCGTCGGCCGAGCCGTTCCACAAGCTGTTCAACCAGGGCATGATCCAGGCGTACGTCTACCGGGACAGCCGCGGCTTCCCGGTGTCGGCCGCCGAGGTCGAGGAGCGCGACGGCAAGTACTTCTTCGAGGGCGAGCCGGTCAAGCGCGAACTGGGCAAGATGGGCAAGTCCCTGAAGAACGCGGTCACTCCGGACGAGATCTGCGCCGAGTACGGCGCCGACACCCTGCGCCTCTACGAGATGGCCATGGGCCCCCTGGACGTCTCCCGGCCGTGGGACACGCGCGCGGTGGTGGGCCAGTTCCGGCTGCTCCAGCGGCTGTGGCGGAACGTCGTCGACGAGGCCACCGGCGAGGTCACGGTCGTCGACACCGACCAGGTGGACGACGCCACGCTGCGCGCCCTGCACAAGGCGATCGACGGCGTCAGCCAGGACCTGGAAGGCCTGCGGTTCAACACCGCCATCGCCAAGGTCACCGAGCTGAACAACCACCTGACCAAGGCCGGAGGCCCGCTGCCGCGCAGCGTCGCCGAGTCCCTGGTGCTGCTGATCGCGCCGCTGGCCCCGCACATCGCCGAGGAGCTGTGGCGCAAGCTGGGCCACACGGACTCCGTGGTGCACCAGGACTTCCCGGCCGCCGACCCGGCGTACGTCGTGGACGAGGCCGTGACCTGCGTCGTGCAGATCAAGGGCAAGGTCAAGGCCCGCCTGGAGGTCTCCCCGTCGATCTCGGACGAGGAGCTGGAGCAGGCGGCCCTGGGCGACGAGCGGGTCGTGGCCGCCCTGGGTGGCGCCGGTATCCGCAAGGTGATCGTGCGGGCGCCGAAGCTCGTGAACATCGTTCCGGCGTAACGTGCCGTGACGACTCCGGCGCCCAGCTGAGCGCGCACCGCGGCGCATAGGGGACATGCCCTACGGGCAGGTTGGGGGTTCTGGGGAACCCTCGACCTGCCCGGCTGCGTTTACGGTGGAAGAGAGGCCCTGACCCCGGCACCGCCCCGAAGGAGCTCACCTGCCATGGACGTAGTGATCGCCGTAGTGGCACTGCTCTTCGTGCTGTTCGTGGCGGCGGGGGTGTTCGTGACGGTCAAGGTGGCCAAGGCCGCCGCGCGCGGCGTGGACCGGACCGTCGCGCAGGCCCGCCGCACGGTCGAGGACACCACGCTCAAGGCGAAGAGCTTCGCCCAGCCGGGCACCGCCGGCGAACTCGCCCAGCTCCGGCTCAAGCTACGCACCTCGATGCGGTCCACCCAGGACGCGCTGGGCGAGAAGGTCGGCGAGGACGCCTCGCTGCGGGAATCCATGGCCCTCTTCCAGCGCCTGAGCGCGCACGCCCACGAGTTGGACCACGAACTCAGGGGCCTGGAGCGCGAGCCCGACAGACCCCGGCTCCGCGAACTGCTCCCCGAGCTCAAGGAGCGCACGGACCGGATCACGCACGCCGCGGACTCGCTGCGCTGGGCCGCACGCGACCGGGCACGGCAGTTCGCGGACGACGATCTGGCGGCGCTCGGACGGGAGATCGACGTCGAATCGGGCGCACTGCGGCACTGGACGGACGCCGAGCCGTCGCCGAAGGGGCGCACCGAAGAGACCTCCGGCCCCACTGCCGCCACCACACCCCCCGAGGGTGCCGCCGCCCCCGCGACCGGCCCCGCCACTCCGCCCTCGTGGCCCGAGCCGACGCTGGTCGACGGGCCGGCGGCCGCGGCCGAGCAGACCTGGCCGGACCCGCGCCGCGACGCCGAGGAACCGCAGGCCATCGAGCAGGCCCGGCCGACGCCGACCTATCCGTGGCAGAAGCAGGAGCGGCGCGAGGGGACCACCTGAGACAGCCACCCGCCTTCCGGAACGGGTGCTTCACACGGGTATCCGGGACAGCGTCCGAGGGCCGGGCCGGGCTGCCGCTCACCGTTTGGGCCAGGTAACCTCCAGCTCATGTCCCGCCATGTCGCGATCGTCACGGATTCCACGGCCTACCTGCCGCAACGGGCGATGGAGCGGCACGGCATCACCGCGGTCCCGCTGACCGTGGTCATGGGCGACCAGGCGCTCGAGGAGGGCACCGAGATCTCGGCCCGCTCGCTCGCCCTCGCCCTGCAGAAACGCCGCCCCGTCACCACATCCCGGCCCAGCCCTCAGGTCTTCGCGGAGACCTACCGCAAGATCGCCGAGTCGGGGGCGACCGGCATCGTGTCGCTGCATCTGTCCGCCGAGTTCTCGGGCACATACGACGCCGCGGTGCTCGCCGCGGCCGACGCCCCGATTCCGGTACGCGTCGTGGATACCGGCATGGTCGCGATGGCCCTGGGCTTCTGCGCCCTGTCGGCGGCGGAGGCCGCGGAGAGCGGCGGCACCGTGGACGATGCGGTAGCCGCCGCCGAGAAGCGGGCCGCGTCCACGTCCGCGTACTTCTACGTCGACACCCTCGACTATCTGCGCCGCGGCGGGCGGATCGGGGCGGCACAGGCCCTGCTCGGCTCGGCCCTCGCCGTGAAGCCGCTGCTCGAACTGGACGGCGGGCGTATCGAGTTGTGCGAGAAGGTACGCACCGCCTCCAAGGCGATCGGCCGCCTCGAGGAACTCGTGGTCGAGCGCGCCGGGGCGAGCCAGGTCGACATCGCCGTGCACCACCTCGCGGCCCAGGAACGCGCCGCCACGCTCGCGGAGCGCCTCAGGGAGCGGGTGCCGGGCCTCGCGGAGCTGCACGTCAGCGAGGTCGGCGCGGTGATCGGGGCGCATACGGGGCCTGGGTTGTTGGGGGCTGTGGTTTCGCCGCGGTGAGGGTTCTGGTGTAGCTCGTGCGGGCGGGCCCAGGCGGCGCAGGCGCGGCTTGGCCGGGGCTGGTGTAGCTCGTGTGGGTGGCTGAGTTATCCACAACTGCTGGGTAATCCAGAGGATTTGAGCAAGATCAGCGGGCTCGGGCGGAGATGCCTAACGTCGCTCGCATGACTCTTCGATCTTCCATGGCAACGAGCGGTTCCGGGCGTGAGACCGCTGCTGACGACCGTGCTGCCTCCGCGCGTCGGGCGGTACGGGACTACGAACGCGACCTTGGTCGAGTACGGCGCCGACGTGCTGCGGCCGAACGTCTCAGGCTGCGCGCGCAGGCGCTCTTCGATACGTCCGCCGCGCGTGGGGCGGCGAGTGCGGCGAGTGCGGCCAGTGCGGCCAGGGCAGTCGGCGGCGCTGGGGGTGGCACGGGGGTCGCGGAGGGTGCGGCTGAGCCGCGGGGGCCTGCGCCTGCGTCTCCGCCTGCATCTCCGCCCGCGCCCCCGCCCGCGCCCGTGCCTGCGCCTCCGCCCGCGCCCGTGCCTGCGCCTCCGCCTGCGTCGGAGGAGGTCGGGTCTCGGCGGCGGCGCGGCTGGGGCGCAGTGCGGGAACGGCTGCCGCTGTGGCTGCAGTTGAGGTGCGGGCTCGAACGTCGGAGCCTTGTGGCCATCGCCGTGGTCCTGGTCGTCGCGGTCGGTTTTGCCGTGCACCACTTCTGGACGGGGCGGCCGCAGCCGGTGGCCGCGCCCGACGTGGTGCGCCAGGCCGCATCCGGACCGGACCCCTCTCCCGGAGCTCCCGTGACGACCCCGGGCGGGCCGCCCGCGTCGGGCCGGGGGAGCCCGGGCGGTGCGAAGGGCCGGATCGTGGTGGACGTCAGCGGCAAGGTCCGCCGACCGGGCATCCACCAACTGCCGCAAGGGTCACGGGTAGCCGACGCGTTGCGGGCGGCGGGCGGAGTCCGCAAGGGAACGGACCTCAGCGCGCTCAACCGCGCACGGGTGCTCGTGGACGGCGAGCAGGTCGTCGTGGGGGCACCCGGTGGCGCGGTGCCGCCAGCGTCCGGCGGATCGGCCTCCGCGGCGGCATCGGGCGGCGCCGGCCCGGGCTCGGTGTCCGGTGGAGCGGGGCCGGCCGGTCCGGTCAGCCTGAACTCCGCGACCGTCGAGCAACTGGACACGCTCCCTGGGGTGGGCCCGGTCCTCGCCCAGCACATCGTCGACTACCGCACCCAGCACGGCGGCTTCCGCTCGGTCGATGAGCTGCGCGAGGTGAATGGCATCGGCGACCGTCGGTTCGCCGAGTTGAAGAACGCCGTACGGCCATGACGCGCACCGGAGTTGAAGCCGACCGCCAGTCGGTCCATGCCACCGCGGCCAGCCCGCTCGGCTCGTCGCACCCTCATCAGGAACGCCCACCCGACCTCCGTCTCGTTCCGCCCGCACTCGCGGCCTGGGCCGCGGCGGCACTCGCCCTTGGCGCACCTGCGAACTGGGCGTGGCTCGCGACGGGTTTGTGCGTCATCGTGGCGGCGGGACTCCTGGGGGCGGAGGCACGGTGGGTACGGCGCGCCCGTGGTCGCGGACTCACGCCCGGCCCCGGCCCCGTCCCGCGTCCCGCGGACCGCTCCGGCGGCACGAGTACCCCCTCCACCCGACCGCGCTCCGCCTGTCCCCGCTCCACGCGTCCCGGCTCCACGCGTCCCCGCACCACCCGACCACGCTCCACGCGTCCTCGCTCCACGCGTCCCGGAGTTCGTCTCGCCGCTGCCACCACGCTGCTCTGCGTCGCGGCGGCCGTCGCTTCCGCCGCCCTGCACACGGCGGATGTGCGCCGAGGGCCGCTCCCGGGGCTCGCCCGCCAATACGCCCACGTCACGGTGGAGTTGGAGGTCACGGCAGACCCCCGCCCGATGCGCCCCCGGGTCCGGGGACCCGTGGCGACACTGCCCGGCACTGTTCTCCAGGCGGAGGTCACTCGCGTGACTACCCCTGCCCGGCAGGTGGTGGCGACCCGTACCCCTGTACTGGTCCTCGTTCTTGGCGAGGGCGAGGGCGACGGCGGTGCCGACGGCGAGGCCGACGACGGCGAAGGCGAAGGCGGCAGCGACCGCGACGGTAATGCTGACGGCGACGGCGACGGCGACGGCAACGGCAACGGCAACGGCAACGGCAACGGAGGCGGAGAGGGAGGGGGCGGGGGCGGGGAAAGGGGAGACGGAGCCAGATACGGCAATGGCGACCGTCACGCCGACGCGGCCCCGGTCGCCGTCGCCGACACGTACGACAAGACCAACCAGATCAGCCAGACGAACCAGGCCGACCAGACCAGTCAGACCAGCGAGACGAACCAGATCAACCAGTCTGACCAGACCGGCCAGACCGGCCAGACCGGCCAGACCGGCCAGACCGACCAGACCGGCCAGACCGACCGCACCAAGTGGTCCTCCCTGCTCCCCTCCACACGGCTGCGGATGCACGCCCGGCTCGCGCCGCCGTTCGACGACAGTGGCCGGGTTGCCGCGGTCCTGCGGGTGTCGGGCCGTACGCCGCCCACGGTGACGGCCGGGCCGAGCGCCCTCCAGCGCTTCGCGGGACGGCTGCGGGCCGGGCTGCGTGAGGCCACCGACGGGTTGCCGCCGGATGCCCGTGCGCTGCTTCCTGGGCTGGTCGTCGGTGACACCTCGCGGGTGTCGCAGGAGCTGGACGAGGCGTTCGAGGCCACTGAACTCAACCATCTCCTGGCCGTGTCGGGCAGCAACCTCACGATCGTCCTCGTGCTGCTCATCGGCCCGCCCGGTACCGCGGGCCGTGCCGAGCGCCGTGGGCTTGCGCCGCGCCTCGGTTTCTCTCTTCGGACGACGGCCCTGCTCGGAGGCGTCCTCACGCTCGCTTTCGTGGTGGTGTGCAGACCGGATCCGAGCGTGCTGCGCGCGGCGGCGTGCGGGCTCATCGTGCTTCTTGCCATCGGTACGGGACGCCGTAGGTCTCTGATTCCGGCACTGGCCGCCGTGGTGCTGCTCCTGGTTCTCTACGACCCCTGGCTGGCCCGGAGTTACGGCTTCGTGCTGTCGGTGCTTGCCACTGGTGCCCTCCTCACCCTCGCCCCGCGGTGGAGCGCCGCGCTGCGTCGTCGTCGTGTGCCGCCGCGGCTCGCCGAGGCGTTGGCCGCCGCGCTGGCGGCTCAGGCCGTGTGCGCGCCCGTGGTGGCCGTGTTGGCGGCCCGGATCAGCCTGGTGGCGGTGCCCTGCAATCTGTTCGCGGAGTTCGCGGTGGCACCGGCCACGGTGTTCGGCTTCGCGGCGCTCGCGGTCGCGCCGCTGGCCATGCCGGTGGCCAAGGGTCTGGCCTGGTGCGCGAGTTGGCCGACCGGGTGGATCGCCGACGTCGCCCGGGCCGGGGCCGCGCTGCCCGGTTCGGGGGTGGACTGGCCGGGCGGATGGCGCGGCGGGCTGCTGCTTGCGGCGGGCATCACCGTGCTTCTGCTGTGTGGCGGGCGGCTTCTGCGGCATCCTGCGGCCCGGTGGTTGCGGCATCCCGCGGTGGTCGGTGCCGGGGCGCTGCTCCTGCTCCTGGCCGTGCTCCGGCCCGCGCCGCTGACCCGGGTGATCACCGGATGGCCGCCGCGCGACTGGAGTTACGCGGTGTGTGATGTGGGGCAGGGCGATGCGACCGTTCTGGCGGCGGGCCCGGGCACGGCCGTGGTTGTGGACGCGGGGCCCGAACCGGCGCTCGTCGACCGCTGTTTGCGCTCCCTCGGCGTCACCCGGGTGCCGCTCGTGCTGCTCACGCACTTTCACGCCGACCATGTCACGGGGCTGCCGGGGGTGTTGCGGGGCCGGGAGGTCGGTGCGATTCAGGTGACGGGGCTCGAGGATCCGCCGGGGCAGGCGGCGGCCGTACGACGTCAGGCTGCAGCCCGGGGTATCCCGCTGACCCGGGCCGCGGCGGGGGAGCGGCGCCGTGTGGGCCCGCTGAGCTGGCAGGTCCTCTGGCCCCCGGCCGGGTCCGTGGCGGGGCCCGCCTTGGAAGGGGCCAACGACGCGAGTGTCACGCTGCTCGTGCGCACCGGTGGCCTGAACATGCTGCTGCCCGGGGACCTCGAACCGCCCGCTCAGGAAGCGCTGTTGAGGGCCGCGCCCACGCTCGGCCCGGTCGATGTGCTGAAGGTCGCGCATCACGGCTCCGGCCAGCAGGACCCGGGCTTTCTGCGCCGGGTGCGGCCGCGTCTCGCGCTGATCTCGGCGGGTGCGGGGAACCGTTACGGGCATCCGGCCCCGCGCACGGTCGACGTACTCCGCTCCCTCGGCACGGTGGTGCTGCGCACCGACACCGACGGCGCGCTGGCCGTGACCGGCGCCGGAAGCGGACTGCGCGCGGTGACGTCCGGCCCGGCTCGGCCACCGCCCACGGGGCACCCGGGCTGATCGGGCCACCAGGGCTGAACGGGGCTTGCCCGGGCCGATCACGTCGCTCGATTTGATCGGGGCACCCGGCTTGATCGGGTCACTCGGCTTGATCGGGCCACCCGGGTTGAACGGTTCACCCGTACTGATGCGGGTGGGCCGCCGCCGACTCGGGCCGGAAGCCGACGTTCGGCCGCTGGCTGGGAAACCGTACGACCCGGGCCAAAGGCAGGAGTCCCCACGCGACGCTGCCGCTGCCGGCCCGAGGCGGCGTACTCAGCTGCCGGATCCCCGATCCGCTCCACGAACCGGTCCGGAACGCCGAGTTCACCGTCAGCGATAGCCAGGGCCGCAAGGTGGTGAGCGGCGAGGCGGACCCGTTCGGCTCGTTCATCGCGACGGTGCCCGCGGGCGAGTCCGCCTCGCCGTCTCGGCCGACGGCTACGCGCCCTACCGGGGCACCGCCACGGTCACCGAACAGGGTCATGTGAGCCTCGGTGACCCCATGCTCCAGGTAGCCGCGCCTCCCGCGCCTCCCGCGCCTCCCGCGCCTCCCGAGCCGCCCGAGCCGGGCGAGTGGGAGATCGAGCCGAGGCACTCCTCGCTCGGGTTCACGGCGCGGCGCATTGGGCTGGCCCGGATCCACGGCCGGTTCAATACGTTCGCGGGGGCGGTCCGGATCGCCGAGCGCATGGAGTCGACTGTTCTGCGCACGTACCCGGAGGCTGTGCGTCATGCGGGCGGAGGAAAATGGGCGGGTGAGCGATGTGAGACACGTACTGGTCCTGCCCGACCGTGATGCGGCCGAGGAGGCGGCGCAGGCGTTGGCCGAGCGGTTCGGCGTGGCCGAGGAGCCCGAGCTCGTACGCGATGCTCTGGCCGGTGAGGACGACGCCGAGGACGCGCAGTGGCTGCTTGTCCTGGAGGACGCACAGGACAGCCTCGACCCGGCTGCCCTTGATGCCTTCGCCGCGGAGTGGGAGGGCTGGCGCGAGGAGCCGTGACGGGCGGAAGGCTGTGGGGTCGCGGGGCCGGGGGGGCGGCACCTCGGGCGTGAGCCCGATGTCAGTGGCCCGTGGGATCCTTGACGGCGATGGCCAGGAAATCCGGAAACGACGATCCGCTCGCCCCCGTCACGCTCGCCGTGGGCCAGGAAGAGCTGCTGCTCGACCGCGCCGTGCAGCAGGTGGTCGCGGCCGCCCGCGCCGCCGACGCCGACACGGACGTGCGGGACCTCACGCCCGACCAGTTGCAGCCCGGCACCCTCGCCGAGCTGACCAGCCCGTCGCTCTTCGCCGAGCGCAAGGTCGTGGTCGTACGCAATGCCCAGGACCTCGCGGCCGACACGGTCAAGGACGTGAAGAGTTACCTCGGTTCCCCCGCCGAGGAGATCACGCTCGTGCTGCTGCACGCGGGCGGGGCCAAGGGCAAGGGGCTGCTCGACGCGGCCCGCAAGGCGGGTGCGCGGGAGGTGGCCTGCCCGAAGATGACCAAGCCGGCGGACCGGCTGGCGTTCGTGCGCGGGGAGTTCCGCACGTTGGGGCGCTCCGCGACGCCCGAGGCGTGTCAGGCCCTGGTCGACGCGATCGGCAGTGATCTGCGTGAGCTGGCCAGTGCCGTGTCCCAGCTGTCCGCGGATGTCGAGGGCACGATCGATGCGGCCGTGGTCGGGCGGTACTACACGGGGCGCGCCGAAGCGTCCAGCTTCACCGTGGCCGACCGGGCGGTGGAGGGACGGGCGGCCGAGGCCCTGGAAGCGTTGCGCTGGTCCCTTGCGACCGGGGTCGCGCCCGTCATGATCACCAGTGCGCTTGCGCAGGGGGTGCGGGCGATCGGCAAGCTCTCGTCGGCGCGTGGCGGGCGGCCCGCGGACCTCGCCCGTGAGCTGGGGATGCCGCCGTGGAAGATCGATCGGGTTCGGCAGCAGATGCGGGGATGGACACCGGACGGGGTCGCGGTGGCGTTGCGGGCGGTGGCGGAGGCGGATGCCGGGGTGAAGGGCGGCGGTGACGATCCGGAGTACGCGTTGGAGAAGGCGGTCGTGACGGTCGCGCGGGCAGCGCGGTCTCGTACGGCTCGCTGAGGGTGGGCCCCCGAGGGCTTTGGCACAACACACGACCAAGCCGGTCGGGCGCAACATACGACCAAGCCGGTCGGGCACGACACATGACCAAGCCGGTTTGGCACACAAGACACGACCAAGCCGGTCGGGCACGACACACGACCAAGCCCGTTTGGCACGACACACGACAAAGCCCCGCCCGACCACCCTGGGGAAGGGTGTCAGGCGGGGCCCGTCGTACAGATGGTGCGCCGCACCCGCGTGGCGAACGCAGGCCGCGTGCGGCGCGGAGGGTGCCGGTCAGGAGCGGTTGAGAGGGCCCGCTTGGTCCGTTCCGGCGGTCAAGTCAGAAGAACTCTCGGGAGAGTTCAGCCCTTGAGGGAGGCAACCTTGGAGGCCAGGGCCGACTTCTTGTTGGCGGCCTGGTTCTTGTGGATGACGCCCTTCGACACGGCCTTGTCGAGCTCACGGCTGGCGTCGCGCAGGGCCACGGTGGCCTTCTCGACGTCACCCGCGGCGGCCGCCTCACGGGTCTTGCGGATCGCGGTCTTGAGCGAGGACTTGACGGCCTTGTTGCGCAGGCGCGCCTTCTCGTTCGTCTTGTTCCGCTTGATCTGGGACTTGATGTTCGCCACGAAAGAGCCTTTTCAGGATGGGTGATCTTCCTTGTGTGTCCCGCCGCTGAGAGGGCCACGAGACACAGCTGACCAGGCTACCAGCAGCCCACCGACCGGCCCAAAACGAGGCCCCGTCGCTGCCCCCGAGCCGGTCCCGCCCACCATCCCGAAGCAGTCCCGCACACCATCCCGAAGCAGTCCCGCACACCATCCCGAGCCGGAACCCGCACACCACCCCGAACCAGTCCCGCGAACCACCCCGAACCACCCCGAGCCAGTCCCGCGGACCACCCCGAACCAGAGCCCGGCCCTCAAAAAACCGGACTCCGGCCCCAAAAACCGGACCCGGACACCCTCCACACCGCACCCCCAACCCCCACAGCCCCAGCATCCCGCTCGCTCGTGGGACCATGGAGGCTGCGTAATGATCCGACCCGAGGCTGCAGAGAGCTGCAGACGTCTCAAGAATCAGGACCCTGCGTGCCCGCGACCCCTTCGAACGTGCCCGAGCCGAGCCGTACCGACCCGGCGCTGATCCGGAATTTCTGCATCATCGCGCACATCGACCACGGCAAGTCGACGCTTGCCGACCGGATGCTTCAGCTGACCGGTGTGGTCGAGCAGCGGCAGATGCGCGCTCAGTATCTCGACCGCATGGACATCGAGCGCGAGCGCGGTATCACCATCAAGTCCCAGGCGGTCCGGCTGCCCTGGGCGCCCACCGAGGGTGAGGGGCAGGGCAAGACCCACATCCTCAACATGATCGACACCCCGGGGCACGTGGACTTCACGTATGAGGTCTCGCGCTCGCTCGCCGCGTGCGAGGGCACGATCCTGCTCGTCGACGCCGCCCAGGGCATCGAGGCGCAGACCCTCGCCAACCTCTATCTGGCGATGGAGAACGACCTCCAGATCGTCCCGGTGCTCAACAAGATCGACCTGCCCGCCGCGCAGCCGGAGAAGTTCTCCGAGGAGCTCGCCAACCTCATCGGCTGCGAGCCCGAGGACGTCCTGAAGGTCTCCGCCAAGACCGGCATGGGTGTCGAGGCGTTGCTCGACAGGGTCGTCCACGAGATCCCGGCCCCGGTCGGCGTGCACGACGCCCCGGCTCGCGCGATGATCTTCGACTCGGTGTACGACTCGTACCGCGGCGTCGTCACGTACGTCCGAGTCGTCGACGGGCAGCTCAACAAGCGCGAGCGGATCCGGATGATGTCCACCGGCGCCACCCACGAGCTGCTGGAGATCGGCACCAACTCGCCGGAGATGACGCCCTCCGACGGCCTCGCCGTCGGCGAGGTGGGCTATCTGATCACCGGTGTGAAGGACGTCCGCCAGTCCAAGGTCGGTGACACCATCACCAGCCTCAAGCAGGGCGCCGAGGAGGCGCTCGGCGGCTACAAGGACCCCAAGCCGATGGTGTTCTCGGGCCTGTACCCGCTGGACGGGTCCCAGTACCCGGACCTGCGCGAGGCCATGGACAAGCTGCAGCTGAACGACGCCGCCCTGGTGTACGAGCCGGAGACCTCCGCGGCGCTCGGCTTCGGCTTCCGCGTCGGCTTCCTCGGCCTCCTTCACCTTGAGGTGATCCGGGAGCGCCTGGAGCGCGAGTTCAACCTCGACCTGATCGCCACCGCCCCGAACGTGGTCTACCGCGTGATCATGGAGGACGGCACCGAGCACCAGGTCACCAACCCGAGCGAGTTCCCCGAGGGCAAGATCGCCGAGGTGTACGAGCCGGTGGTGCGGGCGACCATCCTCGCCCCGTCCGAGTTCGTCGGCTCGATCATGGAGCTCTGCCAGGGCCGCCGCGGCACCCTGCTCGGCATGGACTACCTCTCCGAGGACCGCGTCGAGATCCGCTACACGCTGCCCCTCGCGGAGATCGTCTTCGACTTCTTCGACCAGCTGAAGTCCAAGACCCGCGGCTACGCCTCGCTCGACTACGAGCCCACCGGCGAGCAGTCCTCGCAGCTCGTCAAGGTCGACATCCTCCTGCACGGCGACAAGGTCGACGCCTTCTCCGCGGTGACGCACAAGGACCACGCGTACGCCTACGGAGTGCGGCTCGTCGCCAAGCTGAAGGAGCTCATCCCGCGGCAGGCCTTCGAGGTGCCGGTGCAGGCCGCGATCGGCTCCCGGGTGATCGCCCGCGAGACCATCCGCGCCATCCGCAAGGACGTCCTCGCCAAGTGCTACGGCGGTGACATCTCCCGTAAGCGGAAGCTGCTCGAGAAGCAGAAGGAAGGCAAGAAGCGGATGAAGATGGTCGGCTCCGTGGAGGTTCCGCAGGACGCCTTCATCGCGGTGCTCTCCAGCGATGAAGGGGCCAAGAAGAAGTAGCCGCCCCCTCGCAGGAACGGGCCCGTCGCGCACCGCGCGGCGGGCCCGCGGCGTTTCCGGAGCTCTGTAAGAAGTGACCTAGCGGTGACCTGGCAGTGACCCAGAAAGGACCTGGCAAGTGACTGCTCGCAGACCCTTACGCGGCGGGCCCGCGCGCTCTACTCTGATCACTGCTCGCAGGTTACTCGCTAGTTAAACAACTTCCCCCACAAAGTTCCCCACAAGGTTCCCCCCACAACCTTCTCCCCCACACCCCGTCCCGTCACCGCCCCACTACCGCCCCCTCTCCACCAGTCGTATGCCGCGTCGTACGCCTGTCGCGGGCCCGGAGGATGTCGTGAGCGACACACAGACAACGATCGAGAACCGTCCGCCCTCCGTGGCGACCCTCTTCCTGGAGCGCGTCGCCGCAACGCCGGACGGCGAGGCCTACCGCTATCCGGTACCGCCCGCCTCCGGGCAGGGCCCCGATGACTGGAAGTCGCTGAGCTGGGGCCAGGCCGCCGAGCGGGTCTTCGCCATCGCGGCGGGCCTGATTGACCTGGGAATCGCGCCCGAGGAACGGGTGGCGCTCGCCTCCGAGACGCGGGTCGAGTGGATCCTCGCCGACCTCGGCATCCTCTGCGCGGGCGCGGCCACGACGACGGTCTACTCCTCGACGAACGCCGAGGAATCCGCGTACATCCTCGCGGACTCCGACAGCAAGATCCTGATCGCGGAGAACGAGGAGCAGGTCGCCAAGGTGCGCGAGCGCCGCGACGAACTGCCGGAGCTCAAGCACGTCATCGTCATCGACGGCGACCACGGCCTCGCCACCGGCGACGAGCCCGAGGGCTGGATCCTCTCGCTCGCCGACCTGGAGGCGCGCGGCGCGGCGTACCTGGAGAAGCACCCCGAGGCCGTCAAGGAGCGGGTCGCCGCGCTCAGCAAGGACCAGCTGGCGACGCTGATCTACACCTCCGGCACCACCGGGCGCCCCAAGGGCGTGCGCCTGCCGCACGACAACTGGTCGTACATGGCGAAGGCCATCGCGGCGACCGGGCTCGTCGGCCCGGACGACGTGCAGTACCTGTGGCTGCCGCTCGCGCACGTCTTCGGCAAGGTGCTGACCAGCGGGCAGATCGAGGTCGGGCACGTGACCGCGGTGGACGGCCGGGTCGACAAGATCATCGAGAATCTGCCGGTCGTGCAGCCCACGTACATGGCCGCCGTGCCGCGGATCTTCGAGAAGGTCTACAACGGGGTCGCGGCCAAGGCGCGGGCCGGTGGCGGCGCCAAGTTGAAGATCTTCCAGTGGGCGGCCGGGGTCGCGCGCGAGTACGCGAAGGTCACCCAGGACAACTTCCGCAGGACCGGGACCGCTTCCGCGCCGTTCGGGCTCTCCGCCAAGCACGCCATCGCCGACAAGCTCGTCTACGCGAAGCTGCGGGAGGCCTTCGGCGGACGGCTGCGGGCGTGTGTGTCCGGCTCCGCCGCCCTCGCGCCCGAGATCGGGTACTTCTTCTCCGGCGCCGGGATCCACATCCTCGAGGGCTACGGCCTGACGGAGTCCAGCGCCGCGTCCTTCGTCAACCCCGGCGAGGCGTACCGCACCGGCACCGTCGGCAAGCCGCTGCCCGGCACCGAGGTGCGGATCGCGGACGACGGCGAGATCCTGCTGCGCGGGCCCGGGATCATGCAGGGCTACCACGGCCTCCCCGAGAAGACCGACGAGGTCCTGGAGAGCGACGGCTGGTTCCACACCGGGGACATCGGTGAGCTGTCCGACGACGGCTACCTGCGGATCACCGACCGCAAGAAGGACCTGATCAAGACGTCCGGCGGCAAGTACATCGCGCCCGCCGAGGTCGAGGGCCAGTTCAAGGCGGTCTGCCCGTACGTCTCCAACATCCTGGTGCACGGCGCCGACCGGAACTTCTGCACCGCCCTCATCGCCCTCGACGAGCAGTCGCTGCTCGGCTGGTCCGAGGAGCAGGGGATCACCGGCAAGTCGTACGCCGAGCTCGTGGCCGACGAGCGGGTCGTGAAGATGATCGACGACTATGTGCGGCAGCTCAACGAGGGGCTCCAGAAGTGGCAGACCATCAAGAAGTTCCGGCTCCTGCCGCGTGACCTCGACGTGGAGCACGGTGAGCTGACGCCGAGCCTGAAGCTGAAGCGGCCGGTGGTCGAGCGCGAGTACAAGGAACTCATCGAGGAGATGTACGCCGGAACGCGGGAGGCCTGAGAGCGCCGGGAGCGCCTGGTGGGCCGCCCCGGTCGCACGGCCGGGGCGGCTCGTCGGCGTACGGGACAATGGAGGACATGCCCTCCGTACTCCCCGATGGCGAGCCCGTGCCCGAGGACGGTTCGCTGCCCGCGTCCGCCCTCGCCGACGCGGCCGCGCGCCCGCTCGGGTTCTATCTCCACGTCCCCTACTGCGCCACGCGCTGCGGCTACTGCGACTTCAACACGTACACCGCGAGCGAGCTGCGCGGCCCAGGCGGCGCGCTCGCGTCCCGGGAGAACTACGCGAGCCACCTCGTGGAGGAGATCCGCCTCGCCCGCAAGGTCCTGGGCGACGACCCACGCCCGGTGCGGACCGTGTTCGTCGGGGGCGGTACGCCGACGCTGCTCCCCGCGGCCGATCTCGTACGGGCCCTCGGGGCGATCCGGGACGAGTTCGGGCTCGCGGACGACGCGGAGGTGACGACCGAGGCGAACCCGGAGTCCGTCGATCCGGCATATCTGTCCGAGCTGCGGGCCGGGGGCTTCAACCGGATCTCGTTCGGGATGCAGAGCGCCCGGCAGCATGTGCTGCGCGTGCTCGACCGTACGCATACGCCGGGGCGGCCCGAGGCATGCGTCGCGGAGGCCCGGGCGGCCGGGTTCGACCACGTGAACCTCGACCTGATCTACGGCACGCCGGGCGAGTCCGACGACGACTGGCGGGCGTCGCTCGAGTCGGCCATCGGTGCCGGGCCCGATCATGTGTCGGCGTACGCCCTGATCGTCGAGGAGGGCACGCAGCTGGCCCGGCGGATCCGGCGCGGCGAGGTGCCGATGACCGACGACGACGTGCACGCCGACCGCTATCTGATCGCGGATTCGGTACTCGGGGCGGCCGGGTTCGATTGGTACGAGGTGTCCAACTGGGCCACGAGCCGTTCCGGGCGGTGCCTGCACAACGAGCTGTACTGGCGGGGTGCCGACTGGTGGGGCGCGGGGCCCGGGGCGCACTCGCACGTGGGCGGGGTGCGGTGGTGGAACGTCAAGCATCCGGGCGCGTATGCGCAGCGGGTCCTCGCGGGGGCGTCGCCGGGGGCCGGGCGGGAGCTGCTGTCCGCGGAGGACCGGCGGGTGGAGCGGATTCTGCTGGAGCTGCGGTTGCGGGAGGGGTGTCCGGTGTCGCTGCTGCGGGCGGACGGGCTTGCCGCGGCGCGGGGGGCTGTGGGGGAGGGGTTGCTGTCGGCTTCCGCGTTCGAACGCGGGCAGGCCGTGTTGACCCTGCGGGGGCGGTTGTTGGCGGATGCGGTGGTGCGGGACCTGGTGGACTGACGGGGTCTTTCCTTCCCCGGCCCCGCCCCTTCCCGACTGTGTCGATATGCGGCTAACGCCGCGTGGTTGCAGCGGCTTCGGGGCTGCCGCCCCCGGACCCCCGCCGCAGATATCGTGCTGAACGCGCTCGTCCTCAATCGCCGGACGGGCTCAATTTCCCGTCACGAAGTCGATCAGCTCCTCCACCCTCCCCAGCAACTCCGGCTCCAAGTCCTTGTACGAGCGCACGTTGCCCAGGATCCGCTGCCACGCCGCCCCCGTGTTCTCCGGCCAGCCCAGGGACCGGCACACGCCCGTCTTCCAGTCCTGGCCGTGCGGGATGCGGGGCCACGCCGCGATGCCCAGGGTGGACGGTTTCACCGCCTCCCAGATGTCGATGTACGGGTGGCCCACGATCAGGGCGTGCTCGCTGCTGACCGACTCCGCGATGCGGGACTCCTTCGAGCCCGGGACCAGGTGGTCGACCAGGACGCCCAGGCGGGCCTCCGCGTCCGGGGCGAAGTCCGTGACGATGGCCGGGAGGTCGTCGATGCCCTCCAGGTATTCGACGACCACGCCCTCGATGCGCAGGTCGTCGCCCCAGACCTTCTCGACCAGTTCCGCGTCGTGGCGGCCCTCCACATAGATGCGGCCCGCCCGTGCGACCCTGGCCCGCGCCCCGGGGACCGCGACCGAACCGGAGGCGGTGCGGGTGGGGCGTACCGGAGCAGGAGAAGACGGGCGGACCAGGGTGACCACCTGGCCCTCCAGGAGGAAGCCGCGAGGCTCCAGCGGGAACACGCGGTGTTTGCCGAAGCGGTCCTCCAGGGTGACCGTGCCCGCCTCGCAGCGGATGACCGCGCCGCAGAAGCCGGTGGCCGCCTCCTCCACGACCAGATCCGGCTCGGCCGGTACCTCCGGCACCGGCTTCCGCTTCTTCCAGGGCGGGGTCAGGTCGGGGCTGTAGCTGCGCATTCGGCCGACGATAGGAAAAGGGAGCGGGGCGTCCGTTACGACACGCCGAAGCGGGTGGCCAGCTCCGCGCGCTGCGTACGGACAAAAGCCGCGTCCACCACCGAACCGTGACCGGGGATGTAGAGGGCGTCCTCACCGCCCAGTTCGAGCAGACGGTCGAGGGCGTGGGGCCAGTGGGTCGGCACCGCGTCCGGGCCCGCCTGGGGGTCGCCGGACTCCTCGACCAGGTCGCCGCAGAACACGATCTCGGGGTCGCTGCCCGGGCCCCGTACAAGAACCACCAGGTCGTGGCCGGTGTGGGCGGGGCCGATGTTGGCGAGCAGCACCTGTACGCCGCCGCCGAGGTCGAGGGTCCACTCGCCGCACACCAGGTGGTGCGGGCGGGCCAGCGCGTCCGCGGACTCGGTCGCGGTGCTCGGATCCATGCCGTGGTGCACGGCGGACGAGGCGAGCTCGTCGCGGCGTGCGGCGAAGACTGAGTCGACGCCCACGGCCGCGTACACCTCGACGCCCGCGAAGGCCGCGGCGCCCATGACGTGGTCGAAGTGCGGGTGCGTGAGCGCGAGATGGGTCACACGGCGGGCCGGGCCGAGCATGGCCTGTGCCTGAGCGCGGATCTCGGCGCCCTCCCGGAGCGAGGACCCGGGGTCGATCACCAGGGCGGAGCGCTCGCCGATGACCAGGCCCGTGGTGCAGTCCCAGACGGGCAGTCGGCGGCGGCGTACGACCGGTGAGAGCTCCTCCCAGCCGGGAACCCGGTCCGGCGCCCCGGTGGAGTGCGGCTGCTGCATACACAGACGCTAACCCCGCGAGCGTGCCCTGGCAGGGCCTGAGGTACCGCCCTTGCCGGGGCCGTACCCCACGGCCGTACACTGGGCGGCGGAAACTGGCACTCGCGCGAGGTGAGTGCCAGAAGCAAGGCGAAGGTCAAGACAAGGCGACGGTCGCGGTGACGGCGGCAGGGAGGTGAGCGCGGATGCTCAGCGAACGCAGGCTCGAAGTGCTGCGCGCCATCGTCCAGGACTATGTCGGCACCGAGGAGCCGGTGGGTTCCAAGGCACTCACCGAACGGCACCGCCTCGGCGTCTCCCCGGCCACCGTGCGCAACGACATGGCGGCCCTCGAGGACGACGGGTACATCGCCCAGCCGCACACCAGCGCCGGGCGGATCCCGACCGACAAGGGCTACCGGCTCTTCGTGGACAAGCTCGCGGGCGTCAAGCCGCTGTCGGGAGCCGAGCGGCGGGCCATTCAGAACTTCCTCGACGGCGCCGTCGACCTGGACGACGTCGTCAGCCGGACGGTGCGGCTGCTCGCGCAGCTGACCCAGCAGGTCGCCGTGGTGCAGTACCCCTCGCTGACCCGGTCGACGGTGCGGCACGTCGAGCTGCTCTCGCTGGCTCCGGCCCGGGTGATGCTCGTACTGATCACCGATACGGGTCGGGTCGAGCAGCGTCATGTGGACTGCCCTGCCCCGTTCGGTGAGACGGCGCTCGCGGATCTGCGGGCCCGGCTCAACAGCCGGGTGGCCGGGCGTCGGTTCAGCGACGTGCCGACGCTGGTGCAGGACCTGCCCGAGTCCTTCGAGGCGGAGGACCGCGGCTCGGTCTCGACCGTCCTCGCGACGCTCCTTGAGACGCTCGTCGAGGACACCGAGGAACGCCTGATGATCGGCGGGACCGCGAACCTCACGCGGTTCGGGCACGACTTCCCGCTGATGATCCGGCCCGTCCTGGAGGCCCTCGAGGAGCAGGTGGTGCTGCTCAAGCTGCTCGGCGAGTCGACCGATTCGGGCATGACCGTGCGCATCGGTCATGAGAACGCCGTCGAGGGGCTCAACTCCACTTCAGTCGTCTCGGTCGGCTACGGTTCGGGCGGCGAGGCAGTCGCCAAGCTCGGCGTGGTCGGCCCGACCCGCATGGACTACCCCGGAACGATGGGAGCGGTACGCGCAGTGGCACGTTACGTCGGACAGATCCTGGCGGAGTCTTAAGGTGGCCACGGACTACTACGCCGTACTCGGCGTGCGCCGCGACGCATCCCAGGACGAGATCAAGAAGGCGTTCCGGCGGCTCGCCCGTGAGCTGCACCCGGACGTCAACCCCGATCCGAAGACGCAGGAGCGCTTCAAGGAGATCAACGCCGCGTACGAGGTGTTGTCGGACCCGCAGAAGAAGCAGGTCTACGACCTCGGCGGCGACCCGCTCTCGCAGGCGGGCGCCGGTGCGGGCGGCTTCGGCGCGGGCGGGTTCGGGAACTTCTCGGACATCATGGACGCGTTCTTCGGTACGGCGTCGCAGCGCGGCCCGAGGTCGCGGACCCGTCGGGGCCAGGACGCCATGATCCGGCTCGAGGTCGAGCTGGACGAGGCGGCGTTCGGCACGACGAAGGACATCCAGGTCGACACCGCCGTGGTGTGCACGACCTGCAGCGGCGAGGGCGCCGCCCCGGGCACCTCCGCGCAGACCTGTGACATGTGCCGCGGCCGCGGCGAGGTCTCCCAGGTCACGCGGTCCTTCCTGGGCCAGGTCATGACCTCGCGGCCGTGCCCGCAGTGCCAGGGCTTCGGCACCGTGGTGCCCACGCCGTGCCCCGAGTGCGCCGGTGACGGCCGGATCCGCTCGCGCCGCACGCTGACCGTGAAGATCCCGGCCGGTGTGGACAACGGCACCCGGATCCAGCTCGCCGGTGAGGGCGAGGTCGGCCCCGGCGGCGGGCCCGCCGGTGACCTGTACGTGGAGATCCACGAGCTGCCGCACCCGGTCTTCCAGCGGCGCGGCGACGATCTGCACTGCACGGTCACCATTCCGATGACGGCGGCGGCGCTCGGCACGAAGGTGCCGCTCGAGACGCTCGACGGGATGGAAGAGGTCGACATCCGGCCCGGTACGCAGTCCGGCCAGTCCATTCCGCTGCACGGTCGCGGGATCACGCATCTGCGCGGCGGCGGGCGCGGTGACCTCATCGTGCATGTCGAGGTGACGACGCCGACGAAGCTTGATCCCGAGCAGGAGCGGGTGCTGCGGGAGCTGGCACAGCTGCGGGGTGAGGAGCGGCCGACCGGGCAGTTCCAGCCGGGGCAGCAGGGGTTGTTCTCGCGCCTCAAGGACGCGTTCAACGGGCGGTAATCAATCAGCCCGTCCGGCGTTTCAGGACGAACGCGTTCAGCGCGATGAACCGAGCCCCGTGGGGGCCGAAATACGCGTGGTGCGGAGGACGTGAAACCATAACGTCATGTCCTCCGCGCTGACCGATCTCTGCCCCCTTCCGATCGTGCAGGCCCCCATGGCCGGCGGCGCCTCCTGCCCGTCGCTCGCCGCGGCCGTGTCCCAGGCCGGGGGCCTCGGGTTCCTCGCCGCCGGGTACAAGACGGCCGACGGGATGTACCAGGAGATCAAGCAGCTGCGCGGGCTCACCGACCGGCCGTTCGGCGTCAACCTCTTCATGCCGCAGCCCGATTACGCGGACCCGGCGGCCATCGCCGTCTACGCGCACCAGCTCGCGGGCGAGGCCGCCTGGTACGACACCCCGCTCGGCGACCCGAACTCCGGGCGCGACGACGGCTACGACGCCAAGCTGGCGATACTCCTCGACGACCCGGTGCCGCTGGTCTCCTTCACCTTCGGCTGCCCCGACCGCGACGTACTCGACGCGTTCGCGCGGGTCGGCACCCAGACCGTCGTCACGGTCACCACGCCGGAAGAGGCGCAGGCCGCGCAGTGGGCGGGCGCCGACGCCGTCTGCGTGCAGGGCGTCGAGGCGGGCGGCCACCAGGGCACCCACCGGGACGAGCCGGAGCGCGACCACGCCGGGATCGGGCTGCTCTCGCTGATCGCGCAGGTGCGCGAGACCGTACAGCTGCCCATCGTCGCGGCCGGTGGCCTGATGCGCGGCGGCCAGATCGCCGCGGCGCTCGCGGCCGGTGCGGAGGCCGCCCAGCTCGGCACCGCGTTCCTGGTCTGCCCCGAGTCGGGCGCCAACCCGCTGCACAAGCAGGCCATGACCAACCCCCTGTTCGTACGGACCGAGTTGACCCGGGCGTTCTCCGGGCGCCCGGCGCGCGGCCTGGTGAACCGTTTCCTGCGCGAGCACGGGCCGTACGCCCCCGCCGCGTACCCGCAGGTGCACCACATGACCAGCGGCCTGCGCAAGGCCGCGGCGAAGGCGGGCGACGCGCAGGGCATGGCGCTCTGGGCGGGCCAGGGCCACCGGATGAGCCGGGAGCTCCCGGCCGCCCGCCTGGTCGAGGTGCTCGCCGTCGAACTGGACGCCGCGAAGGCGTCCTTGGCGCTGCGGGACGGCGTGTCGTGACCGCGCCGGTGTTCGTGGTGGACGAGGTGCCACGGGCCGGTGCCGGAGAGTTCGTGCTCGACGGGCCCGAGGGTCGGCACGCCGTATCGGTGCGGCGGCTGCGGGCCGGGGAGCCCGTCGTCCTGACCGACGGCCGCGGGCTCGGCGCCACGGGGGTCGTACGGGCCGCCGAGGGCAAGGACCGGCTGGTCGTCGACGTGACGGGGGAACTCGCGGAGGCCGAGCCCGCGCCCCGTATCACCGTCGTCCAGGCACTGCCCAAGGGCGACCGCGGTGAACTCGCCGTCGAGACCATGACGGAGACCGGCGTCGACGCGATCGTGCCGTGGGCGGCGTCCCGGTGCATCACGCAGTGGCGCGGCGAGCGGGGCCTCAAGTCCCTCGCCAAGTGGCGGGCCACGGCCCGGGAGGCGGGCAAGCAGGCGCGGCGGCTGCGGTTCCCCGAGGTCGGGGAGCTCGCGTCGACGAAGGACGTGGCGGCGTTGCTCGCGGGGGCGGACTTCGCGGGGGTGCTGCACGAGGAGGGTGCGGTGCCGCTGGCGTCGGTTCCGCTGCCGGACTCCGGGTCGATCGTGCTTGTCGTCGGGCCTGAAGGGGGCGTTTCTCCGGAGGAGTTGGGGCTCTTCGGAGATGCGGGAGCGCGGGCGCTGCGGCTCGGGACGAGTGTGTTGCGTACGTCCACGGCCGGGACGGCGGGGGTGGCGTTGCTGCTTGGGCGTACGGGGCGGTGGGGGTAGGTCTTTTTCCCCAGCCCCGCCGCAGATGTCGCGCAGGAGGGTACCTCCCTGCTCGAGCGCAGCCGAGAGCTTGGGGGAGCGCTCGTCCGCAAACGCCGGACGGGCTGAGTGGGAACCGGGCGGGCCGAGTGGAAGCCGGGCGGGCTCATTCTGTGATCCGAAACAGGCTGTCCCAGAGGGCCGGGCCTGCGTAGGGTGAATAGGTGACGCAGCCTGCTTACCTTCGGTATCCGCATGTCCAGGGCGAGTTGATCGCCTTCACCGCTGAGGACGACGTCTGGGTCGCGCCGCTCGACGGCGGCCGCGCCTGGCGTGTCAGTGCCGACAACATGCCCGTCGGCCACCCACGGATATCGCCGGACGGCGCCCACGTGGCCTGGACGTCGACCCGCGACGGCGCCCCCGAGGTGCACCTCGCCCCGGCCACCGGCGGCCGCTCCAAGCGCCTGACGCACTGGGGGAGTTGGCGTACGTCCGTGCGCGGCTGGACCCAGGACGGCCAGGTGCTCGCCACCACCACGTACGGCCAGGCCTCGATCCGCCGCAGCTGGGCGCACGCCGTGCCGCTCGACGGCGGCACCTCCCGCACCCTGCCGTACGGCCCGGTCGGCGATCTCGCCCAGGGCCCGGGCGGCCGGACCCTGCTCCTCTCCGTGACCATGGGCCGCGAGGCCGCGTACTGGAAGCGCTACCGGGGCGGCACGGCGGGCAAGTTGTGGATCGAAAGGGATGAAACGGGCGCCGGGGAGGGGGAGTTCGTACGCGTCCATGAGCAGCTCGGCGGGAACATCGAGTACCCGATGTGGGTGGGGGAGCGGATCGCCTTCCTCTCCGACCACGAGGGCGTCGGGGCCGTCTACTCCTCGCTGCCGGACGGGAACGACCTGCGGCGCCACTCGCCCGTCAGCGGGTTCTACGCGCGGCATGCCGCCACCGACGGGCGGCGGATCGTGTACGCGTCCGCCGGGGAACTCTGGCTGATCGAGGACCTGGAGTCGGACGAGGAGCCGCGGCGGCTCGACATCACGCTCGGCGGGCAGCGCGTCGACCAGCAGCCGTACCAGGTCAGGGCCGGGCGGAACCTCGGTTCCGCGACGCCCGACCACACCGGCCGCGGCAGCGCCGTCTCGGTGCGCGGCGCCATCCACTGGCTCACCCACCGCGAGGGCCCGGCCCGCGCGCTCGCCGCGGAACCCGGCGTGCGCGCCCGGCTGCCGCGGACCTTCCGGGTGGAGGGCGAGGAGTACGCGGTGTGGGTGACCGACGCCGAGGGCGACGACGCCCTGGAGTTCGCGCCCGCCACCGGGGTCGCCTCGGGTGCCTCCGTACGCCGCGTCGCCGCGGGCCAGTTGGGCCGGGTGCTCTCGCTCGCCATGGCCCCGGACGGCAGCCGCGCCGCGGTCGCCTCGCACGACGGCCGCGTCCTGCTCGTCGAGCGGCAGTCGGGGGAGGTCAGGGAGGTCGACCGGAGCGAGCACGGCGAGGCCAGTGGGCTGACGTTCTCGCCCGACTCCGGGTGGCTGGCCTGGTCGCACCCCGGCCCGTCGCCGCTGCGCCAGCTCAAGCTGGCCAACACCGGGGACCTGTCGGTCTCCGAGGCCACACCGCTGCGGTTCCGCGACTTCGCGCCCGCGTTCACGCTCGACGGCAAACACCTGGCGTTCCTCTCCGAGCGCTCCTTCGACCCGGTCTACGACGCGCACGTCTTCGACCTGGCCTTCGTCGGCGCCTGCCGCCCGCACCTGATCACGCTGTCCGCGGCCACGCCGTCGCCCTTCGGGCCGCAGCGGCACGGGCTGCCGTTCGAGAGCGCCGAGAAGTCCGGTGAGGTCTCGGGCGGCGACGACACCCCGGCCACCCGGATCGACCTCGACGGGCTCGCCGACCGGATCGTGCCGTTCCCCGTGGAGGCGGCCCGCTACTCGTCCCTCCAGGCCGCCAAGGACGGGCTGCTCTGGCTGCGCCACCCGGTGCGCGGCGCCCTCGGTGCCTCCCGGGCCACGCCCGACGCCCCGGAGCCGAGCACCGACCTGGAGCGGTACGACCTGGCGCAGCGCCGGATCGAGGAACTCGCCGCCGACGTCGACGGCTTCGCGGTCAGCGGTGACGGCAAGCGCGTCCTGCTGCACTCCGGCGAGTCGCTGCGGGTCATCCCCAGCGACCGGCGGCCCGCCGCCGAGGACGACGGCGACACGAACATCACCGTCGACCTCGGCCGGATCCGGCAGACCGTCGAACCGGCCGCCGAGTGGCGGCAGATGTTCGAGGAGACCGGCCGCCTGATGCGCGACCACTACTGGCGCGCCGACATGTCCGGCGTCGACTGGACCGGCGTCCTCGACCGCTACCGCCCGGTGGTCGACCGCGTGGCCACCCACGACGACCTGGTGGACCTCCTCTACGAGATGCACGGCGAGCTCGGCACCTCGCACGCGTACGTCGTAGCGCCCGGCGGCGGACGCTCCGACACCCGCCAGGGCCTGCTCGGCGCCGACATCTCCCGGCACGACAGCCCCGACGATGGCCCCGCCGGCCCCGCCCAGTGGCGCGTCGACCGCATCCTGCCGTCCGAGAGCTCCGACCCGCACGCCCAGTCGCCGCTCGCCGCGCCCGGCGTGGCGGTGCGTGCCGGGGACGCGCTGCTCGCGGTCGATGGGCGTCCGGTCGACCCGGTCACCGGGCCCGGGCCGCTGCTCGTCGGCGCCGCGGGCCGTCCGGTGGAGCTGACCATCTCCCCCGCGGGGGGCGGCGATCCGCGGCACGCCGTGGTCGTCCCCATCGACGACGAGGAGCCGCTGCGGTACCACGCGTGGGTCGCGGACCGGCGGGCGTATGTCCACGAGAAGTCGGCGGGCCGCCTCGGCTATCTGCACGTGCCGGACATGCAGGCGCCCGGCTGGGCCCAGATCCACCGCGATCTGCGGGTGGAGGTCGCGCGCGAGGGCCTGATCGTGGACGTACGCGAGAACCGCGGCGGCCATACGTCGCAGCTGGTCGTCGAGAAGCTGGCGCGGCGGGTCGTCGGCTGGGACATCCCGCGCGGGATGCGCCCGTTCAGCTACCCGCTGGACGCGCCGCGCGGCCCGGTGGTGGCGGTCGCGAACGAGTTCTCCGGCTCGGACGGTGACATCGTGAATGCGGCGATCAAGGCCCTTGGGATCGGACCGGTGGTGGGCACGCGGACGTGGGGCGGCGTCGTCGGCATAGACAGCCGCTACCGGCTCGTGGACGGCACGCTGGTGACCCAGCCCAAGTACGCGATCTGGTTGGAGGGTTACGGCTGGGACGTGGAGAACCACGGCGTGGATCCGGATGTGGAGGTCGTGACGACACCGCAGGATTACGCGCAGGGGCGGGACCCGCAGCTGGATGAGGCGGTACGGATGGCGCTGGCTGTTCTCGCGGAGAACCCGGCGAAGGTTCCTCCGGAGGTCCCGCCGCTGGGGTGAGGGGGTGGGTTTTCTCCCCGCCCCGCCCCTTCCCGAAGGCTTGCAGCGGCTTCGGGGGCTGCCGCCCCCCGGACCCCCGCCGCAGATATCGCGCTGAACGCGCTCGTCCTCAAGCGCCGGACGGGCTGATAGGTGCCGCACGGGCCGAAATGCCCGCCCCCTCCGGGTGGGTGGGGGAGGTCGGGGCACCGCCTACACGTCCTCGGAACCCGCCCACCCCAATCAGCCCCTCCGGCGTTTGAGGAGCGGGGGTCCGGGGGGCGGAGCCCCCGAAGTGCCGTCAGGCTTTCGGGAAGGGGCGGGGCTGGGGAAGAAAGCCCGCCGCAGGCGGCCGGGGCGGGGGCCCTTCGGGCCGATACCATGCCGACATACCGATCACGCTCGGAACGAGGAGACTCCCCATGGCCGGTGAGGCCCAGGCTGACTGCCTGTTCTGCAAGATCATCGCCAAGGAGGTGCCCGCTACCGTCGTCCGCGAGACCGACACCACCCTCGCCTTCCGCGACATCAACCCGCAGGCCCCCACCCACGTCCTGGTGATCCCCAAGGCGCACTACCCGGACGCCGCCACGCTCGCCACCGCCGCCCCGGAGCTCACCGCCGACGTGCTGCGTGAGACCGGCGAGGTCGCCGCCGAGGACAAGCTGCACAGCTACCGCGTGGTGTTCAACACCGGCCCCGGCGCCGGTCAGACCGTCTTCCACGCCCACGCCCACGTCCTGGGCGGCCGCGGCATGGAATGGCCCCCCGGATAAGGAGCCTGGGTAACAACCCGTGTCTGTACGTGAACTGGTGGTCCTCGGCACCGCCAGCCAGGTCCCCACCCGGCACCGCAACCACAACGGCTATCTGCTCCGCTGGGACGGCGAGGGCATCCTCTTCGACCCCGGCGAGGGCACCCAGCGGCAGATGCTGCGCGCCGGGGTCGCCGCGCACGACATCCACCGGATCTGCGTCACGCACTTCCACGGTGACCACTCCCTCGGGCTCGCCGGGGTGATCCAGCGGATCAACCTCGACCGCGTGCCGCACCCGGTCAGCGCCCACTATCCGCGCTCCGGCCAGCGCTTCTTCGACCGGCTGCGGTACGCCACCGCGTACCGCGAGACCGTGTCCCTGAGCGAGATCCCCGTGGCCGCGGACGGCGTGATCGCCACCGCCGACTCGTACCGCCTCGAGGCGCGCAAGCTCTCGCACCCCGTCGAGACCTACGGCTATCGGCTCGTCGAGCCCGACGGGCGGCGGATGCTGCCCGAGCTGCTCGCCGAGCACGACATCACCGGGCCCGACGTCGGACGGCTACAGCGGGACGGGGAGCTGCGCGGGGTGCGGCTCGACGAGGTCAGCGAGGTGCGGCCCGGGCAGCGGTTCGCCTTCGTGATGGACACCCGGCTCTGTGACGGGGTGTTCGCGCTCGCCGAGGGCTGCGATCTCCTGGTGATCGAGTCCACCTTTCTCGATGACGACGCCGAGCTTGCCGCCGAGTACGGGCATTTGACCGCCGGTCAGGCCGGGGCCGTCGCTCGGGACGCGGGGGTACGGCATCTCGTCCTGACCCATTTCTCGCAGCGCTACTCGGATCCGGAGGCCTTCGAGCTCGAGGCGCGGCAGGCCGGGTTCGAGGGCGAGCTCACCGTCGCGGCCGACCTGGCCCGGGTGGCGGTGCCGAAGCGGCGTCCGGAGCGTTGACGGTTCCCGTACTCCTCCTTAGGGTCGGTTCAGCTCGGTTCGGTTTGTGATCTGAGTTCATGTATGTGAACCAAGGGGTGGGTGGCGTGGGTAATATCGTCGGCGGCCGCAAGGAACTGGACCTGGCCGAGATACGGCTCACGCCCGTGCTCGCCAGCGACCCGCCGCTCCTCAATGTGCAGGGCGTGCACCAGCCGTACACCCCACGCCTGATCGTCGAGGTCGTTACGGCCGGTGGTGTCACCGGGGTCGGCGAGACGTACGGGGACAGTAGCTATCTCGAAATCGCCCGGCCCTTGGGGGACTTGCTCGTCGCCGAGCGGCACTCCATCGCCGACCTCAACCGGCTGTTCACATACGCGGACCACCTCCGCGTCGACGGGCGGCGGGTCGACACCGCCGTGGACGTCGGCGGACTCCGTGGCGTTCAGACCGCGGACAAGCTGCGGCTCTCCGTCGTCTCGGCGTTCGAGGTCGCCTGCCTGGACGCCCTCGGCAAGACCCTCGGGCTTCCCGTGCACGTCCTGCTCGGCGGGAAGGTGCGGGACGAGGTCGACTACAGCGCCTATCTGTTCTACCGGTGGGCCGAACACCCGGGCGGGCAAGGGGAGTCCGACGACTGGGGGGCCGCGCTCGACCCGGACGGCGTGGTCGCGCAGGCCCGCCGCTTCGCCCGCGACCACGGCTTCACGTCCTTCAAGCTCAAGGGCGGCGTCTTCCCGCCGGACCAGGAGATCGCCGCCGTACGGGCGCTCGCCGAGGCGTTCCCGGGGCAGCCGCTGCGGCTCGATCCCAACGGGGCCTGGAGCGTGGCGACTTCGCTGCGCGTCGCCGCCGAGCTCGGCGACGTACTCGAATATCTGGAGGATCCCGCGCCGGGGACGGCCCGCATGGCCGAGGTGAGCGCGGGGACCTCCGTGCCGCTCGCCACGAACATGTGCGTGACGACCTTTCCCGAGATACGGGAGGCGTTCACGCGGGACGCCGTGCAGATCGTGCTCAGCGACCACCACTACTGGGGCGGCCTGCGGAACACCCGCGAACTGGCCGCGATCTGCCGGACGTTCGGGGTCGGGCTCTCCATGCACTCCAACACCCACCTGGGCATCAGCCTCGCCGCCATGACCCACGTCGCGGCGACCGTGCCCAACCTGGACCACGCCTGCGACAGCCACTACCCGTGGCAGACGGAGGACGTCATCACCACGCGGCACGTCTTCCGCGACGGGCGGCTGACGGTCTCCGACGCGCCGGGCCTCGGTGTCACCCTCGACCGCGAGGCCCTGGAGCGGCTGCACAGGCGCTGGCTGGACGACGACGGCACGCTCCGGGACCGGGACGACGCGGCGGCCATGCGGCGGGCACCGGGGTACGAGGAGTGGACGGCGCCGGAGCTGCCTCGCTGGTGAGCCCCGGCCTACGGTCCACGGCTCCCGGACGGCTTACGGACGGCTTACGGACGACTTACGGACGGTCCAGGCGCAGCCGGTCCCGCTTCGGCAGGCCCGCCACCACCAAGTCGTACGAGTCCTCGATCAGTTCACGGACCAGGCGCTCCGGCAGCTCCCCGACCGTCACCGTGTTCCAGTGCCGCTTGTTCAGGTGGTAGCCGGGGACGATCGCCGCGTACTGCTCGCGCAGCCGCACCGCGTCCTCCGGCTCGCACTTCAGGGAGATCTTCAGCGGCCGGGCGTCGAGGGCGCTCAGCGCGAACACCTTGCCGAGCACCTTGAAGACCGAGGTCTCCGGGTTGAACGGGAACTCCTCCGCGGAGGCGTTGAACTCCAGGCAGAACGCGCGCAGTTGGTCCGGGGTCACTCCGTCTCCTCCTCCTTGGCGGCCCCCGGCCCCGCTCCCACCGGCTCCACCAGCACCGTCGCGATCTTGTTGCGGCGGCCCGCCGCGGCCTCCGCGGTGAGCTTGAGGCCCCGCCCGTCCGGCAGGTCCACGACCGTCGTCGCGCCCGCGATCGGCACCCGGCCGAGTGCCTTGGCGAGCAGCCCGCCGACCGTCTCCACGTCCTCGTCGTCGAAGGACTCCACGCCGTACAACTCGCCCAGGTCGCCGAGGTCGAGGCGGGCCGTGACGCGGTGGCGGCCGTCGCCGAGCTCCTCGACCGGCGGGAGTTCGCGGTCGTACTCGTCGGTGATCTCGCCGACGATCTCCTCCAGGATGTCCTCGATGGTGACGATGCCGGCGGTGCCGCCGTACTCGTCGATGACCACCGCGACGTGGTTGCGCTCCTGCTGCATCTCGCGCAGCAGATCGCCCGCGTTCTTCGTGTCCGGTACGAAGGACGCCTGCCGCATCGCCGTCGACACCAGCTCCGACTCGGCGTCCCGGCTGATGTGCGTCTTACGGGCCAGGTCCTTCAGATACACGATGCCGACGATGTCGTCCTCGCTCTCGCCGGTCACCGGGATCCGCGAGAACCCGGACCGCAGGGCGAGCGTGAGCGCCTGCCGGATGGTCTTGTACCGCTCGATGACGATCAAGTCGGTGCGCGGCACCATGACTTCGCGGACGAGGGTGTCGCCCAGCTGGAAGACCGAGTGCACCATGCGGCGCTCCTCGTCCTCGATCAGCGACTCCTGCTCGGCCAGGTCGACCATCGCGCGCAGCTCGGCCTCGGAGGCGAACGGGCCGCGGCGGAAGCCCTTGCCGGGCGTCAGCGCGTTACCGAGGAGGATGAGCAGCGGCGGGATCGGGCCCATGACGCGGGCCAGCGGGAGCAGCACGTACGCCGCCGCCGTCGCCGTGTTCAGCGGATGCTGCCGCCCGATGGTCCGCGGCGACACCCCCACGGCGACGTAACTGACGAGCACCATCACACCGATGGCGACCGCGAGGGCCTCCCACGTCGCCTCGAACTCCTGGAGACAGGCGTACGTCACCAGGGCCGCGGCCGCCATCTCGCAGGCCACCCGCACGAGCAGCGCCACATTGAGATAGCGGGTCGGATCGGCGGCGACCTGGGCGAGCTTGGCGCTGCCGCGCCGCCCGTTCCGCACCGCCTCGTCGGCGCGGAAGCTGGAGACGCGCGCGAGGCCCGCCTCCGCGCACGAGGCGAGCCACGCGACGATCACCAGGAGGACGGCCCCGAGGATCAGTGAAGCGGTCATACGGCGACCCCCCGGCCGGTCAGGAAACGGTGGGGGCGGGCGAGGGACCGGTCAGGCCCTTTTCGGCCCGCCACCCGTCGACGATCGCCGCCTGAAGGCCGAACATCTCGGCCTTCTCGTCCGGCTCCTCATGGTCGTACCCGAGCAGGTGCAGGACGCCGTGCACGGTGAGCAGTTGCAGCTCCTCGTCCATGGAGTGCTGCGTGGCGGCCTCCGCGCCCTGCTTCTCGGCGACCTCGGGGCAGAGCACGATGTCCCCGAGCAGGCCCTGCGGCGGCTCCGCGGTGTCGTCGTCCCGGCTGGGCGGCCGCAGCTCGTCCATCGGGAACGACATCACGTCCGTCGGACCCGGCAGGTCCATCCACTGGACGTGCAGCTGCTCCATGGCGTCGGCGTCGACGACGATCACCGAGAGCTCCGAGAGCGGGTGGATGCGCATCCGCGCGAGCGCGTAGCGGGCGATGTCGAGGATCGCCTGCTCGTTGACCTCGGTGCCGGACTCGTTGTTGACGTCGATCGCCATCTGGTTCGTTCTCGCTACTTCCCGCTGTGGCGGCCGCGGCTCTGGGACGAGCCGTTCTCGGTGCCGTTCGCGTCGTCGTACTTCTGGTACGCGTCGACGATACGGCCGACGAGCTTGTGCCGTACGACGTCGTGCGACGTGAGCATGGAGAAGTGCACGTCCGGGACGCCCTCCAGGATGTCCCGCACCTGACGGAGGCCGGACTTGGTGCCGCCGGGCAGGTCGACCTGGGTGATGTCGCCCGTGACCACGACCTTCGAGTCGAAGCCGAGGCGGGTCAGGAACATCTTCATCTGCTCGGGGTTCGTGTTCTGCGCCTCGTCCAGGATGATGAACGCGTCATTGAGCGTCCGGCCACGCATGTACGCGAGCGGCGCGACCTCGATCGTGCCCGCGGCCATCAGGCGCGGGATGGAATCCGGGTCGAGCATGTCGTGCAGCGCGTCGTAGAGCGGTCGCAGATACGGGTCGATCTTCTCGTAGAGCGTGCCGGGCAGGAAGCCGAGCCGCTCACCGGCCTCGACCGCGGGGCGGGTCAGGATGATCCGGTTGACCTGCTTGGACTGGAGCGCCTGCACGGCCTTGGCCATCGCCAGATACGTCTTGCCGGTACCGGCGGGGCCGATGCCGAAGACGATGGTGTGCTTGTCGATGGCGTCGACGTACCGCTTCTGGTTGAGCGTCTTGGGGCGGATGGTGCGGCCGCGGTTCGACAGGATGTTCTGCGTGAGCACCTCGGCCGGGGTCTCCTGCGCGCCCTCGCCGTCCGCGTCGGCCCGGAGCATGGCGATCGAGCGTTCCACTGCGTCCTCCGTCATCGGCTGTCCGGTGCGGAGCACCAGCATCATCTCGTCGAACAGGCGCTGGACGAGAGCGACTTCCGCCGCGTCGCCGACGGCGCTGATCTCATTGCCCCTGACATGGATGTCGACCGCCGGGAACGCCCTCTCAATGACGCGCAGCAGAGCGTCACCGGAGCCGAGGACCGTCACCATCGGGTGCTTGGCGGGAACGGTGAATTGGGCTCGCGCCTCCCCCTGCACGGGGGTCTGAGCTGTGGATGTCTGAGTCATGGGCCGGCTCTCTGGCCTGCTCATCCTCCTCTGGGCCTGCTGGTCCGCTCGACGGAAGCTTGCACTGCCAGGGTACGACGGTGCACTGACAACTCCGACAGCTTTTTCGAAGGCTCAGAGGCGAAGGGTCAGAGGCTGCCGAAGCCGATCGTCGGTACCGCCCGGCGCAGCGGCCACGGGCGTGGGGACGCCGGGACCAGGTCCGCGAGGAAGGCGTAGCGGCGCAGGGCCGCGGGGTCCTGGCCCGGCATGGTGCGCACCTCGCGCCACCACGCGGCGATCTCCGACCAGCCCGGCGCCGACAGGGACCCGCCGAACTCCTGCACCGACAGGGCCGCCGTGAGCCCCGCGAAGGCGAGCCGGTCGGCGAGCGGCCACCCGGCCAGGGTGCCCGTGACGAAGCCCGCGACGAAGACGTCCCCCGCCCCGGTCGGGTCCAGGGCCTCCACCTCGATCGCCGGGACCTCCGCGGTCTCGCCGGTCCGCCCGTCCACCGCGTACGCGCCCTCCGCGCCCAGGGTCACCACGGCGAGCGGCACCCGCTCGGTGAGGGCGTGGGCGGCCGCGCGCGGGCACTGCGTACCGGTGTAGCGCATGGCCTCCTCGGCGTTCGGCAGGAACGCCTCGCAGTGCTCCAGGTCGGCCAGGCCCGCCAGGTCCCAGCGGCCGGTGTCGTCCCAGCCCACGTCCGCGAAGATCCGGGTGCCCTTGGCCGCCGCCTGCGCGATCCACTCCGCGCGCGTCCCCGGGGCGAGCGCGGCGACCGCGGCACGCGAGCGCGGCGGGCAGTCGGGGGCGGGCTCCTCCGGCGGGGCCTCGTGACCGTGCGAGACCATCGTGCGCTCGCCCTCGTACGCCATCGAGACGGTCACCGGCGAGTGCCAGCCGGGCACCCGGCGTGAGGCCGACAGGTCGATGCCCTCACCCAGCTCCAGGGCGTCCCAGCAGTACTCCCCGTAGTGGTCGTCGCCGAAGGCCGCCGCGAGCGAGGTGCGCAGGCCGAGCCGGGCCAGGGCCGTCGCCATATTGGCCACGCCGCCGGGGCTCGAGCCCATGCCGCGGGCCCAGGACTCGGTGCCGCGCACGGGCGCGCAGTCCAGGCCGGTGAAGACGAGGTCGAGGAAGACCGCGCCGGTGAGGTACACGTCACAGGGCGGGTCCTGCGGCGTGCGCAGCCCGGCGAGCGGGTCGAGCCAGTGCGCGTGGTCCCGTCCCGTCGTGCTCTGTGCCGAGTGTGTATCCACCGTGCGCTCCCCGTACATCGTGCGCTCCCGTACATGGTGCGTGCAGGTCAGGCCAGTGTGCCCGAAGTTTCGGATGCGCCCCTGGGGTCGTGGTCGTAGCACGGTACGGGCGCGCACGGTGTGGGTTCCAGAACAAGCCCGTCCGGCGCTTGAGGACGAGCGCGTTCAGCGCGATCAGCGAGCCTGTCCGACGGTACGGATCCGTGATGCGTAAGAAACGCCCCGACGGGTTCGGGTAGCTTCCGGCGCATGAGGCTGACGATTCTCGGTGGCGGCGGATTCCGGGTGCCACTTGTGTACGGCGCCCTGGTGGGCAGCGAGGTCTCCGAGCTCACCCTGTACGACACCGATGCGGCGCGGCTCGGCGTCGTCCGTGAGGTGATCGCCGGGATGCCGGGGGCCACGGAGCGCGCCCCCGCCGTACGGGTCGCCCGCGACCTCGACGACGCGCTGCGCGGCGCGGACTTCGTGTTCTCCGCGATCCGGGTCGGCGGCACCGCGGGCCGGGTCAAGGACGAGCGCGTGCCGCTCGCCGAGGGCGTGCTCGGCCAGGAGACCGTCGGCGCGGGCGGCGTGCTGTACGGCCTGCGGACCATCCCGGTGGCGCTGCGCATCGCCGAGCGGGTCGCGGCCGTGGCGCCGGACGCCTGGGTCATCAACTTCACCAACCCCGCGGGCATGGTGACCGAGGCGATGGCCTCGGTCCTCGGTGACCGGGTCATCGGCATCTGCGACTCCCCGGTGGGCCTGGTGCGGCGTGCGGCCCGCGCTGTTGGGGCGGACCCGGATTCGGTGACGTACGACTACGTCGGGCTCAACCACCTCGGCTGGCTGCGCCGCCTCACCGCCCCGGACGGCCGCGAGCTGCTGCCCGCCCTGCTCGCGGATGACGCGGCACTCGGCTCCTTCGAGGAGGGCCGCCTCTTCGGCGCCACCTGGCTGCGCGCCCTGGGCTCGCTGCCCAACGAGTACCTGCACTACTACTACTTCCGCCGCGAGACCCTCGCCGCGGTACGGGAAGCCGAGCAGACGCGCGGCGAGTTCCTCGACGATCAGCAGGGCGGCTTCTTCGCCCGCGCCGCCGCCGAGCCCGGCCGCGCGTACGAGCTGTGGGAGCGCACCCGCCGGGAGCGTGAGGAGACGTATATGGCCGAGAGCCGCGCGGCGACGGGCGGCTGGCAGCGGGACAGCTGCGACCTGGACGGCGGCGGGTACGACCGGGTGGCGCTTGCGCTGATGCGGGCGATCGCCTCCGGCGGCTCCGAGGCTGGTTCCGGGTCCGGTTCCGGGTCAGGGTCAGGCTCCGGTTCCCGGTCCGACTCTCGTACGCGGCTGATTCTCAACGTACGCAATCGCGGTACGGTCCCCGCGCTGCCGGATGACGCGATCATCGAGACGGTCTGCGAGGTGGACGCCTCCGGGGCCCGGCCGCTGCCCTGCGCACCCCTCGGCGAGGCCGAGCTCGGTCTGATGCTCCAGCTGAAGGCGGTGGAGCGGGCGACGGTCGACGCGGCCCTGTTCAAGGACCGCGAGGCGGCCCTGCGCGCCCTCGCCCTGCACCCTCTGGTGGACTCGCCCGCGGTGGCGGCCCGGATCCTGGAGCGGGCGTCACAGCGGGCGTCACAGCGGGCGTCACAGGGGGCGTAAACACGGGGCGGGACCGGGGAGCTGAGGACGTCTTCGTATGCTCGGGGCATGACCGAAAGCACCCAGCTCGACCCCGAGGACCGCAAGATCGTCACCCTGGCCCGCTCCGCCCGGGCCCGCAACGGTGTGCCCGAGGGCGCCGCCGTGCGCGACGAGACGGGTCGCACCTATGTCGCCGGCACCGTGGAGCTCGACTCGCTGCGCCTGAGCGCGCTGCGGACCGCCGTAGCCATGGCCGTGGCCAGCGGCGCCAAGTCCCTGGAGGCGGCGGCCGTGGTGAGCGAGGCGGGCGCGGTGCCGGACGAGGACCGCGCGGCGGTGCGCGATCTGGGCGGAGCCGGTACGCCGGTGCTGCTCGCGGGGCCGGACGGCACCGTGACCGCGACGGTGTCGGCGGGCTGACGGCGGTATCCCGCCCGCCTCAACCACGTCTTCGCAGCCGATCCACGGCCGCTCCAGGGCCGACGAAATCGCTCAAGTTCCTAGAAAAATCAACGAACTTCGTCTTGCAATCTCTGGTTACCCACGCGTAAATGGACCGAGCTCTTCCGCACCTGACCTGAGCCCCCACCAACGGGAAGGTGAACCATGAAGCGCACCAGAACCAGTCGATTAAGGCTCGGCACCGCCGTCGCCGCGGGTGCCCTCGCCGTGGCCGGCCTGGCCTTCGCCCCGTCCGCCGCGGCCGTGGAGCCGGGCACGGCCACCACCCAGGCCGACTGCGGCGTCTACGGCGGCGGCAAGGTCACGCTGACCGCCACCCAGGACGGCACCACCGCCACCATCACCGTCACTTCGGACGAGATCACCACGCCGGTGGCCGTCGAGGCGAACTCCGTGCAGTCCACGCTGACCATGACGAAGGCCGGCGGCGGCACCGCCGAGTTCACCGGCAGCAGCAACCCGGCCATGGAGGCGGGCGGCGGCGTCGACTCCGGTCCGCTGACCGGGACCGTCGCGTCCGGGGACTCGCTCGACCACCCCGGCTCGCTCACCCTGGTCGTCCAGGGCATCACGGTGACCTGTGAGTCCACCGAGGCGCTTGCGCCGGGGCCGTTCGTCTTCGACTGAGCCGATCCGACTGAGCCGAGGGCATACGTACGCCAGGGCTGTCCCGGTGCGGGACGGCCCTGGTCGGTGCTGCCTGCCGCATCGGGGACAATGGGGCCCATGAGCGCACCTTCCTCGACGCAGCCCTCGCAGCCCGAGCCCGGGACCGACGGGCACCGCGCGGGCTTCGCCTGCTTCGTCGGCCGGCCGAACGCGGGCAAGTCGACCCTGACCAACGCCCTCGTGGGGACGAAGGTCGCCATCACCTCCAAGAAGCCGCAGACCACCCGGCACACGGTCCGCGGCGTCGTGCACCGCCCCGACGCCCAGCTCGTCCTGGTCGACACCCCCGGCCTGCACAAGCCGCGCACCCTCCTCGGCGAGCGGCTCAACGACGTCGTACGCACCACCTGGGCCGAGGTCGACGTGATCGGCTTCTGCCTGCCCGCGAACGAGAAGCTCGGGCCCGGCGACCGCTTTATCGCCAAGGAGCTCGCCGGGATCAAGAAGACCCCGAAGGTCGCGATCGTCACCAAGACGGACCTGGTCGACGGTAAGACCCTGGCCGAGCAACTGATCGCCATCGACCAGCTCGGCAAGGAGCTCGGCATCGAGTGGGCGGAGATCGTGCCGGTCTCGGCGGTTGGCGACAAGCAGGTGGAGCTGCTCGCCGACCTGATCGTGCCGCTCCTTCCCAAGGGCCCCGAGCTCTACCCGGAGGGCCACCTCACGGACGAGCCCGAGCAGGTCATGGTGGCCGAGCTGATCCGTGAGGCCGCGCTCGAAGGCGTACGGGACGAGCTGCCGCACTCCATCGCCGTGGTGGTGGAGGAGATGCTGCCGCGCGAGGACCGTCCGGCGGACAAGCCGCTGCTCGACATCCACGCGTTCGTCTACATCGAGCGGCCCAGCCAGAAGGGCATCATCATCGGCCCCAAGGGCAAGCGGCTCAAGGAGGTCGGCATGAAGTCCCGCAAGCACATCGAGGCGCTGCTCGGTACGCCGGTCTTCCTCGACCTGCACGTGAAGGTGGCCAAGGACTGGCAGCGGGATCCCAAGCAGCTGCGGCGGCTCGGGTTCTGACCCACCCGGGCAGAATCGGTTACTCCACCCCGCGAATCCGGCCCACCAGCACCGCCCCCGCAAGCCCCACCCCCGCCGCCACCAGATACAGCACCCGGTAGCCGCCCAAGTGCGTCACGATCGGGGCGGCCAGGGCCGGGGCGGCCACCTGGGGCAGGGAGTTGGCGATGTTGATGACGCCGAGGTCCTTGCCGCGGTCCAGGGCCTTCGGCAGGACGTCCGTCATCAGGGCGAAGTCGACCGACGTGAACACCCCGAAGGCCAGGCCGAGCAGCGCCGCCGCCACGATCGCGCCGGTCCAGGTCTGCCACACGGCCAGCAGCCCCGTCGCCGCCGCCATAAGGACCCCCGACCACACCACGAACGGCTTGCGCCGCCCCACCCGGTCCGACCAGACGCCGCCGACCACCACCGTGGCAAGCAGCGTCGCCCCGTTGACCGCGGTGAGCACGAGCACCCCGCCCTCCGGGTCGGTGAGCCGCAGCCCGTCCCGCAGGTAGTACAGGAGATAGAGCAGCACCACGGAGTTGCCGAGGTTGATCAGGAAGCGGGTCAGCCAGGCCCAGCCGAAGTCCGGGTAGCGGCGCGGGCTCAGCCAGAACCCGGCCAGGAAGCCGCGCCATGTGAAGGGCGGCCGGGTCGTCAGCCGCAGATCCCGGTGGCCGAGCAGATACGGCGCCACGCCGAGCACCGTGAACGCCGCGCACGCCGCATACCCCGCCCCGACCCCGCCCGCCAACGTCGCGAGCCCCGTGCCCGCCACCACGCCGAGCAGCTGCGCCGCGCCCAACCAGCCGCCCACGGCGCCGCGTTGGAGCCGCGGCACCCGGTCCGGGACGGCCGCCGTCACGGCGGCGAACGCGGCGTTCAGCGTGAGCTGCACCAGACACCAGGCGGCCGCCAGGGCCCACACCGAACCTGCCGCCGAGGTGAGAAGCAGCGCCGCCGCACCGCCCGCGGTTCCGGCCGCGATCCAGGGCGTACGCCGCCCGAAGCGCGAGGTCGTACGGTCCGAGAGGGCCCCGAAGAGCGGATTGGCGACCAGCGAGACCACGGCGCCCGCGCCCGTCACCCAGGCAAGCACCGTCTCCTTGGCCACCCCGTCCGGGGCGAGCCCGTCCGCCTGCAGGGCGAGCAGGATCTGCAACGGGCCGTACCAGCCCACCCACACCGCCCCGTTGGCGAGGCAGAGCGAGAAGGTCCAGGAGCGGCCGACCTGGATGGTGGGCTCCGCGAGCGCGCTCACCCCCGCGCCTGCGCGCGCAGCGCTTCACGCAGCCAGGCGTACGAGGCTTTGGGCGTACGTTCCAGCGTCTCGAAGTCGACGTGCACGAGCCCGAAACGCTGGGCGTACCCCTCCGCCCACTCGAAGTTGTCGAGCAGCGACCAGACGAAATAGCCGCGCACCGCGACGCCGCTCGTGCTCATCGCCGTGTGCAGGGCCCGCAGATGCCCGTCGAGGAACGCGATCCGGTCCTGGTCGTCGAGCCCGTCGTACGAGCAGCCGTTCTCGGTGACGATCAGCGGCGGGAGCCGGTCGCCGTACCGCTCCTTGAAGTGCGTGAGCAGCTCCGTGAACGCCTCCGGCACCACCGGCCAGCCGAAGTCCGTGCGCGGATACCCGTCGATCTCGCGCGGCGCGAAGGGCAGTTCGGGCGGGAGCCGCACGCCCGAGAACTCCGTGGCACCGTCCGTCGTCGGCGCCCCCACCCGCGTCGGCTGGTAGTAGTTCACGCCGTACCAGTCGAGCGGCTCGGCGATCACCTCGAGGTCGGCGGCGGGATCGGGCGCGGGCATCAGCTCCCCGATCCCGTCCGGGTAGCGCCCGAGCAGCAGCGGGTCCGAGAACAGCCGGTTCAGGAGTACGTCGTAGAAGTCCGCGGCCGCCGTGTCCGCCGGGTCGTCCGAGGCCGCCCAGGTCGGGCCGTGCGAGTTGGCGATCCCGATGTCCGTCGCGCCGGTCGCGCGCAGCGCCCGTACCGCCAGACCGTGGGCGAGGAGCTGATGGTGGGCGGCGGGCAGCGCGTCGAAGAGGAGCTCGCGGCCCGGGGCGTGCTCGCCGAGCGCGTGCCCCAACAGGGTGTGCTCGGCGGGTTCGTTGAGGGTGATCCAGGTGCCGACCCGGTCGCCGAGCCGCTCGGCGACGACGGCGGCGTACTCCGCGAAACGGTGCGCGGTGTCGCGGTTCAGCCAGCCGCCGTTCTCCTCCAGGGCGAGGGGCAGGTCCCAGTGGAAGAGCGTCGGCACCGGACGGAGCCTTGCGGTGAGCAGCTCGTCCACCAACCGGTCGTAGAAGCCGAGCCCCCGCTCGCTGACCGGTCCTGAGCCGGTCGCCTGGACGCGGGGCCAGGAGACGGAGAAGCGGTACGCGTCGATGCCGAGGCCCCGCATCAGGGCGACGTCCTCGCGGTACCGGTGGTAGTGATCGCAGGCCACGTCCGCGGTCGAGCCGTCCTTCACCCGGCCCGGCACCTCCGTGAAGGCGTCCCAGACGGACCGGCCCCGTTCGGCGGCCGCGCCCTCGATCTGGTGCGCGGAGGTGGCCACGCCCCAGAGGAAGTCCCGTGGGAAGCGGGGGAGTTGGGGGTGGGGGCGGGCAGGTCGGGCAGGAGTGGCCGTCATGCGCGCGATCATCCGTACCCGGGGTAACGGGTGTCAACGGGTGTGCGCGGAGTTCAGGGGGCGGGCCGCGAGGCGTGGCCCCCTGAACTCAGGAACAGCCGTGAACTCAGGAACGGCCGTTCAAGAACCCTCCTTCAGTACCCGAGTGATCAAGTGCCGCTGCTCCTCCGTAAGGCGCGGATCCGAGCAGTAGACCGTGCGGTCGTCCACCGTGAGCTGGTAGCTGAATCCGTCCGGCACCCCGACCGGTGGCGTCTCCCGGCCGTCGGCGACTGCCTGCTCCGCCAAGGCCTGCCACTCGTCGGCGTCGGGCCGCCCCGAGGTGTCCACCTCGGCGTAGCGGTCGATACCGGCGAATCCTCCTGTGCGTCGTACCTCGATGCGCATGCTTCCTGTCTAGTACGTGCCGGTGCGGGGCGCGAGCGCTCAGCCGGTGGGCACCCCGACCTCGGACCAGGCCTTCAGGACGGCCTCCTGCTCCGCGCCCTCGCCGTACCGCTCCACGGTCTTGGCCACCGTCGCCTTCGCGAAGTCCGAGAAGGTGCAGTCGACTTCGAGCCCGCCCGCGGTCAGGACGTCGTACCAGATCTGCCCGGCCCGCTCCCAGGCGCTGCCGCCCAGGTCCGTGGCGAGCAGATAGAAGGCGTGGTTCGGGATGCCGGAGTTGATGTGGACGCCGCCGTTGTCGCGGCTCGTGTGTACGTAGTCCTCCATCTTGGCGGGCTGCGGGTCCTTGCCGAGTACGTCGTCGTCGTACGCCGTGCCCGGGGCCTTCATGGAGCGCAGCGCCTCGCCGGTGACCTGTGGCGTGAACAGCTCCGCGCCGATCAGCCAGTCGGCCTGGTCGGCGGTCTGGCCGAGCGTGTACTGCTTGATCAGCGAGCCGAAGACATCGGAGACCGACTCGTTCAGGGCACCGGACTGCCCGTAGTACGTGAAGTTCGCCGTGTGCTGCGTGACGCCGTGGGTCAGCTCGTGGCCGATGACGTCCACGGAGAGCGTGAAGTCGCGGAAGATCTCGCCGTCGCCGTCCCCGAACACCATCTGGTCGCCGTTCCAGAAGGCGTTCCCGTACTCCTTGTCGTAGTGCACGGTGGCGATCAGGGGCAGGCCGTCGCCGTCGATGGAGTCGCGCTCGAAGGCGCTCAGGAACAGCTCGAAGGTGGTGCCGAGACCGGCATAGGCGCGGTTGACCGTGGCGTCCTGGCCGGGCTCGTCGCCCTCGCCGCGGACCTTGGTGCCGGGCAGCTCCGTCCCGTTCTCCGCGTCGTAGATGGTGCGGTTCGGCTTGGCCTCCACGGCTCCCGGGCCCCGGCCGGTGGTGGCGGCACCGGTGGTGATGATCATGTCGCGCCGGGTGCGCTCGAAGGCGTCACGCTCCAGGGTGCGGCGGGCGTGCCCGGAGACCCTCGCGTTGTCGGAGCGGGCGAGCCGGTCGAGGAGGTGGGGCGGCACGATGCCGCAGAAGACGGGGGTGTCGTGGGCCTCGGCGGGGCCGGAGGGCGATGCGTTGCTGGTGTTGATGGCCATGCTCCGAAGGTGGCACTGCGTCATCTGGGTGTCACTACCAGCGACCAGGATTAATGAAATGGAGGGATTCATCACCTCTGGGCCGTTACCGGCCCGTAATCGTGCCCGGTCCCGCATACTGATACGCACCCGCGCTCGGCGCCCGCCTCGGTTAGGCTGCACCGCATCATGCGTTTCGGGCTGCTTCTCCTTAGCTGCCGCGGCGAGGGCCTGTAAGACGTAGGCCGACCCCCTCCCCGCGGAGTTTGGTGTTGCGCTACGACCCGTCGGCCGCCTTCCAGAGCGGACCAATGAGGAGCCCTACGCATCATGACTGCACCGATCGGTCATCCCACGCCCGTCACCAACGGCGCCCACTTCCAGCAGCCCTCCGGCATGCGGATCCACAAGTACGGCCAGTACGAGCAGGTGGACATCCCCGACCGCACCTGGCCGAACAACCGGATCACGGTCGCGCCGCGCTGGCTCTCCACCGACCTGCGTGACGGCAACCAGGCCCTGATCGACCCGATGTCCCCGGCCCGCAAGCGCGAGATGTTCGACCTGCTCGTACGCATGGGCTACAAGGAGATCGAGGTCGGCTTCCCGTCCTCCGGCCAGACGGACTTCGAGTTCGTACGGTCGATCATCGAGGACGAGAACGCGATCCCGGACGATGTGACGATCTCCGTCCTGACGCAGGCCCGCGAGGAGCTGATCGAGCGCACGGTGGAGTCCCTGGTGGGCGCCAAGCGCGCCACCGTCCACCTCTACAACGCCACCGCGCCGGTCTGGCGCGAGGTGGTCTTCCGTGGCTCCCGCGACGCAGTCAAGCAGATCGCCGTGGACGGCACGCGCCTGGTCATGGAGTACGCGGAGAAGCTGCTCGACGACCGTACGACCTTCGGCTACCAGTACAGCCCGGAGATCTTCACGGACACCGAGCTGGACTTCGCCCTGGAGGTCTGCGAGGCCGTCTGCGACGTCTGGCAGCCCGGCCCCGGCCGCGAGATCATCCTGAACCTGCCCGCGACGGTGGAGCGCTCGACCCCCTCCACGCACGCGGACCGCTTCGAGTGGATGTCCCGCAACCTGTCCCGCCGCGAGCACATCTGCCTGTCGGTCCACCCGCACAACGACCGCGGCACGGCCGTCGCCGCCGCCGAGCTGGCCGTCATGGCGGGCGCCGACCGCGTCGAGGGCTGCCTGTTCGGCCAGGGCGAGCGCACCGGCAACGTGGACCTGGTGACCCTGGGCATGAACCTGTTCTCCCAGGGCGTGGACCCCCAGATCGACTTCTCGGACATCGACGAGATCCGTCGTACGTACGAGTACTGCAACCAGATGGAGGTACACCCGCGCCACCCCTACGCCGGTGACCTCGTCTACACCGCCTTCTCCGGCTCCCACCAGGACGCCATCAAGAAGGGCTTCGACGCGATGGAGGCCCGCGCCGCGGCGGCGGGCAAGACGGTCGACGACATCGAATGGGCGGTCCCGTACCTGCCGATCGACCCGAAGGACGTGGGCCGCTCGTACGAAGCGGTCATCCGCGTCAATTCGCAGTCGGGCAAGGGCGGTATCGCCTACGTCCTGCAGAACGACCACAAGCTGGACCTGCCGCGCCGGATGCAGATCGAGTTCTCGAAGCTCATCCAGGCCAAGACCGACGCCGAGGGCGGCGAGGTCACCCCGGCCGCGATCTGGGAAACCTTCGAGGACGAGTACCTGCCGAACCCGGCCAACCCCTGGGGCCGCATCCAGCTGCGCAACGGCCAGACCACGACGGACAAGGACGGCGTGGACACGCTGACGGTCGAGGCGGTCGTGGACGGGGCCGAGACGGTCCTGACGGGCTCGGGCAATGGCCCGATTTCGGCCTTCTTCGACGCGCTCCAGGCCATCGGCATCGACGTACGCCTCCTGGACTACCAGGAGCACACGATGAGCGAAGGCGCCTCCGCCCAGGCCGCCTCATACATCGAGTGCGCCATCGGTGACAAGGTCCTGTGGGGCATCGGCATCGACGCGAACACGACGCGCGCGTCCCTGAAGGCGGTCATTTCGGCCGTGAACCGCGCGGCCCGCTGACGCCTGAACGGCCGGGGCCTCGCTCGCCGGGTGGCCGGCGAGCGAGGCCTCTTGCTGTGCTGGCGGGTGCTGGTGGGTCTGGTCTTGGCCATCTACGGCCCAAGGTGCTGACGTCACAACACTGGTGTGGCTAACATCACGCCAACGCAGGCTCCGCATCCAAGGGCTTCAAAAGGGAGCGGAGGCGGAGTGGAGCGCAGCGCAACGGGGCGTTGCCGATGCGTTACGGAGGTGCGGGGTGCGGCGCGGAAAGGTACGGCTCTGGGGGGTCCGCACGGTCTGGACCACCATCGGTGACGGCGAGTTCTTCTGCCCCGGCTGCGGCGGCGACCGCAATTACCGGCGCAGGACGGGCCGCCGCCGCTTCACGCTCCTGGGCCTGCCGGTACTGCCGCGGGGCACGGCGGCCGCGGTGGTGGAATGCGCCTCGTGCAAGGAGAGGTTCGGCACGGACTGCTTGGACCACCCGACCACGGTCCGCTTCGCGGCCATGCTTCGCGACGCGGTCCACACGGTCGCGCTTGCGGTCCTGGCGGCGTCGGGTACGTCATCCAGCACGTCCTCGTCCTCCCGTACGGCCCTACGCACAGCGGCGGACACAGTCCGAGCAGCGGGCTTCGCAGACTGCACCAAGGACCAACTTGCGTCCCTGGTAAAGGCATTGGAGGCAGACACAGGCCGCCTCCGCTACACCACCGGCACCCCCTCCGAGAACGCAACCGGCGTCACCCTGGCCATAGAACTCCACGAGGCCCTGGAACCCCTGGCCCCCCACCTGGCCCCGCCGGGCCGTGAGTCGTTGCTCTTGCAGGGCGCCCGAATCGCCCTGGCCGACGGCCCGTACACGCCTCCGGAGCGGGAGGTCCTGACGACGGTGGGGCGGGCCCTGAGCATCGACACGGACGAGGTGGCCCGGCTGCTTGAGGCGGCTCGGACGCCGTCCTGACAGGGTCAGTTTCTCCGGGCACCACCTTGCACCTTCAACATGCCGTGAGTGCATGAGTATTGGCGCGTCGTTCAGGGCGCAGTACCTTCACCAGACATCCGACGTCCTACGTCCCGCCCTGGTGCAGGGGAGTGCCCATGCTGTATCCGAGCCGTATGAGCCGCCTCATCGTCTGCGTCGCCGTCGCTGGTCTCACCGTTCTCGCGGGGGCAGGGACGGGTGGGGCCGCGCCGTTATCCCCATCCAAGAGATGTGCCTCGTCCGTGCCCTACAGAGCCGGGATCGGCGGGTACGACACGTACCGGATTCCCGCCGTCCTCCGCACCCCGACGGGCACGCTGCTTGCCTTTGCCGAAGGGCGGGTTGGCGGGGCGGGCGATACCGGGAACATCGACGTCGTCGTCAAGCGCTCCACGGACGGCGGCTGCACCTGGGGTCCGCTGAGCGTCGTCGCGTCGGGGGGCGGGGACACCCGGGGCAACCCGGCGCCCGTCGTCGACCCGCGTACCGGCAGGGTCGTCCTCGTCACGTCGTACAACAGCGGGGCCGTGACCGAGGCGCAGATAATGCGGGGCGAGGCCACCGCAGAGCAGAGCCGTCGGGTGTTCGTGCAGAGCAGCCGGAACGACGGGCGGTCCTTTACGGCGCCGCGGGAGATCACCGGGGACGTGAAGCTGCCGCACTGGCGGTGGTACGCGACCGGACCCGGGCATGCCGTTGCTCTGACCCGTGGGCCGCACGCCGGACGCCTTGTCGTGCCGTCCAACCACTCCGTGGCGCCGCCGGAGGGTTCGGCGGACACCGGGCAGGAGCCCAAGTACTACGGCGCGCACGCCATCTACAGCGACGACGGGGGGCGTAGTTGGGAGCTGGGGTTCGTGGAGGACGCGTATGAGGGGGTGAACAACGCCAACGAGTCCATGGCCGCTCAACTGCCCGATGGGCGGCTGTACTTCAGTGCGCGGGATCAGCACGGGACGAGTGCGGGCAACCGGCTCGATACGTATGCGAGCGACGGGGGCGAGTCCATCGACCGTCCGTACCAGGTGCAGCCCACGCTGAGTGACGTACCGATAGTGCAGGGGAGCGTGCTCCAACTCGCCGGGCGCGGTGGCGGGTTGCTGTTCTCCGGGCCGTCCGTCCCGACGGCCCGCCAGTCGATGGCGATCTGGCGGAGTGGGGACGCCGGGCGCACCTTCGCGAAGGTTCGCACGCTGTCCGAGCAGAGGGCGGCGTACTCGGATCTGGTGCAGCCGGACCGGCGGACGGTCGGGATCCTGTATGAGACGGGTGTCTCGGGGACGTACGAGACGATCGAGTTCCGGCGGATTCCGGTCGGGGAGGTGGGCGGGTAGGGCCGCCCAACGGCACGGCCTAGAGCAGGCCCGCCGCCGCCAAGTACTTTTCCACCCGCGCCACCTCCTCAGCCGACAGCGGCACCTGAGGCACCGCCGTCGCCGGGCACGCGATGATGCCGCGCAGGTGCAGGGCCGCCTTGAACGCGCCCAGGGCCGAGGAGGAGCCGCCCATGCGGGTCGGGTTGCCTACACGTGTCATGGCGAAGAGGGCGCAGAGGCGTTCCTGTTCGATCCTCGCGCGGTCCCAGTCGCCCGTGCGGCAGGCGTCGTAGAGGCGGACGTAGCCGTCCGGGTCGACGTTGCCCAGGCCCGGGACCACGCCGTCGGCGCCCATGGACAGGGCCGAGTCGACCGTCAGTTCCGAGCCTGTCAGGGTGCTGAAGGACGCGATGTCGGTGCGCGTGCGGGCGGTCACCACCACCTCCCGGAAGGCTCCCTCGTCGCCGCTCGAGTCCTTCAGCCCTGCCAGGGTGCCGTCCGCCGCCAGGGTCAGGATCAGGTCCGGGGGCAGTTTCGTGTGGACCGAGGTCGGCTGGTCGTACGCGAAGACCGGGACGGGGGACGCCGAGGCGAGCATGCGGAAATGCGTGGCCACTTCCGCCACGTGCGTGCGTGCGTAGTACGGGGCCGTTGCCACTACCGCGTCCGCTCCTGCCGACGTCACCGCCGTGACGTGGTCCCGCACCCGTAGCGTCGTCATGTCCAGGACGCCTGCCAGGACCGGGAGTTGGCCCGCCACGTGGCCCGTCACCGTATCCACGACGACGCGCCGGTGCGCGTCCGGCAGGTACGCCGCCTCCGAGGTCGAGCCCAGGACGAACAGCGCGTCCACGCCCGCCGTCACCAAGTGGTCGACCAGGCGGGCCAGGGAGTCGGTGTCCACCTCGCCGTCCGGGGTCAGGGGTGTGCACACGGGCGGCACCACGCCGGTCAGCGGGGCGGGCAGGGTCATCGGGCCTCCGTCAGCAGGTCTTGGGTCGACTGGGTCTCGGCCACCGGGTGGTGGCAGCGGAAGCGGTGGCCCGAGCCGTTGCCCGGCCCCGGCTCCAGCCCCGGCTCCGTGAAGTCCGGCATCGTCGCCGCGCACTCCGCGTCCGCCTTCCAGCATCTTGTACGGAAGGGGCAGCCCGATGGCGGACGCGTGGCGGACGGGACCGGGCCGACCAGCGGGATGGGGTCGATCGGGTCAAGGAGGCCCGGCGTCGCCGAGAACAGGGCCCTGGTGTACGGGTGGCGGGAGCCGGTCAGGACCTCGTCCGCCGGGGCGTCCTCCACGATGCGGCCCAGGTACATCGTCACCACCCGGTCGCTCATCCTCCGTACCGTCTGGATGTCGTGCGAGATGAAGACCAGGGACAGGTTCAGGCGGGCCTTCAGGTCCAGCAGGAGGTTCAGGATTTGGGCACGGACCGATACGTCCAGCGCGCTTGTGGGTTCGTCGGCCACCACCAAGCGGGGGTGCAGGGCCAGGGCCCGGGCGATCGCCACGCGTTGGCGTTGGCCGCCCGACAGTTGGGCCGGGAGGGCTTCTGCCAGGACCTCCGGCAGGCCCACCAAGGTCATCAACTCCCTTACCCGGTCCTCGCGTTCGTCCGGGGTTCCCCGTTTGTGTACGTCCAGCGGGTCCCGGAGGATGCGGCGGACCGGCATGCGGCGGTTCAGGGCCGTCGACGGATCCTGGAAGATCATGCCGGTGCCCGCGCCGACCGTGGCGCGACGTTCGGCCCGGCTCATGGTCCACAGGTCCGCCTCGCCGAAGCGGACCGTTCCGGATGTCGGGCGTTCCACCCCGACCAGGACCTTCGCCAGGGTGGATTTTCCGCAGCCGGACTCACCTACGACCCCGACCGTCTCACCCGCCGCCACCGTGAAGTCGGCGCCGGTCAGGGCGTACACCTTGTCCCGGGAGAAGAGCCCGCCCGAGCGGGCCTTGTGGACCACGTGCGCGTCCCGCACCGAAACCAGAGCCGTCACTTCACCGCCTCCCCTTCGCTGTGCTGTGCCGCGGTGCCGACCCCGACGCCGCTACCGTCAGGTCCGTCGCCGGGTGGTGGCAGGCCGCCGAGTGGGTGCGGCCCGCGCCGGTCAGTTCCGGTGTCGTCGTACGGCATACCTCGCTCGCCTGCGGGCAGCGGTCCGCGAAGCGGCAGCCGGGTGGGAAGTCCGCGGGGGACGGGACCACGCCCCTGATCTGCGTGAGGCGTTGGGCGGCCGACTCCAGGGACAGGACCGAGCCGAGCAGGCCGCGCGTGTAGTGGTGGGCGGGGGCGGCCACCAGGTCGGCCGTGATGCCCGTCTCGACGATCTGGCCGCCGTACATCACCACCACCCGGTCCGTGACGTCCGCGACCAGGGCCAGGTCGTGCGAGACCAGGATCAGCGCGAAGTCCAGCTCCTCGCGCAGGCGGAGCAGCAGCTCGATGACCTGGGCCTGGACCGTGACGTCCAGAGCTGTTGTCGGTTCGTCCGCGACGATCAGCTTGGGCGAGCGGGAGAGCGCCATCGCGATCAGGACGCGCTGGCGCTGGCCGCCGGAGAGCTCGTGCGGGTAGCTGCGCAGGGTGCGGTCCGGGTCCAGGCCGACCAGTTCCAGGAGTTCCGCGGGGGTGCGGTGGCCTCCTCGGCGTACGACCTGTTTGAGCTGGGCGCGGATCGTCATCGCCGGGTTCAGGGAAGACAGCGCGTCCTGGTAGATCATCGCCATGTCGTGGCCGAGCAGGGCGCGCCGGGAGCGCATCGGAAGCCCGGTCAGCTCCCGGCCGTCGAAGGCGACCGAGCCCCGGATGCGGGCCTCCTTCGGCTGTAGGCCCATCACGGTCAGGGCGGTCAGGGACTTGCCGCAGCCCGACTCCCCGACCAGGCCGAGGACTTCACCCGGCCGTACGTCGAAGCTGATGCCGTCGACGATGTCGGTGCCCCGGTGCCGGTCCGCGAAGCCGATCGCCAGGTCGGTGACCTGGAGGACGGGTGGGCCCTCGGGGAGTGGGCGGGCGCGGGCGCGCAGTCGGGCGGCGGCGTCCGTCAGGCCGGGCAGGGGGACCACCTCACCGGTGCCGGTGACGGGTGCCTCCAACTCGTCTTGCCGGTACGCCTTCTTGGCCGTGGATGCCGGTACGGCACGGGCCGCCGGTGCCGCCCACGCGTCCGAGACGCCCTCCGAGAGGACGTTCAAGGACAGGACCGTGATCAGCATGATCAGGCCCGGGAAGACCGTCGCCCACCAGCCGCCGATCTGCACCATGTTCTTGCCGTCGGCGATGACGCTGCCCCAGGACGGGTCCGGCGGCCGTACGCCCGCGCCGATGAAGGAGAGCGAGGCCTCGAAGACGATCGCCTCGGCGACCTGCACGGTGCAGAAGACCAGGATCGGCGCCGCGCAGTTCACCGCCACGTGCTTGAGCACGATGTGCGGGGTGCGGGCGCCGATGACCCGTTCCGCGGTGACGTAGTCCTCGCCGTACTGGTCAAGCACGTTGGCGCGTACGACACGGGCGATCGGCGGCGTATAGAGGAAGGCGATCGCGCAGATCAGGACCGGGATGCCGCCGCCGAACACGGCCACGAGGACCGCCGCGAGCGCGATCCCCGGGAACGCCATGACCACATCGAGGCAGCGCATCACGCCCTCGTCGACCGCCTTGCGCGAAGTCGCCGCGATCGCGCCGAGCAGCGCACCCGCGGCCAGACCGAGGACCGTGGCGCCCAGGCCGATCAGGAGGGAGAGCCGCGCCCCGTACATCAGGCGGCTGAGGATGTCCCGGCCGAGGCTGTCCTGGCCGAGCCAGTGCGCCCCGGAGGGATGCCCGGTGCCGTCGGCCATGGTGGCCTGGTCGAGCGGGTCGTGCGGGGCGAGCAGCGGGGCGAGCAGCGCGACCAGGACGATGACCCCGAGTACGGCGACGGCGACGCGGGAGAGGACGGGCAGCCGCTTGAACCCGCGCAGGCGGATGCCGGGGCGGGCGAGCCGGTCGGCGAGGGTCCGACGCGTGTGCAGCATCAATGCGCGCTCCTCAGCCGCGGGTTGACCAGGAGGTAGAGGATGTCGATGACGAGGTTGATGACGACGAAGCCGACCGCCGTGGTGATCACTACGCCCTGGACCACCGCCGGGTCGCCGTTCTTCACGGCGGTGATCATCAGGTTCCCCATCCCCGGCAGCGCGAAGATCGTCTCCGTGACGACCGCGCCGCCGAGCAGATACCCGACCCGCAGCCCGAGCACCGTCAGCGGGTTGATCAGGGCGTTACGCAGCACATTGCGGCCCACCACGACGAACGGCGGCAGACCGCTGCCGATCGCCGTGCGCACGTAGTCCTTGTCGAGCTCCTCCACGACCGCTGTCCGTACGATCCGGGTCAGCTGCGCGGCGATCGGCAGGGAGAGCGAGAAGGCGGGCAGCGTCATGGTTTTCAGCCACCCGGTGAAGGAGTCCGCCGGGTTGACGTACCCGCCCGTCGGGAACCACCCGAGCTCCACGGCGAGGTACTGGATCATCAGCAGCGCGAGCCAGAACCCGGGCGCGGCGACGCCGGTCAGGGAGACGACCCGGATGAGCTGATCGGGCAGCCGGTCCCGGTAGAGGGCCGCGGTGATGCCGAAGACCAGGGACAGGACGACCCCGATCCCCAGGCCCATGAAGGTGAGTTGCATGGTGAGCGGCAGCGCCGTCGCGACCTTGTCGACGACCGGCGCCCGCTCCAGGACGCTGATGCCCATATCGCCCTGGAGCAGTTCGCCGACGAACGCGACATAGCGCACCGGCAGCGGGTCGAGGAGGCCGTTCTCCTCGCGGAAGCGGTGCAGCTGCTCCGGCGTCGGGTTGGTGCCCTGGAAGAACGCCGCCGCCGGGTCGATGTCCGAGAACCGCATCACCAGGAACACGAAGAGCACGATGGCGAGCAGCATCGGCACGAGCAGGGCGACGCGCCGGAGCAGGATTCTGAGAATCGCGATCATGGATGAGCCTGTCCGTCCATCCGTTGCTGTCCCGTCCGCTCAGCTCGCCGGTTTCGCCTGCAGCAGGTTGATGCCGGGATAGGGCTGGGCGCGGATGCCGGTGAGCCGGTCCGGGGACCAGGCGGTCATGAGCTCGTTGTGGACGACCGGATAGATCACCGCATTCTCGGCGACGAGGTCGATGTATTCCTGCGTCATCTCCTTCTTCTTCGCCGGATCGGGCTCGCGCGTCGCCTGGTCCATCATCTTGAACAGCCGCTTGGCCTGCGGGTTCTCGGCCCAACGGGCGTACTGCATCCACAGGTTGGAGGCGCTGTAGTTGTAGTGCATGATCAGGTCGGCGTCGATGCCGAACTGGTTGGGGTTGGACGCGGCCGCGACGACCTGGAAGTCCTTCTTCTGGTCGAGCTTGGTGAACAGGGCCGCGGTGTCCTGCGGTTGGAGGGTGGTCTCGACGCCGATCTTCCGCCAGGACTCCTCGATGGTGGGCAGGCAGTCCACGATCCAGCTCACGTTCACGGCCATGAGGTTGACCTTCAGGTCGGTGACCCCGGCGTCCTTGAGCAGCTTCTTGGCCCGGTCGGGGTCGTAGTCGTAGACCGTCTTGGCCTTGCGGTACGTCGGATTGCCCTCGTCGAGGAAGGACGTGGACGCCTTGCCGTGCCCGCGCAGGGCGGCCTCGATCATCTTGTCCGTGTCGATGGCGTAGTGCAGCGCCTGCCGCACGCGTACGTCCCCGAAGGGCTTGTGGCCGGTGTTGAACATCAGGAACAGGTTGTTCATCCCCGCCCCGCCCTCGACCTTCAGGCCCTCCTTCTCCAGCTGGCCGACGTTGGCGTACGGGATGTTGTCGGCGATCTGCGCGCCCGCGTCGGCACCGGAGATCTTGGCGACGCGTGGGGCGGCGTCCACGATGGACAGCCAGTTCATCTTCTTGAAGGCCGCCCTGCGCGGGCCGTTGTACTTCTCGTACGCCGCGAACGTCGTATTCGACTTCGCGTGGTGCGCGGTCATCTGGTACGGGCCCGAACCGACCGCGAGACCCTTGATCGCCTTCTCCCAGGCACCGGGCTTGGAGAACACGTGCTTCGGCATGATCTTGGCGAGGGTGAGCCGCGGAAGCCCTTCCGGGAAGGGGAACTTGAGGACCAGCTCGACGGTCTGCTCGTCGACCTTCTTGGCCTCCTTCAGCCAGCTCTCGATGAAGCTCTTGGCCAGGGACGGAACGTCCGGGTCGAGGATCCGGTCGAAGGTGAAGACCACGTCGTCGGCCGTGACCGGCTTGCCGTCGTGCCAGGTGGCGCCGGATCTCAGCGTGAACCGCCAGGTGGTGGCCTGAGGGTCGGAGGGTACGGCGGTGGCGAGGGCGGGGTAGGGCTCGCGGCTGATCGGGTCGGTGTCGAGCAGCCCTTCGTAGATGTGGTGGTTGGCCGCCATGCTGAAGGCGGACGCGGTCTGCATCGGGTCCCAGCTCTGGTCGTTGCCGTACCCGATCACGGCGGTGAGCGTGTCCTGCCCGCCCCCGCCGCCTCCCCCGGTGTTGGTCGATTCGGGCCCGCCCGAGCAGGCCGAGAGGGTCGTCGTGATGCCGGCGGCGGCGCCGAGCGCACCGGCGTACTTCAGGAAGGACCGGCGCTGGAGGGCGGTCAGCCCAGGGGTTACGTCGTTCACGGTGTCTTCTCCAAGTCCCGTACGACAACTCCCGTACGACTGTGGCAAATTAAGAGGTCCCACGTCCTATGTCCCGGGTGGCGCGACCATAGGAGCCGGGGTGGGTGCGGTCAAGGGATCGCGCACACACCGGAGTCTGTCCGGCTATTGAGGACGAGCGCGTCCAGCGCGACATAAGGGGGTGCAGGGGTGCAACCCCTGCTGACGGGAAGGGGCGGAATCGGGAATGAAACCCACCGAACGCGACAGGCTCCAGCACCTCTACGACCGGCTCAACTCACCGGGGTACGGCGGCGACTACAACCCCGAACAGTGGGGCCCGGAAGTCCACTCCGAGGACGTCACCCTCATGGCCGAGGCCCACGTCAACCTCGTCACCCTCGGCATCTTCTCCTGGGCGAAAGCCGAACCCGCCCCGGGCAGCTACGACTTCACCTGGCTCGACCCCCACCTCGACCGCCTCGCGGACGCGAACATCGCCGTCTGCCTCGCCACCATGACCGCATCGCCACCCCCCTGGCTCGCCCACCGCCACCCCGAGACCCTGCCCGTTCTGGAGGACGGCACCCGGCTGCACCCCGGCTCGCGCCAGCACTGGTGCCCGTCCAGCCCGGTGTTCCGCGCCTACGCCACCCGCCTGACCGAGCAGCTCGCCCACCGGTACGCCGACCACCCGGCCCTCGCCCTGTGGCACATCGGCAACGAATTCGGCTGCCACATCTCCCGGCACTGCCACTGCGAGGTGTCCACGGCCGCGTTCCGGCAGTGGCTTCGCACCCGCTACGACGACGACCTCGACGCGCTCAACGCGGCCTGGTCCACGGACTTCTGGTCCCAGCGCTACAGCTCCTTCGAGGAGATCCACACCCCCCGCACCGCCCCGTCCTTCCGCAACCCGGCCCAGCGCCTCGACTATCTGCGCTTCTCCTCCGACGAGTTCCTCGCCTGCTACCGCGCCGAGAAGGCGGTCCTCGACCGGTTCACCCCGCACGTGCCGGTGACCACCAACTTCGTGCCGCTCGCCCCGACCCTCGACCTGTTCGCCTGGGCCCGCGAGCTGGACGTGATCTCGTACGACTCCTATCCCGACCCCCACGACGCCACCGCGCCGCACGAGACGGCCTTCGCGTACGACGTGATGCGCGGCCTGCGCGGCGGGCAGCCGTGGCTCCTTCTCGAACAGGCCCCGAGCGCGGTCAACTGGCGGCCGAGGAACGGCCGCAAGCCGCCGGGACGGATGCGTCTGGACACCTGGCGGGCGGTGGCGCACGGCGCGGACTCGGCGCTGTTCTTCCAGTGGCGGCAGTCGCGCGGCGGCGCCGAGAAGTTCCACTCGGCGATGGTGCCGCACGGCGGCCGGGACACCCGGATCTTCCGCGAGGTCACGGAGCTCGGTGCCGAACTGGCCGAGCACCCCGGCCTGTTGGGCTCGGTCCCGGAGCCCGCGGACGCGGCCCTGCTGTGGGACTGGCCCAACTGGTGGGCCCTGGAGCAGGACGCCCACCCGAGCACCGAGGTGCGGCTCCTCGACGTGGCGCGGGCGCTGCACCGCCCCCTGTGGGAGGCGTCGGTGGCCTGCGACGTGCTGCCCGTCGACGGCGACCCGGCGGTGTACTCGGCGTATCGGCTGCTCCTGGTCCCAGCGCTCTACTCGGTCACCACGGAGACGGCCCGGCGCCTGACGGAGTACGTACGGGACGGGGGCACCCTCGTCATGACGTACTTCTCCGGCATCACCGACGAGCACGACCGGGTCCACCTCGGCGGCTACCCGGCGCCGTTCCGGGAACTCCTCGGCCTGACGGTGGAGGAGTTCGACCCCCGTCCGGACGGCACCTGGCGGGAGGAGATCCGCCTGGAGGGCGCGACGGAGATCCTGCCGTTCCCGGAGGGCGGCCCCGCGGTGACCCGGCACGCGTACGGCGCGGGCACGGCCTGGTACCTGGGCACGCTCCCCGAACCAGTCGAGCTGCGGACCCTGCTCGACCGGGTCCGCGCCGAGACCGACGTCCACCCCGTCCTTCCCGACCTGCCGGAGGGCGTGCAGGTACGGGTGCGGCGGGGGGCGGACGGGGTGCGGTGGGCGGTTCGGGTGGACGAGGAGGGTGAGGAGGGTGGGGAGGTACGGGTGACGCGGGTGTAGGCGGGAGTTTGACGGCCTGTGCCGAAGACAGGGCCAGACCCTAGGCGGGCGGGCCCGGCGAGCGGGTGAGCCCGAGTATCGGGGCCAGGTGGCGCGGGGCACCGGGTGGCGCGGCCGTCTCGGAGCGGCGACCGTACGCGTCCCCGTACACACCCCCGTACACACCCCCGTACCCACCCCGGTACACACCCTCGTACCCGTCACCGTACGCATCCTCCTGCGTACCTCCCCGCACACCCCCGTAGGCCCGCTCCACCAGGTCCCCGCTCGCCGGATAGACGAGGGTCGGCGGCAGCGAGGGGTCCGCGAAGGCCACCGGGGCGCGGCAGTAGTACGACGGCACGAGGAGTAACCCCCGCCCCTCCAGGTGGAGTTCCCGGTCCACCGGATAGTCGACCTCGAGGACCGGCGGCTGCCAGCGCATCTCCGGCCCGTACGTCCGCAGCATCGCCTCCGCGCCGCCGTGCCACAGGGCGTGCAGCCGCAGGGCGCGGTCGGCGTCGATGCGGCGGCCGATCCGGGGCCAGTGGGGGCCGAGGGCGCGGTGGTGGTACGCGCGCAGGCCGCGGGCGAGGCGGCGGAGCGTGGCCGGTTCGCCGTCCGCCAGGGCGCGGGTCCAGGACGGCAGGTCGTGGTCCGCAGCCAGGGTGGTGAGCTCGGCCCGCAGACGGCGCCGCGGCGTGGACATCACCGCCTCCAAGCCGTGCTCCACTCCGGCCGCGGCCGCCGGTGGCGTGAGGAAGTCCGGGAAGTAGCCGCGCGGCGGCACGAGCGGAAGCAGCATCCGCAGCGGCTCGGGGCCGCGCCCGACGGTGTGTTTGCGCCAGGCGGCGAGCGTCGGGTCGGGACGCCGTTCCTGTAGCCGGTGCAGGCTCAGGACGATCTCCCAGAGTGGATCCGCGCCCTCGGACACCCGGGTGCGGGCCAGGTCCGCGGCGGTGAAGTGGACACGCAGCACGTTGAGTTATCCCCGTCGATACGACATCGATCCGGTGCTCCCGCCGTCCCCCCGGAGCGGCGTCAAGGGCGACGATTGCGCCAACTCCCTTTCAATACAAGTCCTTTGAGCAAGGAACTGCCCAGGATCTGTCCAGGACCCGTCCAGGGTCCGCGCAGGACCCGGCCACGATCCGTCCAGGAAACTGCCAGCTACGCCGTGCCCTCCTCCATGCGGGACAATGAGCGCATGAGCCTGTTCCGTGACGATGGGGTCGTGCTGCGTACCCAGAAGCTGGGCGAGGCCGATCGCATCATTACGCTGCTCACGCGCGGGCACGGGCGGGTGCGGGCGGTGGCCCGGGGGGTGCGGCGGACCAAGTCCAAATTCGGGGCGCGGCTCGAGCCGTTCTCCCATGTCGATGTGCAGTTCTTCGCGCGCGGCAGTGAACTCATCGGCCGCGGGCTGCCGTTGTGCACGCAGAGTGAGACGATCGCTGCGTACGGTAGCGGAATCGTGAGCGACTACGCGCGCTATACCGCGGGCACCGCGATGCTGGAGACCGCCGAGCGGTTCACCGATCACGAGGGGGAGCCCGCGGTGCAGCAGTATCTGCTGCTCGTCGGGGGGCTGCGGACCCTGGCCCGCGGGGAACACGCGCCGAATCTCGTTCTCGACGCCTTTCTGCTGCGCTCGCTCGCCGTGAACGGGTACGCGCCGAGCTTTGTGAACTGCGCGAAGTGCGGGATGCCGGGCCCCAACCGGTTCTTTTCGGTCGCGGCGGGCGGTGTCGTATGCGGCGAGTGCCGGGTGCCGGGAAGTGTCGTACCGTCTGCGGAGGCCATCGCCCTGCTCGGCGCGCTGCTCACCGGCGACTGGGCGACGGCGGACGCGTGCGAGCCGCGGTACGTGCGGGAGGGCAGCGGTCTCGTATCGGCGTATCTGCACTGGCACCTGGAGCGCGGACTCCGATCGCTGCGATACGTCGAGAAGGGCTGAGGAGCGCTGCGAAGCGCTGCGAAGAGCTGACATCGGCCGGGAAAAGCCGAGAAGAGCTGAGAAGAGTTAGGGAGCGAGTAACCACATGGCACGACGCGGGATTCTGGGACGGCAGCGCCGCGAGTACAGGACGCCCGAGCCGCACCCGTCCGGGGCCACGCCACCCAAGCTCCCCAGCGAATTCGTCCCCAAGCACGTGGCCGTCGTCATGGACGGCAACGGCCGCTGGGCCAAGGAGCGGGGGCTGCCCCGCACCGAGGGGCACAAGATCGGCGCCGAGCGGGTCCTCGACGTCCTGCAGGGCTCGATCGAGATGGGTGTCGGGGCCATCTCCCTGTACGCCTTCTCGACCGAGAACTGGAAGCGCTCCCCGGACGAGGTGCGCTTCCTGATGAACTTCAACCGCGACTTCATCCGCAAGACGCGGGACCAGCTCGACGAGCTCGGCGTGCGGGTGCGCTGGGTGGGGCGGATGCCCAAGCTGTGGAAGTCGGTCGCCAAGGAGCTCCAGATCGCCCAGGAGCAGACCAAGGACAACGACCGGCTCACGCTGTACTTCTGCATGAACTACGGCGGCCGCGCCGAGATCGCCGATGCCGCGCAGGCCCTCGCGGAGGACGTGCGGTCCGGGCGGCTCGACCCGTCGAAGGTGAACGAGAAGACCTTCGCGAAGTATCTGTACTACCCGGACATGCCGGACGTGGACCTGTTCCTGCGCCCGAGCGGCGAGCAGCGCACCTCCAACTACCTGATCTGGCAGAGCGCTTACGCCGAGATGGTCTTCCAGGACGTCCTGTGGCCCGACTTCGACCGCCGCGACCTGTGGCGGGCCTGCGTCGAGTACGCCTCCCGCGACCGCCGCTTCGGCGGGGCGCTGCCCAATGAGGTGGAGGCTTCCCAGGCGTAGGCATAGACCTGGTGATTACGAAGGGCCCGCACCGTCCGTACGACGGTGCGGGCCCTTCGTATACCCGCTCATTTGGTATCCGCGCTTACTTGTCGGCCGCCGCGCACTCCGCACAGGTACCGAACACCTCGACCGTATGCGCCACATTCACGAACCCGTGCTCGGCCGCGATCGACTCCGCCCACTTCTCCACGGCGGGGCCCTCGACCTCGACGGCCTTGCCGCAGACGCGGCAGACGAGGTGGTGGTGGTGCTCGCCGGTGGAGCAGCGGCGGTAGACGGACTCGCCGTCGCTGGTGCGCAGGACGTCGACCTCGCCGGCCTCGGCGAGCGACTGCAGGGTGCGGTACACCGTGGTCAGGCCGACCGAGTCGCCCTTGTGCTTGAGCAGGTCGTGGAGCTCCTGGGCGCTGCGGAACTCGTCCACTTCGTCCAGGGCAGCCGCCACGGCGGCGCGCTGCCGGGTCGACCGGCCGCGTACGGGCGCTGTCACAGGTACCTCCTCGCATCTGCTGCCGGGCCATTGTGCCAGGTTGCCCGGTGTGCGTAAGGCAAGCCTTACGTCACCTTGAGGTGTCCTGTACCCAGAGTGCCACCGCCCGGCAGCGGTATCGCTCACACCTTGACGTCGTCCACCACCTCACGGGGAGCGGGCGGCAGCGTGCACTCCGCCACCGCGGCCCTGTCCGCGGACCCCGTACCGCGCGCCCGGCGCCGCGCCACCGGGGCGGCGAGCAGCGCGAGGACCAGGAACACGGCGACGGCGAGCAGCACGATCGCGGCGCCGGACGGGGCGTCCAGGTAGAACGTGGTCGCCGTGCCGGTCAGCGAGACCGCGGTGCCCAGGGTCATGGCGAGCGCGAGGGTGGTCACGAAGCCGCGGGTGACCCGCTGGGCGGCCGCGACCGGGATCGCCATCATCGCGCTGACCAGGAGCAGGCCGACGATGCGCATCGCGACGGTCACGGTGACCGCGGCGGTGACCGCGATGAGCAGGTTGAGCAGCCGCACCGGAAGCCCGGTGACCCGGGCGAACTCCTCGTCCTGGCAGACCGCGAAGAGCTGGCGGCGCAGCCCCACCGTCACGGCGAGGACGAAGGCGGCGAGGATGCAGATCGCGGTGACGTCCTCGGGGGAGACGGTCGAGATCGAGCCGAAGAGGTACGTGTTGAAACTCGCCGTGGAGTTCCCGGGCGAGAGGTTGATGATCATGACACCGCCCGCCATGCCGCCGTAGAAGAGCATCGCGAGCGCCACGTCGCCGCTGGTCTTCCCGCGCGAGCGGACCAACTCCATGCCGACGGCGCCGAGCACCGCGACGAGCGTCGCCATCCACACCGGGTTCTGGTTGAACAGGAAGCCGAGCGCCACACCGGTCATCGCCACGTGCCCGATGCCATCGCCCATGATCGCCTGGCGGCGCTGGACGAGGTACGTACCGATGGCGGGCGCGGTCAGGCCGACCATGGTGGCCGCGAGCAGCGCCCGCTGCATGAATGCGTAGTTCAGGATCTCCAGCATCAGGTCAGCAGCCCCGTCCGGATCGGCTCGGCGCCGTGCGCCGCGTGCGGGTGTACGTGGTCGTGGCCGGGCAGCGCGTGCTGGCCGACGGCGCGCGGGGGCGGCCCGTCGTGCACGACGCAGCCGTCCCGGAGCACCACGGCCCGGTCGATCAGCGGCTCCAGGGGCCCGAGTTCGTGCAGCACGAGCAGGACCGTGGTGCCGCTCGCGACCTGAGTGCGCAGCGCCTCGGCGAGGACCTCCTGGTTGGCCAGGTCGACCCCGGCCATCGGCTCGTCCATGATCAGCAGCTCGGGTTCGGAGGCCAGGCCACGGGCGATCAGGACCCGCTGCTGCTGGCCGCCGGAGAGCGCGCTCACCGAGTCCTTGATCCGGTCGCCCATGCCGACCAGGTCGAGGGCGGCGCGGACGGCGGCACGGTCGCCCTTGCCGGGCAGGCCCAGCTTCGTACGGGCGAGACGGCCGGAGGAGACGACCTCGCGGACGGTGGCGGGCACCCCGGAGGCGGCGGTGGTGCGCTGCGGTACGTAACCGATACGGGCCCAGTCCTTGAAGCGCCGCAGCGGGGTGCCGAACAGCTCGAGGGTGCCGTCGTCGAGCGGGACCTGGCCGACCACGGCGCGTACGGCGGTGGACTTGCCGGAGCCGTTGGCGCCGAGCAGCGCGACGACCTCGCCGCGGTGGACGGTGAGGTCGACGCCGCGCAGGACGGGGCGCGCGCCGAGGGTGGCCCGGCCCGCCGTGAGGGATATGACGGGGTCGGCCCCGGTTCCGCTGCCGGACTTCATGCGTCGCGCCTCCGTTGCTGCATTGCTGCATTGCTGCATTGCTGCGGTGCTGTCGGTCCCGGCCCTCACTTGGCGCCGAGCGCCTTTTCGAGGGCCGTCAGGTTGGCCTTCATGACCGCGAAGTAGTCGTCGCCCTTGGACTTGTCGGTGATGCCCTCGAGCGGGTCGAGGACGTCGGTCTTCAGGCCGGTGTCCGTGGCGAGGGCCTTGGCGGTCTCGTCGCTGGTGAGGGTCTCGAAGAACACCGTGGAGACGTTGTCCGTCTTGGCGATCTTCTGCAGCTCCTTCATGCGGGCCGGGCTGGGCTCGCTGTGCGGGTCGAGGCCCGCGATGCCCTCCTGCTCCAGGCCGTAGCGCTCGGCGAGGTAGCCGAAGGCGGCGTGCGTGGTGATGAAGGTCTTGGTCCTGGTGTTCTTCAGACCGTCCGCGAACTCCTTGTCGAGGTCGCCGAGCTTGCCGACGAGCTCCTCGGTGTTCTTCTTGTAGTCCGCGGCGTGGTCCGGGTCGGCCTTCTCGAAGGCCTTGCCGACGCCCTTGGCGACCTCGGCGTACTTCACCGGGTCGAGCCAGACGTGCGGGTCGCCGGCGGACGCGCCCTCTTCGGCGTGCTCGTCGCCGTGCGCCTCTTCGCCCTCGTGGCCGTGCTCGTCGCCGTGGGCTTCCTCGCCCTCGTGGCCGCCCTCTTCGGCGTGCTCGCCGCCGTGGTCGTGGCCGTCGGTGCCGTGGTTCTCCAGCTTGGTGAGGGATCCGGCGTCGATCTTGGTCTCCGTGTCGGCCTGCTCGACGGCCTTGTCCACGGCGGGCTGCACGGTCTTGAGGTAGAGCGCCACATCGGCCTCGCCGATCTCGGCGATCTGCTGCGGCTTGAGCTCCAGGTCGTGCGGCTCGATCCCGGGCTTGGTCAGGGTGTTGACGTTGACGTGCTTCCCGCCGATCTGCTCGGCGAGGAACTGCACCGGATAGAACGACGCCACCACGTCGAGCTTGCCGGACTCGTTCTTGCCCGCGGCGTCGGAGCTGCCACAGGCTGAGAGGGAGATGAGGCCGAGGGCAGTGGCTCCTGCGACGGCGGTGGTGGATATGAGGCGGCGTCGTACCTTTTTCATGACAGTCATTTTCATCAAAGATGGAAACGATTGTCAACAAAGCGTCGGAGCGGTGCTGAGCAGCGAACCGATTTGATCCAGGGGTGGGCAGCGCCGGTACCCTGAACCATTCGCCCACCCGGCTCCCGACCGCCGCCCCTCATCGAGGCGCTTCGCGCCGCAACAAGTTGTCCGTCCATTCGTCATGAAGAGAGCACAGTGGCCGCCGACAAGATCGACACCATCGTCAGCCTGAGCAAGCGCCGTGGCTTCGTTTTCCCCTGCAGTGAGATCTACGGCGGTCAGCGCGCCGCCTGGGACTACGGGCCGCTGGGCACCGAGCTCAAGGAGAACCTCAAGCGCCAGTGGTGGCGCCACATGGTCACCTCGCGTGAGGACGTCGTCGGTATCGACTCGTCGGTGATCCTGGCCAGCGAGGTCTGGCAGGCCTCCGGCCACGTCGCCACCTTCACGGACCCGCTCACCGAGTGCACCTCCTGTCACAAGCGCTTCCGCGCCGACCACCTGGAGGAGGCCTTCGAGGCCAAGCACGGCCGGCTGCCCGAGTCGCTCGCCGAGGTCAACTGCCCGCACTGCGGCACCAAGGGCCAGTTCACCGAGCCCAAGCAGTTCTCGGGTCTGCTCTCCACGCACCTCGGCCCGAGCATGGACTCCGCCTCGGTCGCCTACCTGCGCCCCGAGACCGCGCAGGGCATCTTCACCAACTTCGCCCAGGTCCAGCAGACCTCGCGCCGCAAGCCGCCGTTCGGCATCGCGCAGATGGGCAAGTCCTTCCGGAACGAGATCACTCCGGGCAACTTCATCTTCCGCACCCGCGAGTTCGAGCAGATGGAGATGGAGTTCTTCGTCAAGCCGGGCGAGGACGAGAAGTGGCACGAGTACTGGATGGAGCAGCGCTGGAACTGGTACACGGGCCTCGGTCTGCGCGAGGAGAACATGCGGTGGTACGACCACCCGAAGGAGAAGCTCTCCCACTACTCCAAGCGCACCGCTGACATCGAGTACCGCTTCCGCTTCGGCGGCTCCGAGTGGGGCGAGCTCGAGGGTGTGGCCAACCGCACGGACTTCGACCTGACGGCGCACTCCAAGGCCTCGGGCCAGGACCTCTCCTACTTCGACCAGGAGGCGGGCGAGCGCTGGACGCCGTACGTCATCGAGCCCGCGGCCGGTGTCGGCCGCGCGATGCTGGCCTTCATGCTCGACGCGTACATCGAGGACGAGGCGCCCAACGCCAAGGGCAAGATGGAGAAGCGCACCGTGCTCCGCCTCGACCCGCGGCTTTCGCCGGTCAAGGTCGCGGTGCTTCCGCTCTCCCGTAACCCCGACCTGTCCCCGAAGGCCAAGGGTCTCGCGTCGGCGCTGCGGCAGCACTGGAACATCGAGTTCGACGACGCGGGCGCGATCGGCCGCCGCTACCGTCGCCAGGACGAGATCGGTACGCCGTTCTGTGTCACGGTCGACTTCGACACCCTGGACGACAACGCGGTGACGGTGCGCGAGCGCGACACCATGAAGCAGGAGCGCGTCTCGCTCGACCAGATCGAGGGCTATCTCGCGCAGCGTCTGATCGGCTGCTGAGTCCCGTACGTCGCTGAAGGCCCCGGTTCCCCTTGGGGGAGCCGGGGCCTTCGTGCTGCCCGGGTCCGGCGGGTGTCCGGCGGGTTGAGGAGTGGCTGACAGATTACAGAATTTGAAATCTGTCAGCGCATGTGGCACCGTGAGGGCACACCGATCCGCACCGCACGCCCAAGGAGCGATCCATGCGCACCACCACCCTCGGCACCACCGGCCCGGCCGTCTCCGCCCTCGGTCTCGGCTGCATGGGCATGTCCGCGCTGTACGGCGAGGCCGACCGCGCCGAGTCCATCGCCACCATCCACGCCGCCCTCGACGCGGGCATCACGCTGCTCGACACCGGCGACTTCTACGGCATGGGCCACAACGAACTGCTCATCAACGAGGCGCTGCGCACCGCCACCGGCGCCGCCCGTGAACGGGCGCTCACCAGCGTCAAGTTCGGCGCCCTGCGCACCGTGGAGGGCGGCTTCACCGGGTACGACGGGCGGCCGAACGCCGTGAAGAACTTCGCCGCGTACTCGCTCCAGCGCCTGGGCACCGACCACATCGACATCTACCGGATCGCCCGGCTCGACCCGGACGTCCCGATCGAGGAGACCGTCGGCGCCATCGCGGAGCTCGTCGAGGCCGGTCACGTACGCCACATCGGCCTGTCCGAGGTCGGCGCCGAGACGCTGCGGCGGGCCGCCGCCGTCGCGCCGATCGCGGATCTCCAGATCGAGTACTCGCTGATCTCGCGCGGCATCGAGGACGAGATCCTGCCCGCCGCGGCCGGACTCGGCATCGGCGTCACCGCGTACGGGGTGCTCTCGCGCGGCCTGATCAGCGGCCACTTCACCCGGGACCGGCAGCTCGCGCCCGGCGACTTCCGCGGCATGAGCCCGCGCTTCCAGGGCGAGAACCTCCAGCGCAACCTGGATCTCGTGGACGCGCTGCGGAAGGTCGCGGAGCAGAAGGGCGCGAGCGTGGCGCAGACCGCGATCGCCTGGGTGCTCGCACAGCAGGAGCGGAGCGGCACGGCCATCGTTCCGCTGATCGGCGCGCGCCGCCGCGACCGGCTCGCCGAGGCACTCGGCGCCGCCGACCTCACGCTCGACCCGGCCGACCTCGACGCCATCGAGCAGGCCGTGCCCGCGGGCGCGGCGGCCGGGGAGCGCTACCCCGCGGCGCAGATGGCGCACCTGGACAGCGAGCGCTGAGCAGGGGCGATCGAGCAGCGGCGATTCGGGATTGAGCAGGGGCGATACGGAAGGACGATGCGGAGGGCGCCCCCAGGGTGCCCTCCGCATTCCCGGTACCGTTTCCGGCGTGACAAGGACCGAACCGGCGAGCACCGGACCCCTGACCGCGGAACGCATCCTCGAGGCCACCGAGGGCGTGCTGCGGCGGCACGGTGCGGCCAAGGCGACGGTGGTCGACGTGGCCCGCGCGCTCGGCGTCAGCCACGCCAGCGTCTACCGCCACTTCCGTACCAAGGCCGCGCTGCGCGAGGCGGTCACCAAGCGGTGGCTCGACCGTACGACGGCGACCCTGGCGGCGGTGGCGGGCGGCCCCGGGGGTCCCGGGAGCGCCGAGCGGAAGCTGCGCGACTGGCTGACGGCGCTGTTCGCCGCCAAGCGGCACAAGGCGGGGGACGACCCGCAGCTCTTCGCCACGTACGAGGTACTGCTCGACGAGAGCAGCACGGTGGTCGAGGAGCACATCGGCGACCTGGTCGCCCAGCTGACCGGGATCATCGAAGAGGGCGTACGCGCGGGCGAGTTCACGCCCCTCGGCGCGGAAGGCGATGCCGAGGGTGCGGCCCGGGCGGTCTTCGACGCGACGTCCCGCTTCCACGACCCGGCCTACGCGCCCCAGTGGTCGGCCCCCGGCATCGAGGACGAGTTCACCGCGGTCGTGGACCTGATCCTGCGCGGACTGCGCACGCGCTAACGGGGTTACGAGTCGGGGGACATGCTCGGATCCACCGTCGCCTGATGAGCCTCTGCCAGATGTTCCTCCGCCTTCAGCCACGGCAGGAACTGGGCGCTGCGGCGCCAGTCGCAGGTCTCGCAGACGAGGGCGCGCTGTACCCCCGACTTGCGCACATGGACCGTGTGTTCGCGGCCGTGCTGGTCCCAGCGGCTCACCTTGCTCGTGGTCATGGACGGCATCCGTGCCTCCCGGTGCTGCCGGCGCTGCTGCGTCGTGCGCCGACCAGTGTGCAGCAAGACCAATATCAACAGGGCGATCGCGTCGGACGGTTGGGCGACCGCGCCCCCTGTGATCGCGTACGTCCGAAAACTCGGGTGCGTCCCGGCCTGCCCTTCGATAGCGTCCCCGTATGTTCTTTCATCTGCCGCTTTACGAGTGAGAGTGCGGCGAGGCTTCAGGCCCGCCCCCTCATGACGTACGCCAATCAATTTCTTTCACCGCGATGGGAGAACCCGTGGCCAAGAGCCGCAATAACCTCCTCGGCGTGGGCGGACAGCGCACGAAGATGTCCCGCGACTACGCGCAGGGCGCCGCCGCCGACCGTGCCAACGACCGCAAGGCGGCCGAGGACAAGAAGCAGGAACTGCTCCGCAAGATGCGCGAGCGGGCCCAGGGCAAGGAGACCTCCGAGGCCGGTACCGACACCGACACCGGTACGGACACCGAGGCCGGTACGGGCGCCGCCACCGACGACGAGCAGCGGTCCAAGTAACCGACGAGCACGATCACGCAAGCGGGGCCCGGGGCAGCACACCCCGGGCCCCGTCGCGTTCCCCGGCCTCAGCCCACCTTCCGCGGCAACCGCACACTCAGCAGCACCGTCAGCGCGACCAGCCCCAGTTGCACAAGCAGCGTGACCACCAGCGCGTCCCGCATGCCCGCCCCCGGCACCAGGGACAGGAACAGCGAGCCCAGCGTCGCGACGCCGAGCGCGAGCGCCGACTGCTGCGTCGTGATCATGACCCCGCTGCCCACGCCCGCCCGCTCCGCCGGTACGTCGGAGAGCACGATCCGGAAGAGCACCGGCAGTTGCAGCGCCTGGCCGAGCCCGGCCACCGCGAACCCGGGGGCGAGTTCGAGCACCCCGAGCCCCGACCAGTCCCGCCACACCGCCACCGCGACCAGGGCCAGGCCCACACCCTGGATCAGGCCGCCCGCGGTGACGATCCGGCTGCCGTACCGCCGGGTGAGGCGCGGCCCGGCGAGCGAGCCGAAGAAGAAGACGACCGCCATCGGCACCAGGGCGAGGCCCGCCTCGACCGGGCCCTTGCGCAGCCCCTGTTGCAACGCCACCGCGATCACGAACATGAAGCCGCCGAAGCCGATCGAGAACGGCAGGATCAGCGCGAGCCCCCGGCGCAGCGTGGCCAGGCGCAGCAGACTCGGCGGCACGAGCGGGAGCCGTCCGGACCGGTCCGCGTGCCGCTCGACCAGGCAGAACGCGAGCGCCGCGAGCGGGAAGGCGGCGAGTGACAGCCAGGTCCACAGCGGCCAACCCGCGGCCCGGCCCTCGGTCAGCGGCGCGAGCAGCGTGACCAGGGTGAGGGCCAGGAGCAGCGTGCCCGGTACGTCGACGGGCGCGGGCCGGTCGCTGCGGGTCTCCGGCACGGAGCGGGCCGCGAGGATCAGACCGAGCACCGCCACCGGCACGTTCACCAGGAAGATCGCGCGCCAGCCGGTGCCCCACACGTCGGCGGCCACGAGTACGCCGCCGAGGATCTGCCCGGCCACCATGGAGAGCCCGGCCGTGGCGCCGTACAGGCCCATCGCCCGGGCCCGGCGCGGGCCCCGCGTCGCGGCCTGGATGGTGGCGAGCACCTGCGGCAGCATCAGCGCGGCCGCGGCGCCCTGCGCCACCCGGGCCCCGACGAGCGTCCAGGCGTCCGGCGCGAGGCCGCAGGCGAGCGAGGTCAGGCCGAACGCCGCCATCCCGGCGAGGAAGAGCCGACGCCGCCCGGCCAGATCGCCGAGCCGCCCGCCGAGCACGAGCAGCACGGCGTACGTGACGCCGTAGCCCGCGACGACCAGTTCGAGCATCGCGGGGCCCGCGGCCAGATCGTGGTCGATGGTGGGCAGGGCGACATTGACAATGAAGAAGTCGATCAGCGGCAGGGCGGCGCCGAGCAGCACGGTGAAGAGCCCGAGCGGCCCGAGGGTGGGGGTGCGCTCCTGCTCGTGGTGGACGACCCGTACCGCTGATTCGGTACGGGGGGACGGTTCGGTAAGGGGTTGGGTCCGTAGGGTCGATTCGCTCACGCCAGCAACGATCACCCGCCGCTCAGCCTGGTACCAGAGTGTCTTTATCCTGGTACTGGCACTACCCGGTAACGGCCTGGAACCCGCCGCGGCCGTTCGGCACCCTGGGGGCATGAGCACGTTGAGGACCGAGCCGACGGCGGAACCGGACGTGCGCAGGAGCGAGCTCGCGAGCTTTCTGCGCAGTCGCCGCGAGCGGATCACCCCGGAGCAGGCGGGCCTGCCCCGCGGCCGCCGCCGTCGCACCCCGGGACTGCGCCGCGAGGAGGTCGCCCAGCTCTCCGCGGTGGGCGTGACCTGGTACACGTGGCTGGAGCAGGCCCGCGACATCCATGTCTCCGCGCAGGTGCTCGACGCGCTCGCGCGGGCGCTGCTGCTCGACCCGAACGAGCGCGCCCACCTGTTCAACCTGGCGGGCACCGCCGACCCGTCGCCGGGTGCCACCTGCACCTCGATCACCCCGGCGCTGCGGGAGATGCTCCGCCAGCTGGAGCCGTCACCGGCCTGCATCCAGAACAGCCGGTACGACATCCTGGCGTACAACCGCACGTACGGCAGGCTCTTCTGCGACCTGGAGGAAGTGCCGCCGGAGGACCGCAACTGCATGGTCCTGTCGTTCACGAACGAGCAGTGGCGGTCCTCGATCGTGAAGCTGGACGAGACGCACCGTCTGATGGCCGCCAAGTTCCGCGTCGCCATGGCGGGGCATCTGACCGAGGGCCCCTGGAAGGCGCTGCTCCACCGGCTACAGACGACGTCCCAGGAGTTCTGCGGCCTGGGACCGGCACGAGGTGGTCGGCGCCCGCAGCAAGACCAAGGAGTTCCGCAACGCCGAGGTGGGCCTGGTCCGCCTGTTCCACACCGACCTGTGGCTCGGCCCGCAGCAGGGGCCGCGGATGGTGACGTACACCCCGGCGGACGACGAGTCGCGGCAGCGGATCGAGAAGCTCTACGACTTGGCGTGCGCCGCTTCCTCGGTGGCCGTACGACCCTGACCGCCGAGGCGCCGCGCCGCGCGGACGGCCGTACGCCTGGCCCAACTCCCGCTCGTCACGGCCCCGATGAGCAGGACGCAGAGCCCGCACCCCACGATGATCCAGTACGCGGGCGTGGCCGCCGCCGCGAACCGGCCCGGGTCGGTCGTGTGCCCGCCGTCCCCCACACCCGCCGCGAGCACCGCGCCGATCACCGCGACGCCGAGCGTGCCGCCGATCTGCCGACTCGTGGAGGCCACCGCCGCCGCCACCCCGGCCTGGGCGCGGGGCATCCCGGCCACGGCGGTGTCGGTGATCGGGGCGTTCACGAAGCCGAAGCCGAGGCCGAAGAGGACATAGCCGAGCACCAGCGTCCCGTTCGCGGTCTCCGCATCGAAGGCCGCGAACAGCACCCCGCTCGCGGTCATCCCGCACCCGGCGACGAGCAGCGGCACCCGCGGTCCCCGGCCGCCCACGAGCCGCCCCGACAGCGGCGCGCAGACGAACGTCATCGCGGCCATCGGCAGCATCCACACCCCGGCGTGCAGCGCGTCGAGCCCGCGTACGTCCTGGAGATACAGCGTGGACAGGAACAGGAATCCGCTCAGCGACGCGAAGGCGCACACCGCGATCACGGTCGCGCCGCTGAACGGAGCGCTCCGGAAGAACCGCGGATCGATCAGCGGCTCGGCCCGCCGCGGCTCGTGCCACAGCAGCCCGAGCAGCGCGACCACGGCCACCGCGACACAACCGAGGATCCCGGGCGAGGTCCATCCCGCGGCGGGCGCCTCGATGATCGCGTACGTCACCGAGGCGAGCAGCGCCATCACGAGCACCTGCCCGAGCGGGTCCGGGCGGCGCGGGTGCGGGGCGCGGGACTCGGGGACGTACCGCAGGGTCAGGACGAGCGCGAGCAGCCCCACCGGCAGGTTGACCCAGAAGATCGAGCGCCAGCCGACCGTGTCGACGAGCACCCCGCCGACCAGCGGCCCGGCCGCCATCGAGAGGCCCACGACGCCGCCCCAGACGCCGATGGCGCGGGCGCGCTCGCGCGGCTCCGTAAAGGTGTTGGTGATGATCGACATCGCGACCGGGTTGAGCATCGAGCCGCCCACGGCCTGAAGCGCCCGGAAGACGACGAGCGATTCCAGGTTGGGCGCGAGGGAGCAGAGCAGCGAGCCGAGCGAGAAGAGCACGAGCCCGGCCGCGAAGACCTTGCGGCGCCCTATCCGGTCGCCGGTCGAGCCCGCGAGGATCAGGAGCGAGGCGAGGACCAGCGTGTACGCGTCGATGGTCCACTGCATCCCCGCCACATCGGCGTCGAGGTCCCTGCGCATGACCGGCAGCGCGACGTTGAGGACGGTGGTGTCGAGGCTGACGATCAGCAGGCTCATGCAGCAGATGGCCAGAACGAGCAGCCGTCGGCGGCCGCTCTGCGTACGTGGCGTACCCAGCTCGGACATGCGCAAAATAGTACGCCTAACTAACTACCGAGAGAACGTCACGTCGGAGGCGACAGTGGGAAGCGACAGCGGAGACCGGACCCTCGGCCGGGTACGGGACAATGGCGCCATGACCACGCTCGCCCCCGCCTCTCCCGGAGTCCTTGCCGGTCCGCAGCTCGCCATCGGTCCGCACACGGTGCAGCCGCCGGTGGTGCTCGCCCCCATGGCCGGTATCACGAACGCGCCGTTCCGCACCCTTTGCCGCGAATTCTCCGGCGGCAAGGGCTTGTTCGTGAGCGAGATGATCACGACGCGGGCGCTGGTCGAGCGCAACGAGAAGACCATGCAGCTGATCCACTTCGACGCGACGGAGAACCCGCGCTCGATCCAGCTGTACGGCGTCGACCCGGTCACCGTCGGCAAGGCCGTCCGCATGATCGCGGAGGAGGACCTGGCCGACCACATCGACCTGAACTTCGGCTGTCCGGTACCGAAGGTGACCCGCAAGGGCGGCGGCTCCGCGCTCCCGTACAAGCGGCCGCTGCTCCGCGCGATCCTGCGCGAGGCGGTGAGCGGGGCCGGGGACCTGCCGGTCACGATGAAGATGCGCAAGGGCATCGACGACGACCACCTGACGTATCTGGACGCGGGCCGGATCGCCGTCGAGGAGGGCGTCACCGCCATCGCCCTGCACGGCCGCACCACCGCACAGCACTACGGCGGCACGGCCGACTGGGACGCCATCGCCCGGCTCAGGGAACACGTCCCCGAGATCCCGGTGCTCGGCAACGGCGACATCTGGTCCGCCGAGGACGCCCTGCGGATGGTGCGCGAGACGGGCTGCGACGGAGTCGTGGTCGGGCGCGGCTGCCTCGGTCGGCCGTGGCTGTTCGCGGACCTGGTGGCCGCCTTCGAGGGGCGGCCGGACCGGGCCCAGCCCACGCTCCGCGTCGTCGCGGACGCGATGGTCCGGCACGCGACGCTGCTCGGCGAGTGGTACGAAGAAGGAGGGGCGGCCCGGAGGGCCACCGTTGAGGGCGGTGGTGGGAGACGGGAGGGCGAGGCGCGCGGCGTCATCGACTTCCGTAAGCACGTGGCCTGGTATCTGAAGGGCTTCGCGGTCGGCTCGCAGATGCGCAAGAGCCTCGCGATCACCTCGTCCCTGGCCGAATTGCGCGCCGGGCTCGACGAGCTCGACCTCGACCAGGAGTGGCCGGACGGCGCGGACGGGCCACGCGGCCGCACCTCCGGCAACAACCGCGTGGTCCTGCCGGACGGCTGGCTCCGCGACCCGTACGACTGCGCGGGCGTGGGCGAGGACGCGGAGCTCGACACCTCCGGGGGCTGATCCGACCAGCCTGGATGCCAGGTAAAGGGCATCCCAAGCACCGTCCGGATCGTGGAACCGACCTCCGCGGAGCGGCGTGATTCTCGCCACCCCTGATCGGGGTGCCGCTCAGATGAGCGGATCTTGGGTGGCTGCATCTTTCCAACGCTGGCACTGGGTGCCATTGGTTTTGCTTTTATTTCTTGAACGCAAATGGGCTAAGTCCACGCTCGAATGAGCGCCAAACCCGGGTCTACGGGCGTAGTGCTCTTCGCGCCCTGAACGTTCACCGGTTGGTCACGCCGTGCGTCCATCACTTTTGATCTGCTGGCGGACGGGTGGTTACGGCCGTGCGACCACTGAGTGGACGTACCCAGACGCCTTCGATCTGGGTATGTTCCTCGCCGTCAGGGCAGCCGCACCGAGGAGTCAGGCCCGTGTCGGATCACGTAGACCGCCAGAAGTTCGTTTACGACTTCACCGAGGGCAACAGGGACCTCAAGGACCTGCTCGGGGGCAAGGGAGCAAATCTCGCCGAGATGACCAACCTCGGTCTCCCGGTGCCACCCGGCTTCACGATCACCACCGAGGCCTGCAAGGAGTACCTGGCCAACGGCGAGGAGCCGGCCGCCCTGCGGGACGAGGTCGGTGCGCACCTCGACGCCCTCGAGCAGAAGATGGGCAAAAAGCTCGGCCAGGGCGACGACCCGCTGCTCGTGTCCGTGCGCTCGGGCGCCAAGTTCTCCATGCCCGGCATGATGGACACCGTCCTCAACATCGGGCTCTCCGACAAGTCCGTGCAGGGCCTGGCCAAGCAGGCCGGCGACGAGCGCTTCGCGTGGGACTCGTACCGCCGCCTGATCCAGATGTTCGGCAAGACGGTCCTCGGCGTCGACGGCGACCTCTTCGAGGACGCGCTGGAGCGGGCCAAGGCGGCCAAGAAGGTCACGGTCGACACCGACCTGGACGCCGCCGAGCTGAAGAAGCTCGTCACCAAGTTCAAGAAGATCGTCAAGACCGAGGCCGGGCGGGACTTCCCGCAGGACCCGCGCGAGCAGATGGACCTCGCCATCCACGCGGTCTTCGACTCGTGGAACGGCGACCGCGCCAAGCTCTACCGGCGCCAGGAGCGCATCCCGCACGACCTGGGCACGGCCGTCAACATCTGCTCCATGGTCTTCGGCAACCTCGGCCCGGACTCCGGCACCGGCGTCGCCTTCACCCGCGACCCCGCCTCCGGCCACCAGGGCGTGTACGGCGACTACCTCCAGAACGCGCAGGGCGAGGACGTCGTCGCCGGTATCCGGAACACCGTGCCGCTCGCGGAGCTCGAGACGATCGACAAGAAGTCGTACGACCAGCTCATGCAGATCATGGAGACCCTGGAGACGCACTACAAGGATCTCTGCGACATCGAGTTCACCATCGAGCGCGGCCAGCTGTGGATGCTCCAGACCCGGGTCGGCAAGCGCACCGCCGCGGCCGCCTTCCGGATCGCCACACAACTCGTCGACCAGGGCCTGATCGACGAGGCCGAGGCGCTGCAGCGGGTCAACGGCGCGCAGCTCGCGCAGCTGATGTTCCCGCGCTTCGACGAGTCCGTGACCGAGAAGGACGTCGAGAAGATCGCCCGCGGTATTGCCGCCTCTCCGGGTGCCGCCGTCGGCAAGGCGGTCTTCGACTCGTACACCGCCATCAAGTGGTCGCGGTCCGGCGAGAAGGTCATCCTGATCCGCCGCGAGACCAACCCCGATGACCTGGACGGCATGATCGCGGCCGAGGGCATTCTGACCTCGCGCGGCGGCAAGACCTCGCACGCCGCCGTGGTCGCGCGCGGCATGGGCAAGACCTGTGTCTGCGGTGCCGAGGAGCTCGAGGTCGACACCAAGCGGCGGCGGATGACCGCGCCCGGCGGTGTCGTGGTCGAGGAGGGCGATGTCGTCTCCATCGACGGGTCCAGCGGCAAGGTGTACGTCGGTGAGGTGCCGGTCGTGCCGTCGCCGGTCGTCGAGCACTTCGAGGGCCGGATGCACGCCGGGGCCGACGAGGCCGACGAGCTGGTCTCCGCCGTGCACCGGATCATGTCGTACGCGGACCGGGTCCGCCGCCTGCGCGTGCGCGCCAACGCCGACAACGCCGAGGACGCGCTGCGCGCCCGCCGGTTCGGGGCGCAGGGCATCGGCCTGTGCCGCACCGAGCACATGTTCCTCGGTGAGCGGCGCGAGATGGTCGAGAAGCTGATCCTCGCGGACACCGAGGGCGAGCGTGAGGAGGCCCTCAAGGAGCTCCTGCCGCTCCAGAAGGCCGACTTCGTCGAGCTCTTCAAGGCGATGGACGGGCTGCCCGTGACGGTCCGCCTGCTCGACCCGCCGCTGCACGAGTTCCTGCCGGACATCACCGAGCTGTCGGTGCGCGTCGCGCTCGCGGAGTCCCGCAAGGACGCCAACGAGAACGACCTGCGCCTGCTCCAGGCCGTGCACCGGCTGCACGAGCAGAACCCGATGCTGGGTCTGCGCGGCGTCCGCCTCGGCCTCGTCATCCCGGGCCTGTTCACCATGCAGGTACGGGCCATCGCGGAGGCCGCGGCCGAGCGCAAGAACGCCAAGGGCGACCCGCGCGCCGAGATCATGATTCCGCTCGTCGGTACGGTGCAGGAGCTCGAGCTGGTCCGCGACGAGGCCGAGCAGGTCATCGCCGAGGTGCAGCAGCAGACCGGTGTCGAGCTGAAGCTGGCGCTCGGCACCATGATCGAGCTGCCCCGGGCCGCGCTGACCGCCGGTCAGATCGCGGAGGCCGCCGAGTTCTTCTCCTTCGGCACGAACGACCTCACGCAGACCGTGTGGGGCTTCTCCCGGGACGACGTGGAGGCGAGCTTCTTCACCGCGTACCTGGAGAAGGGCATCTTCGGGGTGTCGCCGTTCGAGACCATCGACAAGGACGGCGTCGGCAAGCTCGTACGGGATGCCGTGAAGGCCGGTCGCGAGACGCGCCCCGACCTGAAGCTCGGCATCTGCGGTGAGCACGGCGGTGACCCGGAGTCGGTGCACTTCTTCCACGAGGTGGGCCTCGACTACGTCTCCTGCTCGCCGTTCCGGATCCCGGTGGCGCGGCTCGAGGCGGGCCGGGCGGCGGCGGAGTCGAAGGGCAGCGACAGCCGATAGCCGATGCCATGAGGGCCTGCGGGCCCGCCTGAACCCCGGGACCGGTGTCGTGTCACCCGACCCTCACCGATCCGGCACTCGTCCCGGTTCAGAAGGGGGCGCCCTTTGTGCGGGGGCGCCCCCTTCGGTGTGCCCCGGCGCAGTTCAGGCCCGGAACGGCGGGTCAGAGGCCGATCAGCCGGACCTTGCTGCCACACAGTCGGGTCATGTCATCGACGTCCGAGGTGAGGATGGCGACCGGGCCCGGCTGACGTAGCGCCGCTTCCGCGACGGTGGCGTCGATCGCGTGCTTGTGGCCGTGCAGCCCGGCCGCCTTGAGCAGCTGTGCCGCGCCCTTGGCCGCCGCCTCCGTGACCGGCTCCACCTTGACCCGGGAGAGCGCCCAGCTGAGCCGGGGCAGGTTCACCCGGGCGTGACCCACCTCCACGATCGTGTTGGCGCTGACGACAAGATCCGAGCCCATCCCGTGGAACACCTGGAGCATCGCCATGACCTTCCGGTCCTGGGCAACCCAGGCCGACAGTCCCTCACTGTCCAGGACAAGGGTCTCGACGTGCCCGCTCACGCGGCGCTCGCGCCGTCCGTGGCCTGTGTCGTACCGAAGATCCGCGCTCGTGCCTGCGCCAGTTCTTCGTCACTGAAGGCTCCGTGCTCGTCCGTGTAGTCGCGCAGGTCGGCGCCGAGCAGCTGGTGCCGGATCTGGCGGGCTACCGCATCGGCCACGTAGCCGGAGACGTTGTCCGTGAGTTTCTTCAGCTCCGCCACCTGCTCGGTGGGGAGCGTCACCGTGATGCGCGTGGTGTCAGCCATGACCTAAGCATACTGCGGTATGCGTGTCGCGTGCCCCCCGGTCCGAGGGGTGAGGCAGAGCAGGGCCAGGGCCACCAGGAGGGCCACGCGCAGGGCGCGTCCACTCGTACGAAAGCATCCGCAGCATCCGCAGCATCCGTCCGCATCGCCGCTCACGCCTCCTTGCGGCCGAGGCCGAACCAGCGGGCCTGCCCGATGCGCGAGCGCGAGCGAGAGCGCGAACGTCGCGGGCACGATGAACAGCGAGAACACCAGGAACGTCACCAGGCTGTCGGTGAACGCGCCGTCCCGCAGCATCTCCGCGTAGTTGCCGAGCCCCACGTAGCGGGACGTAGGTGAACAGGTCGAGGCCGAGCGCGAAGGGGCCGACGAACAGCCAGAACCAGCGGGGTGGGTCGGTGGCGTAGCGCACCGCGTCCGCCGCCGCGCCCTCCTTCAGCTTGCCCGCCCGCTTCGCGAGCGAGAGCCGGGCCGGGATGTGGAAACCGTAGGAGAGTGCGAAGTCCTCCTGGTACGCGGTCTGTTCGACCCATAACCACTTCACATACGCCTTGGCCGCGTCTTTGTCCCGGGCCCGCGCGCTGACCGCCGCGCCGTACGCCCCCACCAGGGTGCCTACGCCTCCAGGAGGGCCTTGAGGACGGTCAGGCGGTCGCGCCAGAACTCCTTGTACGCGGCCACCGCGTCCGCGTCCTCCAGCTTGTGGTGGCCCAAGCCGATCACGGTCTTCTCCGGGCCCTTCGCCGTCAGGTCCACCGAGATCCGGCCACCGCCCCCGGCCGCGTCCTCGAAGTCCGCCGTGACCGAGGTGCCGGGGCGGTGGGTGCGTACGGTCAGCTCGGCGTCGGGCAGCCAGCGGCGGCGGACCGCCTCGTCGGTGAAGGCCTCGGTGACCGCCTCGGGCGAGGCGCTGACCGTTTTGCTCGCGCTCGCGTCCCAGGTGCCGGAGCTGGACTGGCCGACCTCGCGCAGGCCGCGCTCCTGCTCGTAGCCGACGGTGATCGACTGGGCGTGCCAGCCGTTGACGCCGTGATCCTCGCGCAGATGGCGGGCGATCTCCGTGTGGCCCTTCCCGGCCGCGCCCCACTTGTCGAGCACCGCGAACCAGCCCACCCAGTCCTTGCCGGTGGCCTCCGTCAGGGCGGCGGCCGAGACCTTCTCGGTGATCTTCTTGCCTGTACTCCCTGTGCTCCCTGCGCTCATACGGGTGACGCTACTCCGGGTCGCGGCCGGGTGCGCGGGGACTTCGCCCCTTTCGGTGGCCCTCTGGTGGCCTTCCGGCGGCCGTCCTCGGGTCTCCCCGCGGCCTCAGCGGTCGAAGGCGTACGTCACGCCCGTCAGCTGTTCGCTCGCCGCCCAGAGGCGTTCGCCCGCCACGTCGTTCAGGGTCCACTTGGCCCGCCAGGACGGGGCCGGGGCGCCGCGCCAGCCCTGGACCCTCGGGCCCGTGAAGGAGTCGGGGCGCACCCCGGCCGCCGTGGCCGCGTACAGCGTGGGCAGGGCGCCGGACTCGGCGGGCTGGGCGACGATCCGGTTGAAGAGATCGACGAGCCGCTCGGCGGCCTTGCGGCCCTCCAGCTTCACCCCCGCCGTCTGCAGGTTGGTGGCCGCGTAGCCCGGGTGGGCGGCCGCCGCGACGACGCTCGCGCCCGCGGCGTCGAGGCGGCGCGCCAGCTCGTGCACGAAGAGCAGATTCGCCGTCTTGGAACGGCCGTACGCGATCCAACGGCGGTACTTGCGCTCGCTGTTGAGGTCGCCGATGTCGATGTTCGCGAGCGCGTGCAGCCCGCTGGAGACGGAGACCACCCGGGCGCGCGGCGAGGCGAGCAGCTTCGGGAGCAGCAGCCCGGTGAGCGCGAAGTGCCCGAGGTGGTTGACCCCGAACTGGGTCTCGAAGCCGTCCGCCGTGCGGGCATACGGCAGCGCCATCACGCCCGCGTTGTTGATCAGGAGGTCCAGGGCTTGCGCCTCGTACGCCGCCGCGAAGGCCCGTACGGACTTCAGGTCGCCCAGGTCGAGCGGGGCGAACTCGACGTCGGCGCCCGGGACTTCGGCGGCGATCCGGGACTCGGCGGCCCGGCCGCGCTCCTCGCTGCGGCAGGCGAGCACCACCCGGGCGCCGCGGCGGGCCAGTTCGCGGGCGGTCACGTACCCGATGCCGCTGTTGGCTCCGGTCACCACCGCGGTGCGGCCGTGCTGGTCGGGGATGGCGCTCGCGTTCCAGCCCGTCATGGCGGGTCCCTCCGGACGGCTTGGCGGTTACTGCAGCGTCACCTCACCGTACGTCCGGAGGGCTGGTCAACCCTCGGGGCATCCCGTCAGGCGGAGGCTCCGCCGTCCACCACGAGGTCGGTGCCGACCACGGAGGCGGCGTCGTCCGAGGCGAGGTAGAGCACGGCGGCGGCGACCTCCTCGGTGGTGGAGACCCGGCCGACCGGCACCGCGGAGCGCATCCGCTCCGTGCGCTCGGCCTCGGTCTCGCCGGGGAGCATGGACATGCTGGTGGCGGAGGCGCCGGGGCTCACGGTGTTGATGCGCACGCCGTCGCCGATGTGGTCGAGGGCGGCGCCGCGGCTCAGGGCGGAGACGGCGGCCTTGCTCGCGGCGTACGCGGCCTTGCCCGGGACGCGCAGGTGGGCGCCGAGCACGGAGGAGACGTTGACGATGGCGCCGCCGCCGGCCTGTGCGCGCATCTGGGCGACCTCGGCCTTCAGGGAGAGGAAGACGCCGGTGACGTTGATGTCGAGCTGGGTGTGCCAGTCCGCCTCGGGCAGCTCCGCGAGCGGTCCCCCGGCGCGGAAGACGCCCGCGTTGTTGACCGCGACGTCCAGCGAGCCGAAGCGGTCGACCGCCGCGCGGACCAGGGCCTCGGTGTCCTCGGACCGGGTGACGTCGGCGGGCACGGCCAGGGCGGTGCCGCCCTGCTCCTCGATCAGCTCGACCGTCTCCTTGAGGGGGGCCTCGGTGCGCCCGGCCACCACGACGCCCGCGCCTTCCGCGGCGAGGGCGAGGGCGATGGCGCGGCCGATGCCGGTGCCGCCGCCGGTGACGAGGGCGGTGCGTCCGGTGAAGCGCTGGGGCATGAGGGGGCTCCTTAACCTTTTTCTTGACCGTTCATTCCAATATTGAGGCAGCAAAAAGCGCCGCCGGTGGCAGAGTTCTCCGGAAAGGTCCGCGGGTGGGCGGAACGGCTCAGTCGAGCAGCCGGAGCGCCTGCTCGCCCGCGTCCCGCACGCGCGCCGGGTCGCCCGACACCTTGCCGACGACCCGCATGCCCTGCAGCAGGACGAGCAGCATCCGGGCGAGCGCCAGCGGATCGCGGCCCTCGGCCAGTTCGCCCTCCGCCTGCGCCCGGACGAGCGCGGAGTGCATGGCCGTCTCCAGGTGCTCCCAGCTGAGCTCGACCCGGCGGGCCGAGTCCGTGTCGTGCGCGGCCACTTCGGCCGCGCAGTTGGTGATCAGGCAGCCTTTGGTGCGTACCGCGTCGTCGGTGGCCTCGGATGCGTAGCGCCGGATCATGGCCCGCAGGGCCGGCAGTACGGGTCCCGCCTGGGAGAGCTCCCGCACCGTCGCCGGGCTCCGTGTCTGCGCGTACCGCTCAAGGGCCTTCAGGTACAGCTCGTGCTTGTTCCCGAAGGTCGCGTAGAGGCTCGCGCGCCCGATGCCGAGGTGCTCGACGAGGTCCGCCATCGAGGTCGCCTCGTAGCCGCGCTGCCAGAACAGCTCGAGGGCTGACTGCAGCGCGGCGTCCGGGTCGAATTCCTTGGTCCTGGCCACGCGAAGAACGTAGCCCTATCTGGAACGTTCAGTCAAGATTTTCTAGGGGTGATACGCGCACCTCGTACGCCGTGACCGACTCGGTCTCGTCGTCCAGGCACCGGCCGGTCGCCAGCTCGAAGCGCTGCTTCAGCAGGGGCGAGGCCACAAATGCGGCGCCCTCGGGCGTGGAGCCGATGAGCCCCCGGGAGAGGACCGCCGCCCCCGTGAATGGGTCACGGTTGTCGATCGCGTAAGCGCGGCCCGCCCGGTCCCGGAAGAGCGCGACCTGGCGGCCGTCCGGCAGCAGGGCGGCCATGCCCCGGCCGGGGGTGAGGCGGTCGAGCGGGCAGATGGTGAACCAGTCGCCGTCGACGCTGAGTTGGAGTACATCAGTACCAGTGAGCGTTGCCGTGGTCATCAGACAGAGGTTCCTTCCAGCGGGCGGCTGCCGATCGACAGGAGCGGCAGGTCCGGCTTGATCTGGTCGCGCTCGGGGACGAACTTCACGGTCGGGTCGGGCACGTCGGGCGCGTTCACGAAGGACACGAAGCGGGCCAGGCGCTCCGGGTCGTCGAGGGTCTCGGCCCACTCGTCGCGGTAGTGGGCGACGTGCGCGGCCATCAGGGCCTCAAGGCCGGCGCAGATGCCGAGCGAGTCGTGCACCACCACGTCCCGTACGTGCTCCAGACCGCCCTCGATCCGCTCCAGCCAGGACGCGGTGCGCTCCAGGCGGTCGGCGGTACGGATGTAGAACATCAGGAAGCGGTCGATCAGGCGGATCAGCTCGGCGTCCGAGAGGTCCTGGGCGAGCAGGTCGGCGTGGCGCGGCGTCGCGCCGCCGTTGCCGCCGACGTACAGGTTCCAGCCGTTCGCCGTGGCGATCACGCCGAAGTCCTTGGACTGCGCCTCGGCGCACTCGCGCTGGCAGCCGGAGACCGCCGACTTCAGCTTGTGCGGCGCCCTGAGGCCCCGGTACCGCAGCTCCAGGTCGATCGCCATCCGCACCGAGTCCTGTACGCCGTAGCGGCACCAGGTCTGGCCCACGCAGGACTTCACGGTGCGCAGGGCCTTGCCGTACGCGTGCCCGGACTCGAAGCCCGCGTCCACCAGCTTCGCCCAGATCTGCGGCAGTTGGTCGACCCGGGCGCCGAACATATCGATCCGCTGACCGCCCGTGATCTTCGTGTAGAGCCCGAAGTCGCGGGCCACCTCACCGATCACGATCAGCTTCTCCGGGGTGATCTCACCGCCGGGGATCCGCGGCACGATCGAGTACGAGCCGTTCTTCTGGAGGTTCGCCAGGAAGTGGTCGTTGGTGTCCTGCAGCGCCGACTGCTCGCCGTCCAGGACATAGCCGTCCGCGCCCAGGGTCGGCGCGAGCGAGGCGATGATCGAGGCGACCGCGGGCTTGCAGATCTCACAGCCGTCGCTGCCGCGCGTCGCCTCGCGGCCGTAGGTGTCGAGCAGTTCGCGGTACGTCGTGATGCGCAGCGCGAGCACGATCTCGTACAGCTCCTGCCGGGTCTGTCCGAAGCAGCCGCACAGGCCCTTGTCGACCTCGACGCCGCTCGCCTCCAGCTCGGCGGTGACCAGCTGCCCGAGGACCTTTACGCAACTGCCGCAGCCGGTACCGGCCTTGGTGCACTTCTTCACCTCGGGCACGGTCGTGCAGGAGTGCTCGGTGACGGCGCCCCGGATGGTGCCCTTGGTGACGTTGTGGCAGGAGCAGATGACCGCCTCGTCGGGCAGCGAGGCCGGGCCGAGCTGCGCCGGGCCGCCCGCGCCCGCCGGAAGCACCAGCTGCTCCGGGGAGACGGGCGGCACGGTGCCGGTGAGCGGCCGCAGTGTGCCGTACGCCTCCGCGTCGCCGACCAGGATGCCGCCGAGCAGCTTCCCGTCCGCGCCGACGACCAGCTTCTTGTACGTGCCGGAGCGCGAGTCGGCGTACACGACGTCGAGGCAGCCCTCGGCGGTGCCGTGCGCGTCACCGAAGGACGCCACGTCCACGCCGAGCAGCTTCAGCTTGGTCGACATGTCGGCGCCGGTGAACGACAGGGCGGGGTTCGCGGACGGGCCCGACGCGATCGCGGCGGCCGCCGTCTCCGCCATCTCGTAGCCGGGCGCCACCAGGCCGTACACCCGGCCGTCGACGGCCTGCGCGCACTCGCCGATCGCGAACACCGCCGGGTCCTCGGTGCGGCAGTGCTCGTCGACCGTGATGCCGCCGCGCTGCCCGACGGGCAGCCCGCACTCCCGGGCCAGCTGGTCGCGGGGGCGTACGCCCGCGCTGAACACGACCATGTCGGTGGCGAGTTCGGAGCCGTCGGACAGCGTCATCGCGGTGACCCGGCCGTCGTCGCCCGCGGCGATCCGCTCGGTGCCGGTGCCGGTGTGCACCGTGAGGCCCATGTCGGTGATGGTGCGGTGCAGTGCGGCACCGCCGCCCTCGTCGACCTGTACGGGCATCAGGCGGGGCGCGAACTCCACGATGTGCGTGCTCAGTCCGAGGCCCTTGAGCGCGCCCGCCGCCTCCAGGCCGAGCAGCCCGCCGCCCACCACGGCGCCGGTGGTGGCGTTCTTGGCGTACTCCTCGATCGCGAGCAGGTCCTCGATGGTGCGGTAGACGAAGCAGCCCTCGGCGTCCTTGCCCGGCACCGGCGGCACGAACGGGTAGGAGCCGGTGGCCAGGACGAGGACGTCGTAGTCGACGGTCAGGCCGGACCGGGCGGTCACCTTGCGCGCCTCGCGGTCCACGGTCTCGGCCGGGTCGCCGAGGCGCAGCTCGATCCCGTGCTTCTCGATGAACGCCAGGTCCGTCATCGACAGGTCCTCGGGCGTCCGGCCCGAGAAGTACGAGGTGAGCTGGACGCGGTCGTACGCCGGACGCGGCTCCTCGCACAGTACGACCACGCGGTGCGTGGCGGTCAGGCCGCGCTCGGCGAGCGCTTCGAGGAAACGCTGGCCGACCATGCCGTGGCCGACGAGGACGATGGTGGGCGAGCCGGGTGCGGCGTTCGCGGGGCGGGGGTCGGTCGCCACAAGTGCGGTCGTGGACATCAGGAGCCTCCGTCGTGGGTGAGCAGGTGGAGCAGCGGGGCGCTCGGGCCCGCAGGCAGTGGTTCGTCGGCCTGCCAGGCCCGGGCGAGCGCTCCGACGGCGGAGAGCTCGCCGAGCAGGACGCCGCCGACCAGACGGTCGTCGCGTACGACGACTTGGCGGTACGTCCCGCGCGTGGCGTCGGCGAGACGGACCACGTCATCGCCGGGGAGCGGCTCGGCCTCGCCGAAGGTGGCGAGGTCGAGCGGCCCGGTGCCGTTCAGGGTGAGGCGGGTCAGAGAGCGGGTACCGGTGTATCCCGGGGCGTCCGGGCCGGTCAGGAGCGCGGCCAGGGCGTCGGCCTGCTCCAGGGCGGGGGTCGCGAGCCCGTACACCTGGCCCGCGTGCTCGGCGCAGTCGCCGATGGCCCGGATGTGCGGGTCGCTGGTGCGCAGCTCGTCGTCGACGACGATGCCGCGCCGCACGTCGAGTCCCGCGTCCCGGGCGAGCCCGGTGCGCGGCCGCACCCCGCAGGCGAGCACCACCAGATCGGCGCCGAGCGAGTAGCCGTCGGCCAGCTCGACCCGGCTGACCCGGTCGACGCGGTCGTTATCGGAGCGCACGGCTCGGACCCGGCACTCGGTGTGCACTTCCACGCCGAGTCCGGTGAGATGCTCCCGCACCAACGCGCTCGCTCGGTCGTCCAGTTGGCGCTCCATGAGGCGCTCGCCCTGCTGGGCGAGGACCACCTGGGCGCCGCGCTGGGCGAGGGCACGGGCCGCCGAGACGCCGAGCAGCCCGCCGCCGATCACGACGGCCCGGCTGCCCTCGCGCACCTCGCGCGAGAGGGCCAGACAGTCGTCCATCGTGCGGAACGCGTGCACGCCCTCGGGCAGCCCGTGGAACAGTCCGCGCAGCGGCGGAAGCACGGGGTTCGAGCCGGACGCCAGGACGAGCGTGTCGTACGGGACGGCGCCGCCGTCGTCACAGTGCACGACCCTGGCCTCGCGGTCGATCCGGCTGACCCGGGCGCGGATCCGGCGGACCGGTCCGTCCGGGGCGGCGGCCGGGTCGGGGAGCGCGATGACGTCGGGGCCGTAACGCCCGGAGAGCACCTCGGCGAGCAGCACGCGGTTGTACGGGGCGTGCTCCTCCTCGCCGAGGAGCGTGACGCGGGGGCGGTCGCCGCCGTTCGACCCGGCCGCCGCGAGCTGCTGCGCGAGCCGGGTGCCGGCGGTGCCCGCTCCGATCACCACGATCTGTGAACCCATGCTCCGCAGCGTGCGGTGCCGGTGTTACCCGGTGGCATCACCACTGTTTCCCGCACGGAACGCTGCGCTCAGCGGGGGCGGGGGTCGGGTGTGAGGGGAGTACGGACGTGCTTGTGGCGGCCCGCTTGCTTAATCGGTCTTGAGGGGTTCCTCAAGGGGACCTTAAGGATCTCGCGTACGCCGCTGACCAGGTATTTTCCGGGCTGCTCAGCCTCTATGTTCTCGGGCGTGACAACCGAAGCCGCCGACTCCGAACTCACTGCCTACCCTGCGCTCTCCGCGTATCTGGAGCAGCGGTGCACCGCAGGTCGACCGGATGCGCACCCGGCACCGGGGGCTGTGCCCACCCTTCCCCAAGCTCTCAACTTCGTTCGAGCAGGGGAGACCCCACTCGCCCTGCGGAACGACTGCCCACAGCGGTCAGTCCAGCCGATCCGCATCGACCCCCGGGCCCTCCGCGCCGCGCTGGCGGCGGGCGGCGCTGCCGTCACCGGGCTCTGGGCGGTGCAGGCCCGGTACTCCGCGCGGCTCGACGCCGTCTTCGCCACCGGCGCGCACCTCACCGGGCTGCTCGCCGGATACGGCGTCCTCGTGATGCTCTTCCTCATGGCCCGCGTCCCCGCCGTCGAGCATGGCGTCGGCGCCGACCGGCTCGCGCGGCGGCACGCGCTCGGCGGCCGCTGGGTGCTCTCCCTCTGCGTCGCGCACGCCGTACTCGCCCTGTGCGGATACGCCGTCCACACCGGCCGCGACCTGCTGACCTCCGCCGTCGACCTGCTCGGCTATCCGGGCCTGGCCGCCGCCGCGCTCGGCACCGCCCTGCTCGCCGCCGTCGGCATCAGCTCCGCGCGCGCCGTACGCCGCCGGATCCCGCACGAGACCTGGCGCGCCGTCCACCTGCTCAGCTACCTCGGCACCGGCCTCGCCTTCGCGCACCAGCTCGCCGGGCCGGACATCGCGGGCAGCGTGCTCGCCGTATGGGTGTGGGCGCTGCTGCACGCCACCGTCGCCGTACTGCTCGTCTGGTACCGGCTCGTGGTTCCCGTACGGCAGGCGCTCCGGCACAGCCTGCGCGTCCTCGACGTCCGCGCGGAGGGCCCGGGCGTCGTCTCCGTCGTGATGCAGGGCATCGGGCTCGACGCACTGCGCGCACAGCCCGGGCAGTTCTTCCGCTGGCGGTTCCTCCAGCCCGGGCTCTGGCACACGGCGCTGCCGTTCTCGCTCTCCGCGCCGGTACGCGACGACACCCTGCGCATCACCGTCAAGGTGCGCGGCAACCACACCCGCCGCATCCGCCGCCTCAGGCCCGGCACCCGGGTCCTCGCCACCGGACCGTTCGGCGCCCTGACCGCGGACAAGCGGAGACAGCGCAAGGTGCTGCTGCTCGCCGGTGGCGTCGGCATCACCCCGATGCGGGCGCTCTTCGAGACGCTGCCCGGCGACCCCGGCGATCTCACCCTGCTCTACCGGGCAAGCAGCGCCGAACAGGTCGTGCTCCGCGCCGAGTTGGAGACCATCGCCGCGTCCCGCGGGGCGGGCCTGCACTTCCTGCTCGGTCCCTCCGCCGCCGCCTTCGACCCCCTGGCCCCGCAGGCGCTCCGCAACCTCGTCCCCGACCTGCCCGAGCACGACGTCTACCTGTGCGGCCCGCCCGGCATGGCGGCCGCGGCGATCACGGCACTCGTACGGGCCGGGGTCCCCGAAGAAGGTATACACACCGAGAACTTCGCCTTCTGAGCCGACCGAGCCTTCTGAGCCGTCCCAGCCGCCCCAGCCGTCCGCCGACCGAGCCGACCCAGCCGTCCCAGCCGTCCGAGCCTTCTGAGGGGGCACCCCGTCATGGCCCGCCACCGCAAGCCCGTCCCCGCCCAGGGCCCCACGCTCCGGGCCCGCCGCCGACTCGCCGCGGGACTCGCCTCCGCCAGCGCGCTCGCCGCCACGCTGCTCGCGGTCACCGTGGACCCGGCGTCCCCGCCCGCCCCGGACCGGCTCCCGGCCACCAACCCCGAGCCCCGGGCGGCCCCTTGACCTCCGTACGGGCGTGACGCCGCACGCATGTGACGTTGCCCGAACTCGATGGACGGAGCACGCACCGTCTCCGTAGGGTCGCGATCATGCCCGACATAGCGCTGACCACGGTCGTTCTGCTCTGCCTCGTCGCGGCCGCGGCGGGCTGGATCGACGCCGTGGTGGGCGGCGGCGGACTGCTTCTGCTGCCCGCGCTGCTGCTCGGCCTGCCCTCCTCGACCCCGGCCGCGTACGCCCTCGGCACCAACAAGGCCGTGGCCATCGTCGGGACGACCGGCGCGGCCGTGACGTATGCCCGCAAGGCGCCCGTGGACGTACGGACGGCCGTGCGCATCGGGCTCGCGGCGCTCGCCGGGTCGACCGGCGGCGCGTTCTTCGCGGCCGGAATGAGCACCGAGGTGCTCAAGCCCGTGATCCTGGTGGTGCTGCTCGGTGTCGCGGCCTTCGTCATCCTCAAGCCGTCCTTCGGCACCCAGGAGCCCGCGTCCGGGCCGGTCTCGCGACGCCGCAAGCTCGCGGCGATCGGTCTCGCGGGCCTCGGCATCGGCTTCTACGACGGCCTGATCGGGCCCGGCACCGGCACCTTCCTGGTGCTCGCCCTGACCGCGGTGCTCCACCTCGACCTGGTGGCGGCCTCGGCCACCGCGAAGATCGTCAACGTCTGCACCAACGCGGGCGCCCTCGCGACCTTCGCCTGGCAGGGCACGGTCCTGTGGCAGCTGGCCGCCCTCATGGCGGTGTTCAACCTCGCGGGCGGCATGCTCGGCGCCCGCACCGCGCTCAGCCGGGGCAGCGGCTTCGTACGGGTGGTGCTCCTGACGGTGGTCTTCGCGCTCGTGGCCAACCTGGCGTACGAGCAGTGGGTCGCGTTCCAGGCTGCCTGAGGGGCGCTGGCCGCTGTGCCATCAGCGGGTCGCGGTCAGGTGGGCGAAAACCACCACGTTGCCCAGATAGCCGGTCTTGTTCGAGAAGCCGCCGCCGCAGGTGATCACCCGCAGCTCGGGGCGCGACGCCGCGCCGTACACCTTGTCGTTCGGGAAGGCGCGGCTGTCGTACGCCTCCACCGCGTCCACGGTGAACACGGCGGTCCGCCCGTCCACCCGGTCCACCTCGATGGCCCGGCCCTTCCGGAGCGCGCCGAGGTCGTAGAAGACCGCGGGGCCCTCGGCGTTGTCGACGTGCCCGGCGACGATCGCCGTGCCGCGCGCGCCCGGCGTGGTGCCCGCCTCGTACCAACCGGCGAGGTTACGGCGCTCGGCGGGCGGCGCCTCCAGGCTGCCGTCCGCTTGGAGCCTGAGCCCGGTCATGGGGGCGTCCACGCCGAGGGACGCGATCCGCAGCCGGGCGGGCGGCGACGGGGGCAGCGCGGGGACCGGGGGCTCCTGCCGCGCGGCGGAACGGTGCGAGGCGGGGCGCTCCGCGGCCTGGGCCCGCGACGGCTGGGGCGGGGCGTGATCGCTGGTGCCGAGCGCAAGCAGCCAGCTGCCGACGCAGAGGGCGACGGTGGTGAGGGTGCCTATGGCGATGCTGAGGGTGCGGCCGCTTTGTTCGGGCATGGGGTCCCCTTGAGGGCTGGGGCCGCGCCCCGTCCCCCCTCGCGCCGTGTGGACCGGCCGAAGGGGGCGGGGCCGGCGGTACCGGTGGACAGCGGAGGATGTCCGTCAGATCCCGTCGCCGCTCGCCCGGCGATGCAGGAGCCAGGTACCGCCAGCGGCGGCGGCGGCCAGGGCCGCCACACCCGCCGCGGTCTGTACGGGGTCGGGGCCGAGCGCTCCGCCGACCCCCGTCTTCACATGTCCCTTCGGGGGCACCTGTTGCTTCCCGGAGGTCGTGAGGGTGACCACCAGGTCGCCGGCGACCTCCGGGCCCGAGTCGCATGTCGCCCGGATCGCATACGTCCCGGGCGCGGCGGCCGCCGGCACCTTGAACGTGCCGACCACGACCTCCTCATGGGTGCCGGGCGTCAGCTTGAACGTGCCCGCGCCGACCGCGCTCGCGTTCCCGGACGCGCTGCCGTCCGCCCCGCAGGCGAGCGTGTTCACCGTGACCTCGCCGCCCGGCGTGACGCTCGCCGGGTACACCTCCAGCCCGGCGTCGGGGGTGGGGTCCGCGGCGTGGGCGAGCGAACCCCCGGCCACGGGCCCGAGGGCCGGCCAGACCGAAACGGCGACGCCGAGCGCGGCGCGTGTCAGCAGGCGGGTGGCGGTGCGCATGTCAGTTCCTCCGAGAGAGCGCGGCCCGCGGCACCCCCATGTGCCGCTGCGTCGGCCTTGCCCTTGCTACCGAGGTAAATGCCACTCGCCGCGCCACGCCTGCTGATGGAACCTCAGCACTTCCGTGAAACGGCGCATCCCGGTGCCCCGGGAGTGGCATTCCAGCAGGTCACCGCAGTGCCGTGGCCCGGAACCCGAAGTGCCGCGGCACGCCTGTGAACGGGTGACCGCAGCAACCGGATCTCCGCGCCCGTGCTGCGTGCGCGCTCAGTCCTCGATGAGGCGGCGCGGGCCCGGGCCGTGCGAGGCCAGCTCGTCGCCGGGGTTGGACAGGACGCAGTGGCTCAGGGAGAGACAGCCGCAGCCGATGCAGTCATCGAGGTGGTCGCGGAGCCGCTGGAGGGTGCGGATGCGCCGGTCCAGGTCCTCGCGCCAGCACTCGGAGATCCGGGCCCAGTCCTCGCGCGTCGGCGTGCGGTCGTCCGGCAGCAGCGAGAGCACCTCGCGGATGGTCGCGAGCGGGATGCCGAGCCGCTGCGAGGTGCGGATGAAGGCGACCCGGCGCAGCGTCTCGCGGCTGTACCGGCGCTGGTTGCCGGAGGTGCGGCGGCTGGTGATCAGCCCCTCGCGCTCGTAGAAGCGCAGCGCGGAGGGGGCCACGCCGCTGCGCTCGGCGAGCTCGCCGACGGTGGCTTCCTTTGCGTTCCAGGCGAGTTGAGTCATGTCCCGCAGCATAGCTTGACTTAAACCATCGTTTAAGTATCAGGCTGTGGCACATGACTTCTACGACTGCTGCTTCTTCGACCGCTGCTTCTACGACTGGCGCTTCTACGACCGGCGCTTCTACGACTGGCGCTGCTACGAGCACTGCTTCCGCGGCCACTGCTTCCGCGACGGCTGTTCTGGACGCGCCCCGGACCGACCGTGCCGCCGCCGAGTCCACGTCCGTGCGGCCCGTCCGGGTCGCCGTGATCGTCGGTTCCAACCGGGAGGGCCGCTTCGGGCCCGTGGTCGCCGACTGGTTCCTGTCCCGGGTCCGGGAGCGGGCCGGGCTCCAGGTGGACGTGGTCGACCTGGGGGCGGCCGCGCCACCGGCCGCGCTGTTCGCCACCCCGTCCGAGGCCGAGCGGGCCGCGCTCGCCGAGATCTCCCCGAAGCTGGCGGCCGCGGACGCCTTCGTGGTCCTGACGCCCGAGTACAACCACTCGTACCCGGCCCCGCTGAAGAACCTCATCGACTGGCACTTCGCCGAGTGGCAGGCCAAGCCGGTGGCGTTCGTCTCCTACGGCGGCATCTCCGGCGGCCTGCGCGCCGTGGAGCACCTGCGGCAGGTCTTCGCCGAACTGCACGCGGTGACGGTCCGGGACACCGTCTCCTTCCACAACGCCGGTGAGCTCTTCGACGGCGACGGCAACCACAAGGACCCGGCAGCCGCGGCCGCGGCCGCCGACACGCTCCTGGACCGGCTGGCCTGGTGGGCCCTGGCCCTGCGGGAGGCGAAGGAGGCGCGCCCGTACGGGGGTTGAGGACGGGCCCGGCCCGGATTCGTTCAGGCCCCCGGCAGGGTCACTGTCGCCTCGGCCCCGCCCTCCTCCAGGTTGCGCAGCGTGACCCGGGCGCCGATCACCTCGGCCTGGCCGACCGCGATGGTCAGGCCGAGCCCGGTGCCCTGACCACGCTCCCGGGCGCCGGTGAGGAACCGCTGCGGCCCGGCGTGCAGGAGTTGTTCCGGGAAGCCGGGGCCGTGGTCGCGGACCGTGACCGAGGTCCCGGAGACGTACACCTCGATCGGCTCGGAGCCGTGCTTACGGGCGTTCGCCACGAGGTTGGCGAGGATCCGCTCGAGACGGCGGGCGTCGGTGCGTACGAGTGTGTCGGTGTCGGTGTCGGTGTTGGCGTCGGTGTTGGAGTTGGTGTTGGAGTTGGCCTCGGAATTGGCGTCGGCCTCGGAGTTGGCCCCGGCCTCGGCCTCGGAGCTGGTGCGGGTGCCGGGGCCGGTGACGATCCCCTCGATCAGGCGCCCCAGCGGGTGCACATCGAGGTCGGGCTGTTCGATACGGGCGTCGAGCCGGGCCACTTCGAGCAGGTCCTCGGTGAGGGTGCGCAGCGCGGCAACCCGGTCCCGCACCAGCTCGGTGGGGCGGCCCGGCGGCAGCAGTTCGGCGGCGGTGTGCAGGCCGGTCAGCGGCGTACGCAACTCGTGCGCGACATCCGCCGTGAACCGCTGCTCGGCCTCGATCCGCCGCTGCAGGCTCCCCGCCATGGTGTCCACGGCGCCGGCGAGTTCGGCCACCTCGTCCCGGGTGCGCGGCGGCCGCGGGTGGTCGATCCGGGCGCCCAGGTCACCGTCGCTGATCCGGCGCGCGGTGGCCGCGGCCGTGCGCAGGTCCCGGCTCACCCGGCTGGCCAGGGCGGCACCGCCGAGCGCGGCCAGGGCGACGATCACGGTGCCCCAGGCGAGCAGTTGGCTGTCCAGCTCGACCAGATCGTTGCGCTGTGCGGTCAGCGGCGTGCGGACGGAGAGCACCCGGTTGCCGATCGGGCGCGCGGCCCAGACCGAGGGCTCGGGCGCGTCCATGTCCAGATAGGTCGTACGGCGATCAGCGAGCGCCGCCTGCCGCAGCGGTGCGGGCAGGTCGGGGCTGTCGATGGCGGCCTCGCTGCCGTCCTGGTCGACCTGGCCCGTCACCTCGTACAGCTGCCGCACCCGCACCAACTCGGCGACGGCTTCCTTGCGGGCGGCGGAGCCCACCTGCTCGTAGCGGGCGTGGTGGATGAGCAGGCCGATGGTCAGCGCGACCAGCGCGCAGCCCGCGGCGAGCAGCGCCGCGATCTTCCAGCGCAGACCGAGCCCGTTGAGCCGGTGGACGGCGCGCCGCGCCCTGCGCGGCAAACCCGCAGGCAGCACCGGCCGCCCACGGAACGGGGCGCGGCCCATCAGTCGTCCACCGCCGGTCCGGACGGGGGCGCGGACGTACGGGCGGGCGCGGACGTACCGCTGGGCGCGGACGTACGGGTGGGCTTGGGGGCGGGCGAGGACGGAGCGTCGTCCGGCTTGGTGTACGTCTTGGTGTCGCTCATCGTCACCATTCGGGAGCCGTCCCAGCGGTACCGCACGGCCTGCTCCGCGCCGTTCGCGCACGGGCTGCGGAGCACCAGGTCGGCGCCCACGGTCTCGATGGCGACGCGCTTCCCGCGCGCGTAAAGGATCGGAACGACCCGGCCGTTCTGCTCCCGGTAGCCGGAAAGGACGGTGGAGCCGGACTCCGTGTCCACCGCGACGAGGAGTTCGTCGGCACCGTCGCCGGTCAGGTCCACGAGCTTCGGCGGCCGGATGCCGGAGCGGCCCGGCTCGTGGATGAGCGGGCGATCGGCGTACGGGCGCATCCGGCTGTCGGCGCGCAGGAGGTCCCGCACCTTCAGCTTGCCGAGCCCGCCCTCGGGCACCTTCAGGGCCGCGGGCAGCGGCTCCGGCGGCGGCTGGTGCGCGGTGGTGTCGGCGCCCGGCGACTCGGGTGACGCGCCCGACCACGACGGCCACACCGCGGCGGGGCTCGGCTGCACCGCGACGGAGGGCGCGGGCTCGCCCGCGGCCAGTCCGTTGGGGTTGCCGCAGCCGGTGAGGACGACGGCGGCCGTGACCGCGAGGCCGGCGCCGAGCGCGAGCCGGGAACGGTAGATCATGGCGGCGCCGTCCCTGTCATCAGTAGCGGCAAGCCGAGTTACGGAAAGCCGAGGTGCGGAAAGAGGTGGTGGCCGACCGGGGGACTGCCGGGGGACTGCCGGGGATTCGGCAAGGAGTCGGCCACCAGAATCGAAGCTAGGGACCATGCATCACGGAAATCCGGACGTTATGTAACAGACGTACGGATACAGCGAGGAGAGAGATGAATCAGGACCTTCGCCCCGGGCCCGTCGTACTGACCGTCCTCACGACCACCGACGCCGCCGAGAAGGCCGAGGCGCTCGCGCGCGGCGCGGTGGACGCACGGCTCGCGGCCTGCGCGCAGATCTCCGGCCCGGTCACCTCCGTCTACCGCTGGGCGGGCGCCATCGAGACGGACCAGGAGTGGCAGGTGCTGCTCAAGACCACCGAGGCCCGCTTCCCGGAGCTGGAGCGGTGGCTCACCGAGGCCCACGACTACGACACCCCGGAGATCATCGCGACTCCGGTGGTACGGGGCAGCGCCGCGTATCTGGACTGGGTACGTGAGGAGACCGCGGAGGAGACCGCGGAGGGGCCCGCGTGAGCGACGAGCCGCAGCTGCCCTTCTTCGTCTACGGCACCCTGCGCCCCGGGGAGCACAACCACGCCCTCTTCCTGCGCGGCCGGGTGGCCGCCGAGGAGCCCGGCCTGCTCGAGGACGCCATCCTCTACGAGGGGCCCGGCTATCCGTACGCCGTCGAGTCACCCGGCGACGGCCCGGTCCACGGCGAGCTGATCACCGCACTGCCCGGCCAGTACGCCGCGCTGCTCGCGGAGCTCGACCGCCTGGAGGACTACGCACCCGGCGACCCGCACAACGACTACGAGCGCATCGCCCGCCCCGTCCTCCGCGCGGGCACCCCGGTGCGCGCCTGGGTGTACGTGGCGGCGCCTCGGGTCGCGGCCCGCCTTCGGGCTCATGGCAAGCGCATCCCGGGCGACAACTGGCTCATACAGCAGCCCTAATCAGCCCGTCCGGCGTTTGAGGACGAGCGCTCCCCCAAGCTCTCAACTGCGTTCGAGCAGGGAGGTACCCCCCTGCGCGATGAACGGGGCCTGGGGGCGCTGCATCCATCAGCGGCTTCGCCGCGGGCCCCAGCTTTCGGGAAGGGGCGGGGTAGGGGAAAGAAACCTAGGCGGCCCCTGCGGCCTCCACCCGGACCGCGCACACCTTGAACTCCGGCATCCTCGAGACCGGGTCGAGCGCGGGGTTCGTGAGTGTGTTGGCCCGGCCCGCGCCCGGCCAGTGGAACGGCATGAAGACCGTGTCCGGCCGGATCCCCGCACTGATCCGCGCGGGCGCGACGGCCCGGCCACGCCGGGACACCACGGCGACGTCCTCGCCCTCGGCCACACCGAGCCGTTCGGCGAGCTGCGGATGCAGTTGTACGAAGGGCCCGGGCGCGGCGGCGTTCAGCTCGGCCACCCGGCGGGTCTGCGCACCCGACTGGTACTGCGCGACCACCCGCCCGGTGGTCAGGAACACCGGGTACTCGGCATCCGTCTCCTCGGCCGAGGCCCGGTCCACGACGGGAACGAACCGCGCCCGCCCGTCCTCGGTGGCGAACCGGTCGAGGAACAGCCGGGGCGTCCCGGGGTGCACCCCGCCACCGCCCTCGTCCCCCGCGGGGTCGTCCGGCCCCGCGTCGAACGCGGCGTCCTCACCGTCCTCGCCGTCCTCACTGCCCGCACCAACGGCGCCGACGGTGCTGCCCGTACTGCCCGTACTGCCTGTACTGCCTGTACTGCCTGTACTGCCCGTACTGCCTGTATTGGCCGTACTGCCTGTGTGGTCAACTCCCGTCCCTGGCAAGCCAGTCGCTCCCTCCGGGCACGGCCAGAACACCCCGTTCTCCTCGGCGAGCCGACGGTACGTGATGCCCGAGTAGTCCGCGGGTGCCCCGGCCGTGGCGCGTCGGAGCTCCTCGAAGACCTCCTCCGGGTCCGTCGGGAACCCCTTCGCCACGCCGAACCGGTCCGCGAGCCCGTGCAGTACCTCCAGGTCGCTGCGTACCCCGGGAGGCGGGTCGATGGCCCGGCGGCGCAGCAGCACCCGGCCCTCCAGATTGGTCGTCGTGCCGGTCTCCTCCGCCCACTGGGTCACCGGAAGCACCACGTCCGCCAGCTCCGCGGTCTCCGAGAGCACCACGTCCGCGACGGCCAGGAAGTCCAGCGACCGCAGCCGCTCCTCCACATGCGCGGCGCGCGGCGCCGACACGACCGGGTTGGAGCCCATCAGGAGCAGCGCCCGCACATCGGTGCCGAGCGCGTCGAGCAGCTCGTACGCGCTCCGCCCGGGCCCCGGAAGCGACGCCGGGTCCACGCCCCACACCTGGGCGACGTGCGCCCGCGCCGCCGGATCCGTCAACTTGCGGTAGCCCGGCAACTGGTCGGCCTTCTGCCCGTGTTCGCGTCCGCCCTGGCCGTTGCCCTGCCCGGTCAGGCAGCCGTATCCGGACAGCGGTCGCCCGGCCCGCCCGGTGGCGAGGCACAGATTGATCCAGGCGCCGACCGTGTCCGTGCCCTTCGCCTGCTGCTCGGGCCCGCGCGCGGTGAGCACCATCGCGTGCTCGGGCGCGCAGAACATCCGTACCGCCTCGCGGAGTTCCGGAACGGACACCCCGGTGACCCGCTCCACGAGCTCCGGCCAGTGCGCCATGGCCGCCGCCCGCGCCTCCTCCCAGCCGGTCGTACGCTCCTGGATGTACGCCTCGTCCGTCCGCCCCTCCGCGACCACCAGATGCAGCAGACCGAGCGCCAGGGCCAGATCGGTGCCGGGCCGCGGCGCCAGATGCAGATCGGCCTGCTCGGCGGTCTTGGTCCGGCGCGGGTCGATGACGATCAACGTGCCGCCGTTCTCCCGCAGTTCCGTCAGATAGCGCAGCGCGGGCGGCATGGTTTCGGCGAGGTTGGACCCGACGAGGATCACGCACCCGGTACGCGGAATGTCCTCGAGCGGGAACGGAAGCCCCCGGTCGAGGCCGAACGCCCGCTGGTGCGCGGCCGCCGCGGACGACATGCAGAACCGACCGTTGTAGTCGATCTGCGAAGTGCCGAGCACCACCCGCGCGAACTTGCCCAGGCTGTACGCCTTCTCGTTCGTCAGGCCCCCGCCCCCGAACACCCCGCACGCGTCCGGGCCATGGTCCACCCGCGTCCGCAGCAGCTCCTCGGCGATCCGGTCCAGGGCCTCCTCCCAGGTGGCCGACGCGAGCTTGCCCGTGGCGCGGGACCTGATCAGCGGCTCGGTCAGACGCACGCGGGAGGAGAGCACCTCGGTCGCGGTGCGGCCCTTGCCGCAGAGCGCTCCGCGGTTCACCGGGAACTCCGTGCGCTCCACCACGGCGAGCCCGCCCGCCGCGGCGGGATCCGGGGCGAGCCCCATTCCGCACTGCAGGGCGCAGTACGGGCAGTGGGTGGGCGTGGGCGTGACAGTGGAGTGCATACCCTTCAGCGTGCGTCGCCCGTGTTACGCCTGGCGGAGCCGTGTGTTACACGCCAGGTAACCCGACCTCGCGAAGCCGCATCCGCGGGAGTGAGGTACCCCGGGCCTGGCCCGCACGCAGCTCCGCGCCGCTGCGGGCAGTCGTGCCGCAGGGCGGCACGGGTGGGCGCAGCGGCACCCCGGCGCCGGGTGCGCGTACGGACGGCCCGGCTACCCCGGCGCGGGCTGCGCAGGCGGCGCCCCGGCGCGGGGCGGCATGGCGGACGACGGTCACACGCCGGTCAGAGCCCGAAGCGTCGGCCCAGCCGTCCACCCCCCGTCCACCGCCAGCTCCGCCCCCGTCACATAGCTCGCCGCGTCCGAGAGGAGGAAGGTCACCGCCGTCGCGATCTCCTCCGGGATCCCGACCCGGCCCATCGGAGTGCCGGGGTAGCCGCCCTCGCCCGGCCGGATGCCGAGGTCCGCGGTCATCGGGGTGTACGTCATCCCGGGGTGCACCGAGTTCACCCGGATCCGGGCCTCGGCCAGCTCCACCGCGCCGATCTTCGTCAGGCCGCGCACGCCCCACTTCGACGCGCCGTACCCCGCCGTGAGCGGCAGCCCGGTGAGTCCGGCGGCCGAGGAGATGTTCACGATCGAGCCGCCGCCGTGCTCCCGCAGTACGGGTATCGCCGCCTTGATGCCGATGAAGACCCCTACCAGGTTGATCTCGATCACCTGCCGGAAGTCGTCGACGGTCTCCTGCTCGAGCAGCTGCCCCGTGGCCACGCCCGCGTTGTTCACCAGGCCGTCCACCCGCCCGAACGCGGCCACCGCGAAGTCGAGCGCGGCCCGCCAGTCGGCCTCGCTGGTGACGTCGTGCCGGAAGAACCGCGCCGCGTCGCCCAGTTCGGCCGCCGTGGCCCCGCCCTCCTGCGCCAGGACGTCGGTGACGACCACCCTGCCGCCCTGGGCGACCACGGCGCGGCCCGTCGCCGCGCCCAGACCCCGGGCACCCCCGGTGATCACGACGACCTTGCCGCCCAGATCGGTACCCCGTCGCTCGGCCTGCTTGGCGCGCTTGGCCTGCTCGGGCTCGGCGCTGTTCACGTCGGTGGACATGGCCCTGGCTCACTCCCTCTCCGGCTCCGGCTCCGCCTCAACTCCCGTGCCCCATATAACTATTCGGCATATCGCGCACGCCCGCGTCAGTGTGCCAGCCGGTACCGGACAAGGGCAGACCTCGGCCACCGGAGAAGGACAGACCTCGGCCACCGGTCAAGCGCAGACCTCGGCCACCGGACAAGCGCAGACCTCGGCCACCGGTCAAGGCACTCAGCCCCCGGCAAAACCGGCGACACGGCAAAACCGGTCACAGGCCACCCGTCACGGTCACCGCCGTGACGCCAGTGCCTCCCGCACCCCGTTCTCCCGCTCCCCGAGGAACCGCGGGTCCGGCTTGAACACCCCGTCCAGCGCCGCCTTCCCGGAGGCGAACAGCTCTCGCACGCCGCCGTAGTACCAGGTCACGTCGTGTGCCTCGGCGACCTCGACGCCGTACGACGTCACGCCCGCGGCCTGGCACAGCGCGACCGCCCTGCGTATGTGGAAGCCCTGGCTGATCAGGACCGCACGGTCCACGCCGAAGATCTTCTTGGCCCGGACGCACGAGTCCCAGGTGTCGAAGCCCGCGTAGTCGCTGACGATCCGCCGGTCCGGCACGCCGCGCTCGGTCAGATAGGCGCGCATGGCGTCCGGCTCGTCGTACTCCACCCGGCCGTTGTCCCCCGTGACCAGGACGACCTCTATCCGGCCCGCGTGGTACAGCTCGGCCGCCGCGTCCAGGCGGTGCGCCAGATACGGTGACGGCTCGCCGTCCCACAGGCCCGCCCCGAACACCACCGCGACCCGCTCCCGCGGCGCCTGCGCGACCGTCCCCACCCGGCCCTCGGTCACCGCGTGTGTCCAGGTCGCCGGCAGCAGCGCAAGGACGCAGCCCAGCATCAGCGCCTGCACGGCCCGCCGCCGCCCGCGCCGCGTCCGCGGCAGCCACTCCCGCGGCGGCCGCACCCTCGACAGCCACCCCCGTACGTCCATCACGCCCCCGTCGCCTCGCTGCCTCAATCCCCACCTCGTGCATCTCACCGTAAGTGACGGCACTGACAACGCCCCCGCGGTCCCGCCACAGTCCGGTCACAGTGCGCACCGCCTCCTGGTGAGCCCAGAGGAAACCCACCGACATCACCGTGCAATCCGCTGGCAACCTCCGCAGGCCAGCCTTGGTGCATGACGGCTCCCAGAGACGACCAGGACGCCCACGCCAGCGCGGCCCAGCTGATGGACCGGATCACCAGCGAGCTCGACAGCCGCCTCAGCCGCCTCGACCTCAGCGGCCGCAGCCGCCCGCGCCCCGCCCCGACAGCCCCCGCCCCGGCTCTCGTCCTCGTCGCCCACGGCAGCCGCGACCCGCGCACCCTGGCCACGGTCACCGCACTGCTCGACCGCCTCCGCGCGCAACGCCCCGGCCTGCCCGTACGCCTCGGCCATATCGAGCTCAACGAGCCGCTGCTCGGCGACACCCTCCGTGACCTCGACCCGGGCCGCGCCGTCCTCGTTCCGCTGCTCCTCAGCCGCGGCTACCACATCAAACAGGACCTGCCCGAGGCCGCCGCGGCCGCCCCGCACCTCGAGACCCGTATCGCCGCCCCGCTCGGGCCCCACCCGCTGCTCGCCGAGGCGCTGCACGCACGCCTTGTGGAGGCGGGCTGGCCGGGCGGGCGGCTGCCTGAGCCGGTGCGGCGGCGCAGCGGCATCGTCCTCGCGGCCGCCGGGTCCAGCGATCCTGAGGGCATCGCCGACACCCGGCGCACCGCCGCGGCGCTCGCCCGCCGCCTCGGGGTTCCGGTGAAACCCGCGTACGCGTCCGCCGCGGCGCCGACCGTGCCCGAGGCCGTACGGACGCTTGCCGCGCGGGGGCGTGACCGGGTCGCGGTCGCCTCGTACTTCACCGCGCCCGGGCGGTTCGCCGCCGAATCCGCGGCCGCGGCACCCTGGCTCGCGTCGGCCCCGCTGGGCACGCACCCCGCCGTCGTACGACTGCTCCTTCGGCGGTACGACGATGCCGTGGCCACGCAGACCGCAGCGCACTCCCACCTGGCCGTCGCGGGCTGAGCAGGACCCATCGGACCTGCCCTGAGCGGCCCCCGGCCCAGGCCGGACGCAGCCGAACCCCATGCCCCAGTGGTCAGCGGCTACTGTCGATGAAATGGAAGGCACCGCACCGCAAGCCACCCCGGCCCCGTACGAAGACCTGGCCCCCTACGACCCCGCCGCCACCGAGCGCTGGGCCCCCGAACCCGACAAGCGTCCCGGCCGTACCGCCTTCCAGCGTGACCGCGCCCGCGTGCTGCACTCCGCCGCGCTGCGCCGCCTGGCAGGGAAGACGCAGGTCGTCACGCCCGGGGCGCGCAGTCTGGCGTGGGACGCCAGTCCGCGCACCCGCCTGACCCACTCCCTGGAGTGCGCGCAGGTGGGCCGGGAGCTGGGTGCCTCGCTCGGCTGTGATCCGGATCTGGTGGAGACCGCGTGCCTCGCGCACGACCTGGGGCACCCGCCCTTCGGGCACAACGGCGAGCAGGCGCTCAACGAATTCGCCGAGGACTGCGGGGGCTTCGAGGGCAACGCGCACTCCCTCAGGCTCCTCACCCGCCTCGAACCCAAGCGCTTCGTACGGGACGAAGCCTCCCGCGAACCCGTCAGCGTAGGGCTCAATCTCACCCGCGCCGCCCTCGACGCCGCCACCAAGTACCCCTGGCCGCGTGGCGGTCACCCCACCGACCCGCAGTCGCGGAAGTTCGGCGTGTACGAGGACGACCGGGCGGTGTTCGGGTGGATCCGCAAGGGTGCCCCCGCGTACCGTGCCTGCTTCGAGGCGCAGGTCATGGACTGGTCCGACGATGTCGCGTACTCGGTGCACGATGTCGAGGACGGCCTGCACGCGGGCCATATCGACCCCAACTGCCTGCACGCGGAGCCCGAGCGGCGGGACATCTTCGCCGTCGCCCTCGGCCGCTATGTGCCCGCGGACACCGACCCGGCCGAGCTCGCCGCCGCCCTCGACCGGCTCCTCGACCAGGAGTGGTGGCCGCACGGCTACGACGGCACCGCGGTCGCGCAGGCCCGCCTCAAGGACGCCACCAGCCAGCTCATCGGCCGGTTCTGTCTTGCCGCCGAGGGCGCCACGCGCGCGACGTACGGGAACGGCAGGCTCACGCGCTATACCGCCGAGCTCGTCGTACCGATCGAAACACGCCATGAGTGCGCGGTGTTGAAGGCCGTCGCGGACCGCTATGTCATGCAGCGTGACGAGCAGGAACGGCTCCGTGCCGACCAGCGTGTCGTCATCGCCGAACTCGCCGCCGCGCTCACCGCCCGCGCACCGGAGGGCCTGGAGCCGCAGTTCCGGGCCCTGTTCGACGCCGCGCCCGACGACCTGGCCCGAAAGCGCGTGGTCGTGGACCAGATCGCCGCCCTGACGGACGCCTCCGCACGCTCCCTGCACGCCCGGCTCACCGGCCGCCGCGACTAGGCCCTCTCCCTCGGATCATCCCGGCGACGCGGGGTCTGGCACGCCCATCTGCAGCGTTGTCGTCAATCGCCGACGCTCCGCGTCGACTCAATCCTCCGCCTTGCAGCTGCTGCTCGCCATCCAAAGGATGAATCAAAGAGGCGAGGCGGAGCCGCGTAGCGGCGGAGCGCACCAGACCCCGCTCGGGCCACACGACCAGCACCGTCGTCCGAAGCGCCGGGCTGATCCGAGGGAGAGGACCTGACCGGTACCCGCCGCCCGGCGTGGTGTGATCGAGCCACGTCCGCCGCCCGGCCCCTTCCCCCATTACGCTCCGTGCGGGACGCTCGCAGATGGCGAGGGAGTCACACGCGGGCGCCCCGCACGTGGCGGCAAGGTTGTGAGGAGGCATCAAGTGGTCGACGCGGATCAGACGTTCGTCATCGTCGGTGGCGGGCTCGCCGGGGCCAAGGCGGCCGAAACCCTTCGCGCCGAGGGGTTCACCGGCCGAGTGATCCTCATCTGTGACGAGCGCGATCACCCCTACGAACGGCCGCCGCTCTCCAAGGGGTTCCTCCTTGGAAAGGAGGAACGCGACAGCGTCTTCGTGCACGACCCCGCCTGGTACGCGCAGCACGACATCGAGCTCCACCTCGGACTGCCCGCCGTCGCCATCGACCGGGACCGCAAGACGGTCCGTCTCGGCGACGGCACCGTCGTCCGCTACGACAAGCTGCTTCTCGCCACCGGCGCCGAGCCGCGCCGCCTGGACATTCCGGGCACCGGCCTCGCGGGCGTGCACCACCTGCGCCGGATCGCGCACGCCGAGCGCCTCAAGGGCGTCCTCGCCTCCCTCGGCCGGGACAACGGCCACCTGGTGATCGCCGGTGCCGGGTGGATCGGCCTCGAGGTCGCCGCGGCGGCCCGCGAGTACGGCGCCGAGGTCACCGTCGTCGAGCCGCAACCCACCCCGCTGCACGCGGTGGTCGGGCCCGAGGTCGGGCGGCTCTTCACCGATCTGCACCGGGAGCACGGCGTCCGGTTCCACTTCGGCGCCCGCCTCACCGAGATCACCGGGCAGGACGGCATGGTGCTCGCCGCCCGCACCGACGACGGCGACGAACACCCCGCGCACGGCGTGCTCGCCGCCATCGGCGCCGCCCCGCGCGCCGCGCTCGCCGAGGCCGCCGGGCTCGCCCTGGTCGACCGGGAGCACGGCGGCGGCATCGCGGTCGACCACCGCCTGTGCACCTCCGACCCGGACATCTACGCGGCCGGGGACGTGGCCGCCGCCCCCCTCGCCCACTACCGGGACACCCCGCTGCACGACCGCCGCCTCCGCGTCGAGCACTGGGCCAACGCCCTCAACGGCGGCCCGTCGGCGGCCCGCGCCATGCTCGGCCAGGACACGACGTACGACCGGGTGCCGTACTTCTTCTCCGACCAGTACGACGTGGGCCTGGAGTACTCGGGCTGGGCACCCCCGGGCGCGTACGACCAAGTGGTGCTCCGCGGCGATGTGGGCAAGCGCGAGTTCATCGCCTTCTGGCTCGCCGAGGGCCGGGTGCTCGCGGGCATGAACGTGAACGTCTGGGACGTGACCGGGCCCATCCAGGACCTGATCAAGACCGGAGCCCGCCCGAACCAGGAACGCCTGGCCGATCCCACGGTCCCGTTGGAGAGCCTCCTGGACACCTGACAGGACTGTCACACGTGGCCCGTGCTGCATTTCCCGGGGGACAACCCCCGGACCCCCGGCCGGAAAAGATCACGGGGCAGGTCGGGGTGTCAGAGCGCCACCGTAGACTTGGCGCGTGGCCGGCAGGATCAATGATGAGGACGTGAAGGCGGTACGGGACGCGGTCCCGATCGACGCCGTCGTGTCCGAGTACCTGCAACTGCGCAACGCGGGCGGCGGCAACCTGAAGGGCCTGTGCCCCTTCCACGACGAGAAGTCCCCGTCCTTCCAGGTCAGCCCGAGCAAGGGGCTCTTCCACTGCTTCGGCTGCCAGGAAGGCGGCGACACGATCGCCTTCGTGATGAAGATCGACCACCTCACCTTCTCGGAGACGGTCGAGCGCCTCGCCGCCCAGGCGGGCATCACGCTGCGGTACGAAGAGGGCGGGTACAACCCCACGCACCAGCGCGGCGAGCGCATCCGCCTGATCGAGGCCCACAAGATCGCCGCGCAGTTCTATGTCGAGCAGCTGGACAGCAGCCCCGAAGCCGAGATCGGCCGCAAGTTCCTCGCCGAGCGCGGCTTCGACCAGGCCGCCGCCGCGCACTTCGGCGTCGGGTACAGCCCGGCGGGCTGGGACCACCTCACCCGCTATCTGCGCGGCAAGGGCTTCAGCGACAAGGAGCTCACCCTCTCCGGCCTCTCCCAGGAGGGCCGCCGCGGCCCCATCGACCGCTTCCGCGGCCGCCTGATGTGGCCGATCCGGGACGTCGCGGGCGACGTGGTGGGCTTCGGCGCCCGCAAGCTCCGCGACGACGACAACGGCCCGAAGTATCTGAACACGCCCGAGACCCCGATCTTCAAGAAGGGCCAGGTCCTCTACGGCATCGACCTCGCCAAGAAGGAGATCGCCAAGACCTCCCGCGCGGTCGTCGTCGAGGGCTACACCGACGTGATGGCCTGCCACCTCGCCGGGGTCACCACCGCCATCGCCACCAGCGGTACGGCCTTCGGCGGCGACCACATCAAGATCCTGCGCCGCCTGCTCATGGACAACGGCTCGGCCCGCGTGATCTTCACCTTCGACGGCGACGCGGCCGGGCAGAAGGCCGCCCTGCGCGCCTTCGAGGACGACCAGAAGTTCGCCGCCGAGACATACATCGCGATCGCGCCCGACGGCATGGACCCCTGCGAGCTGCGCCTCGCCAAGGGCGACGAGGCCGTCGCCGACCTGGTCGAACCCCGCACCCCGCTCTTCGAGTTCGCGCTCCGCCAGATCGTCGCCCGGTACGACCTGGAGACCCCGGCGGGCCGCGCCGCCGCCCTCGACGAGGCCGCGCCGGTGGTCGCCAGGATCAAGAGCAGCGCCGCGCAGCACGAGGTCGCCGTCCAGCTCGCCGGGATGCTCGGCATTCTGGACACCCAGTTCGTGGTCAAGCGCGTGGCCCAGCTGGCCCGTTGGGCCCGCGAGCGCGGCGGCCGAGGCCCCGCAGGGCCGTCCAGGAACCAGACCCCGCAGGCGTACGCCGAAACGCCCCGGCCCCCCAGCGGTCCGGCGCTCAACCTGCGCAGCCCCGCCCACCGCACCGAGCGCGAGCTGCTCAAACTCGCCCTGCAGCGCCCCGAGTTGGTCGCCCCGGCCTTCGACGCGTACGGCGCGGACGAGTTCACCGCGCCGCCGTACGCCGCCGTGCGCACGGCCATCGAGTACGCGGGCGGCGCCGAGCCCGGCATCCAGGACCCCTCCGGCTATCTCACCCGGGTCAGGGAGGCCGCGCCTGACGACCTGGTGCGCGCCATGGTCACCGAGCTGGCCGTGGAGGCGATCCTGCGCCGCACGGTCGACGAGGTGTACGCGGGCGAACAGCTCGTCCAGGTCCGGCTGCGCGCCGTCGACCGCCGCGTCCGCGATCTCCAGGGCAGCCTCGCCCGCCTCGGGCAGCACGGCGACCCGGAACAACTGGCCGCCGCGCAGAACGAGTTGTGGGTCCTCCAGCAGTACGGCAGATCCCTCAGGGAGCGCGGCGCGGCCGCCCTGTAGGCATACGTCACCCCTGCGGGGGACGGCACCCGAACCCGTATACGGGTTTACGGAGTGGGTAACCGCGCGGTCACGGACCGGACTCAAAAAGTCACCGCATGCCCCTCGTGGCAGAGATGTGTCGTACCCCACACTGGGGGCGGTGCCTGAGTCCTCGGAGCGCGGCCGGCCCACCGGGCGTGGGCCCGGCGACACCGCGGATCCGCTCATCGAACACGGGACGGACGGCGGCGCGGCCGCCGACACCGCCCCTGACGTAGCGCTGCCGCACATCCCTGATGCGGCAGCGATCACCCTGGAGGTCGCCCCCGTGCAGACCCAGACCCGGACGTTGACCCAGCGACACGCAGGCGACACGGCCGACACGGCCAACGCAGTCGCTGACGAGAACGGTGACGGCGGCGCCGACGCCGCCGACGCCGACGTGATCACGGCAGTACCGCCGCAGACCCGGGTGGTCCACCACCCCGAGGTCCTGCCCGTACCGCCGGAGGGCGCACGGCTGGTGCCCGACCCGCCGGGCCCGCCCGACCCTGCCGACGAGCCGTCGGAGGCCCAGGAGCCCCCCGACGCGCCGGAGCCGCCCCGCACCCTGCGGCCCGACCTCGGCGGCCCCTCGTCCGATCTGTTCCGCCAGTACCTGCGCGAGATCGGCCGCATCCCGCTGCTCTCGGCCGCCGAGGAGGTCGAGCTCGCCCGCCGCGTGGAGGCCGGTCTGTTCGCCGAGGAGAAGCTCCGCCGCGCCCCCGATCTGGACACCCAACTCGCCCTGGATCTGGACAAGCTGGTGGTAATGGGCCGGATGGCCAAGCGCCGCCTGATCGAGGCGAACCTGCGCCTGGTGGTCTCCGTCGCCAAGCGGTACGTCGGCCGCGGACTGACCATGCTCGACCTCGTCCAGGAGGGCAACCTCGGCCTGATCAGGGCCGTGGAGAAGTTCGACTACGCGCGCGGCTTCAAGTTCTCGACGTACGCCACCTGGTGGATCCGCCAGGCCATGTCCCGCGCGCTCGCCGACCAGGCCCGCACCATACGGGTGCCCGTCCACGTAGTGGAGTTGATCAACCGGGTGGTCCGGGTGCAGCGCCGCATGCTCCAGGAGCGGGGCTACGAGCCCACGCCCGAAGAGGTCGCCGCGCATCTCGACCTGAGCCACGAGCGGGTCAGCGAGGTCCTGCGCCTCGCCCAGGAGCCGGTCTCCCTGCACGCCCCGGTGGGCGAGGAGGACGACGTGGCGCTCGGCGACCTCATCGAGGACGGTGACGCGGCGAGCCCCGTGGAGTCGGCGGCGTTCCTGCTGCTCCGTGAGCACCTGGAGGCGGTCCTCTCCACCCTCGGGGAGCGCGAACGCAAGGTCGTGCAGCTCCGCTACGGCCTGGCCGACGGTCGCCCGCGCACCCTGGAGGAGATCGGCCGCATCTTCGGCGTCACCCGCGAACGCATCCGCCAGATCGAGTCGAAGACCCTCAACAAGCTCCGCGACCACGCCTTCGCGGACCAGCTGCGGGGCTACCTCGACTGACACACACCTGACGCGTAACCGCCACAGCCGGGGCCTCCGTGGTTGGCTGGAGCGATGCTGACCTTGGGAACGACCGTCCTTGGAGTGACGGACATCCGACGTGCCTGCGCCTTCTGGAGCGCGGCGCTCGGCTACGTACCGCGTGATCCCGGGCCCATCGAGGACTCGGTGGTCCTGGTGCCGCCGGAGGGTGCGTCCGGCGCGCACCTGGCCCTGCAGACCAGCGAGTCTCCGGCCGAGGCGCGGCCGCGGGTCCATATCGACCTGTACGCCGACGACCAACAGGCGGAAGTGGACCGCCTGTTGACCGCCGGAGCGGTACAGGTCATGGGCTGGCAGTACCCGCCGGACGCCGACTTCGTCGTGCTCGCGGACTCCGAGGGCAACCGCTTCTGCGTGGTCGACAAGTCGACGCCGTAATCCCGCCGTACCGCTCAGTCCACCTCGGCCACCGCCGCCGCGAACTGCGCCTGATACAGCCGCGCATACGCCCCGTCCGCCGCCAACAGCGCCTCATGGTTGCCCTGTTCGACGATCGCCCCGTCCTCCATCACCAGGATCGTGTCCGCGTCCCGGATCGTGGAGAGCCGGTGGGCGATCACGAAGGACGTACGACCGTCAGCGAGCCGTGCCATCGCCTTCTGGATGAGCACTTCGGTCCGGGTGTCCACCGAACTCGTCGCCTCGTCGAGCACGAGAATCACCGGGTCCGACAGGAACGCCCGCGCGATGGTGATCAGCTGCTTCTCGCCCGCGCTCACGCCCGTGCCCTCGTCGTCGATGACGGTGTCGTACCCGTCGGGCAGGGTCCGGATGAACCGGTCGGCATGCGCGGCCCGGGCCGCCTCCTCGATCTCCTCGCGGGAGACCTCCTTGGCCGCCCCGTACGCGATGTTCTCCGCGATCGTCCCGCCGAACAGCCAGGTGTCCTGGAGCACCATGCCGATGCCGGACCGGAGTTCGTCCCGGGACATCTTCGCGATGTCGACCCCGTCGAGCGTGATGCGCCCGCCGGTCACCTCGTAGAACCGCATCAGCAGATTGACCAGCGTGGTCTTGCCCGCGCCGGTCGGTCCGACGATCGCGACCGTCTGCCCCGGCTCCACCGCCAACGACAGGTCCTCGATCAGCGGCTTGTCCGCCTCGTACCGGAAGGACACCCCCTCAAGCGCGACCCGCCCGCGCAGCCGCTCCGGCCGCTCGCCCGGTACGGGATCCGCCTCCTGCTCCTCCGCGTCGAGCAGCTCGAAGATCCGCTCGGCGGACGCGACCCCGGACTGCACCAGGTTCGCCATCGACGCGACCTGCGTCAGCGGCATCGAGAACTGCCGCGAGTACTGGATGAACGCCTGTACGTCGCCGATCGAAAGAGCCCCGGACGCGACCCGGAGCCCGCCCACCACGGCCACGAGGACATAGTTCAGATTCGACACGAAGAACATCAGCGGCTGCATCGCCCCGCTGTTGAACTGCGCCTTGAACGAGGCCTCGTACAGCGCCTCGTTCTGCTCCTTGAAGGCCGCCGCCGACTCGTCCTGCCGCCCGAAGACCTTCACCAGGGCGTGCCCCGTGTACATCTCCTCGATGTGCGCGTTCAGCTTGCCCGTGGACCTCCACTGCTCCACGAAGTGCGGCTGCGACCGCTTGCCCACCCGGGTCGCCACCACGAACGACAGCGGCACCGTGATCAGCGCGACGAGCGCGAGCAGCGGCGAGATCCAGAACATCATCGCGAGGACGCCGACGATGGTGAGCAGCGAGTTGACCAGCTGCCCGAGCGTCTGTTGCAGCGTCTGCCCGATGTTGTCGAGGTCGTTGGTGGCGCGGCTGAGCACCTCGCCGCGCTGCCGCTTGTCGAAGTACGCGAGCGGCAGCCGGGACAGCTTTTCCTGTACGTCGGCGCGCATCCGGAACACGGTCAGATTCACGGCCCGGTTCACCAGGCGCGTCGCCACCGCCATCAGCAGCCCGGCGCCCAGGAACACGACGAGCGCGAGCAGCAGCACCTCACCGACCGCGGTGAAGTCGATGCCCTCGCCGGGCGTGAAGTCCGCGCCGGACAGCATGTCCGCGACGCCGCCCTCGCCCCGCTCCCGCATCCCGTCGAGCACCTGCTCCTTGGAGGCGCCCTCGGGCATGTTCCGCCCGACGATGCCCGCGAAGACCAGGTCGGTGGCCTTGCCGAGGATCTTCGGGCCGACCACGGAGAGCGCCACGCTCCCCACGACGGCGCCGAGCATCGCGTACATCGTGAACCGCTGCGGCCGGAACTGGGCGAGCAGCCGCTTGCCCGAGCCCTTGAAGTCCATCGACCGTTGATCGGGGCCGCCCCCGGCCATCATCCGCCCTGCCGGCCCGGCCATCAGGCTGCCTCCGCTTCCGTCAGCTGGGAGAGCACGATCTCCCGGTAGGTCTCATGGGTGTCCATCAGCTCGTGGTGCCGCCCGGCGCCCACGACCCGGCCCTCGTCCAGGACCACGATCCGGTCGGCGTCCCGGATGGTGGAGACCCGCTGGGCCACGATGACGACGGTCGCCTCGGCGGTCTCACGGGCGAGCGCCGCCCGCAGCGCCGCGTCCGTCGCGTAGTCGAGGGCCGAGAAGGAGTCGTCGAAGAGATAGATCTCCGGGCGCTGCACCAGGGTCCGCGCGATCGCGAGCCGCTGCCGCTGCCCGCCGGACACATTCGTACCGCCCTGCGCGATGGGCGAGTTGAGCCCGCTCTCCAGGCGCTCCACGAAGTCCCTGGCCTGCGCCACCTCCAGGGCGTGCCACAACTCGTCGTCGGTCGCGTCCGGATTGCCGTACCGCAGATTGGTCGCGACGGTCCCGGAGAACAGATACGGCTTCTGCGGTACGAGGCCCACGGTGCGGGCGAGCAGCGCCGGATCGAGGGTGCGTACGTCCACGCCGTCGACGAGCACATCGCCCTCCGTGGCGTCGAAGAGCCGCGGCACCAGGCCGAGCAGCGTCGACTTGCCGCTGCCCGTCGACCCGATCACGGCCGTCGTCTCGCCGGGCCGGGCCACCAGATCGATCCCCTTGAGCACCGGCTCCTCGGCCCCCGGATACGCGAACCCGGCGCCGCGGATCTCCAGCTGCCCGTGGAGCCGCAGCTCCCGCACGGGCGCGGTGGGCGGCACCACACTGGACGACGTATCGAGGATCTCCTCGATCCGCTCGGCGCAGACCTCCGCGCGCGGCACCATCATGAACATGAAGGTGGCCATCATCACGGACATCACGATCTGCATCAGATAGGCGAGGAACGCGGTGAGCGCCCCGATCTCCATGCCGCCGCCGTCGATCCGGTGCGCCCCGAACCACACCACCGCGATCGACGACACGTTCACCACGGTCATGACGATCGGGAACATCAGCGCGAGTATCCGCCCGGTCCCCAGGGACACCTCGGTCAGCCCGGAGTTGGCGCCCTTGAACCGCTCCTTCTCGTACGCGTCCCGTACGAAGGCCCGGATCACACGGTTGCCGGTGATCTGCTCGCGCAGGACCTGGTTCACCTTGTCGAGCCGCCCCTGCATGGTGCGGAACAGCGGCCGAAGGCGCCGCACGATCAGGCTGACGGCGATCCCAAGGACCGGCACCACCCCGATGAGCACCGAGGACAGCTGCACGTCCAGGGAGAGCGCCATCACGATGCCGCCGACACACATGATCGGCGCCGACACCATCAGCGTGAACGCCATGAGCACCAGCATCTGCACCTGCTGGACGTCATTGGTCGTACGCGTGATCAGCGAGGGAGCCCCGAACTGCCCCACCTCGCGCGCCGAGAACGACTGCACCCGGTCGAAGATCGCCGCCCGGACGTCCCGTCCCAGGGCGGCCGCGGTCCGCGCGCCGTAGAACACGGCGCCGATGTTGCACACCACCTGCACCACGGTGACCGCGATCATGATCGCGCCGTAGCCGAGGATGTAACCCGTGTCCCCGCGCACGACGCCCTGGTCGATGATGTCGGCGTTCAGGGTGGGCAGATAGAGCGTGGCGCAGGTCTGGAGGAACTGCAGTGCCACGAGTAGGCCTATGGAGTTCTTGTACGGCGCGAGATGCGTCCGCAGGAGTCGTATGAGCACGCGATACCCATCGCAGTAGCCGGAGGCAACGTTTCAGACGTTCGTCCCCATCCTGCGACAGGTCCCGGTCCCAGGCTCAACCGAATAACTCAAGCGACGGTCAAGAACCTTGCGGCCGCGCGGACCGGCTCAAACGGACGGGTTAAGCGGACTCGAAGGCTCCGGGATGCGCCTGCTCCCGCACCGCCACGTACTGCTGCCGCACCGCCTGACCGACCGCCAGCTCCTCGCCCACCTCGAACACCTGCGCCTCCGCGCCCTGCCAGGCCGGCGGCCGCTGCGCGTCGAGGGTGCCCTGCGCGACGCCGAGCGCCCAGGCCGCCTGCCGGGCCGCGCCGATCGCCGCGTACTCGGCCGGCTGTACGACGACGACCTGCGCCCCGAACAGCGTCGGCGCGGCCGCCTGCACCGCGGGCAGCTCGGCCGCGGGCCCGAGCAGAAAGACCCGGCGCACCTCCACACCCCGCCCGCGCAGCACATCGAGCGCGTCCACGAGCGAGCACAGCATGCCCTCGAACGCCGCCCGCGCCAGATGCTCCGGCTTCATCGACTCCCGCCGCAGACCGCTGAGCAGCCCCGCGGTGTGCGGCAGGTTCGGCGTCCGCTCACCTTCCAGATACGGAAGGAGTACGAGCCCGTGCGCACCGGGCGTCGACTTCAGCGCGAGCTGCGAAAGCCCCTCGAGATCGGTCCCGAGCAGCTCCGCCGTCCCGCGCAGCGCCCGCACCGCATTGGTCGTGTGCACCACCGGCAGATGCATCCCGGTCGCATCGGCGAGCGAGGTGATCATGCCGTGCGCGTCCGGCAGCGCCTCGTGGTGCACCGCCATCACGGACCCGGACGCGCCGAGCGACACCACCGCGTCCCCGGGCCCGATCCCGAGCCCGAACGCCGCCGCCTGAGTCTCCCCGGTGCCCGCCGAGATCAGCAGCCCCTCGGGCGTGGTCCCGGCGGCCTCGGCCGGGCCGAGCACCTCCGGCAGCCCGAGCTGGTGCCCGACGGCCAGCTCCACCAGATCCGGGCGGTACGCCCCGGTGGCCGCCGACCAGTAGCCGGTGCCGGACGCCCCGCCGCGGTCGGCGGTGCGCCGCGCGGGCCGCCCGAGCAGCTGCCACACCAGCCAGTCGTGGGCCTGAAGGGCCATCGCGGTCCGCTGCGCCGCCTCCGGCTCGTTCCGCGCCAGCCAGCGCAGCTTCGTCACGGGCTGCGCCGCCTGTGGTACGACGCCGACGGCCTCGGCCCAGGCGCCCCGCCCGCCGAGCGCGTCGATCAGATCGACGGCGGCGACCTGCGCCCGCTTGTCGCCGCCGACCATCGCCTGACGCACGGTGGCGCCCTGCGCGTCGAGCGGAACCACGGCGTTCTGCTGCGCAGAGACCCCGATCGCCTGCACGCCTTCCAGGAGCCCCCCGCCGGCGGCCTCACCGAGCGAGAGCAGCCACGCCTCCGGATCCACATCCGACGGCTTGACGCCCTCGCCCCCGCCCGGATGCGCTGCGTAACCCTGCTTGAGCACGGCACCGGTGTCCGTGTCACAGACGACGATGCGTGTTGCCTCGGACGAGCTGTCGAGCCCGGCGACTATCCCCATGGCAGACGATTTTGCCCTACGCCGCCGGGCCCGGCTCCCGGAGTCCTGCCGCCGACGGTCCTCGACGGGGGTCAGGTGTTGCTGGTGCCCCAGTCGTCCTCGCCGTTCTGGTCCTTCTCGCGGAGCGAACGCACCCGCTGGGCCACCGAGTCCGGCATCCGGTCGCCGACCTTCGCGCTCACCGCCTCGAAGGCCTTGCCCGCGGCATCGCGGCCGGTCTGCGACGCGGACTCCACGGTGTTCCGCAGCGCCGGGTTCTCGGCGATCTCCTTGGCGGACTTCTTCAACTGCTCGTAACGCTCGCGCCCCGCCCGGGCCCCGATCACGTACCCGAGGGCCACCCCGGCCACGAACGTGAGCTTGTATCGCATGGCTGCCACCCTTCGCCGGCGTCCGATCAGGGCGCGTGCCCGATACCGATTGGCGGAGCACCCCCCTGCTTGCGCTAATGTATGTGTCGCAGCGAGCGCGCGCCGCCCGGGAAACCCCAGGCAGGTGACATCGGTAGGTGACGTCGCTGCGGCAGGTCGATCCCCTGTAGCTCAATTGGCAGAGCAGCCGGCTGTTAACCGGCAGGTTACTGGTTCGAGTCCAGTCGGGGGAGCTCGGTCTCCTGTAGCTCAATTGGCAGAGCAGCCGGCTGTTAACCGGCAGGTTACTGGTTCGAGTCCAGTCGGGAGAGCTTCACGGAAAGGGACCCCATCGGGGTCCTTTTTCGTTTCCGGTGGAACCGCGCATGCGTCGGCGCAGTCCTCATGGGCGTGGCCAGTGTGCAGAGCCGACCATCCGACGCAGGAGATCGAATGAGCGGCTATGCTGCGGCAGACGGCGCGTACATGTGTACGCGACACGCCGCTTTGGGGCGGTAGCTCAGCCGGTTAGAGCAGCGGACTCATAATCCGTCGGCCGTGGGTTCGAGTCCCACCCGCCCCACTCCCGTCCCTCGTTGCAGAAACGATGGGACCTGGATTCGGTCACTGGCTACGTGGCGCGGAGCGACGGCATCGAGCCACCGCGGGCCCCGTCACGCATGGGTACTAGAGCGGGGCCTGCCACGTGACCGTGGTGCCCCCGGCCGGATCCGTCGGGGCGTCCGTGTCGCCGTCGTCGTGGACCGTCAGACGTACGCCTTCGCCGCCGTCGGGCAGCACGGCCCCGGCGTCGACCGTGATGCGGACCTGCGAGACCCCGCAGCGGTGGGATGCCGCGGACAGGGCCTCGCGCAGGGCGGTGAGCAGGCGGGCGGCCGTACGGTCGTCGATGCGGCTGTCGACCGGGCCGGCGAAGTGCGTGGACGGGCGGCAGCCCAGGGCGGGGGTGGCGCCCGTCGCCTCGCGGAGCACTTTGCTGCGGAAACTCGTCGGCAGGTCGGCCGGGGGCTGCTGCAGGGCGAAGATCGCCGTGCGGACCTCCTGGATGGTGGACTCCAGCTCGTCGACGGCCTTGCCGATGGTGTCGCCCACCTCCGGGACCTGCTCGCGGCGCTTTGTGGACTCCAGCATCATGCCGGTGGCGAAGAGCCGCTGGATCACCAGGTCGTGCAGGTCGCGGGCGATCCGGTCGCGGTCCTCGTACACCGCGAGCCGCTCCCGCCGCTGCCGGGCCTCGGCGAGCACCAGGGCGAGCGCCGCCTGCGAGGCGAACTGGGTGGCGAACTGCCGCTCCTCCGGCGTGTAGGCGCGGGCGCCGCGCGCGCGGGGCAGGGCCAGGGTGCCGATGAGGCGGCCCGTCTCGCCCGTCCCGTCGAGGGCGCCCGGGGCCGCCGGGTCGCCGCGCAGCGCGAGGCTGCCCGCCGCCGCGTCCGGGCCCGGGACGCCCGGCAGGGTGCAGCGCAGCGGGAGCAGCATGCTCGGGCCGAAGCGCTTGCGGACCGGGGTCGTCATGCGCGGGTCGGTCGCCGAGTCGTCGACGAACACGGGCTCGCCGCCCAGGAGTTGCTCGAGGACCGGGCTGCCCGGGGCGATCGTGGTGCCGACCAGGGCCGCCGGGTCGCCGTGCGTGGACGCCGTCACGATCTCCATGCCGCCCTCCGGGGTGGGCTGGAGAATCACCCCGGCGCTGGCGTCGGCGAGCCGCCGGGCCTGCTCGGCCACCACCATCAGGGCGTCATCCGGCGGGTCGCCGCTGAGCAGCGCCGTGGTGACCGCGGCGGCGCCCTCGACCCAGCGCTCCCGGGTGCGGGCCGACTCGTACAACAGGGCGTTGCCGATCGCGATACCGGCCTGGGCGGCGAGGATGCGGACGAGCTGCTCGTCCTCCCGCGTGAAGGGGCCGCCGCGCTTCTCGGTGAGGTAGAGGTTCCCGAAGACCTCGTCGCGGACCCGGACCGGGACGCCGAGGAAGCTGTGCATCGGCGGGTGGCCCGGGGGCATGCCGCAGGAACGCGGATCGGCCGTCAGATCGGTCAGACGCAGCGGCCGCGGGTCGGCGACCAGGGCGCCGAGCACGCCCTGGTCGCCGCTGGGCAGCCGGCCGATGGCCGCGCGGGTCGCGTCGTCCATGCCGGTCGTGAAGAGTTCAGTGAGGCGACGGTGTGCGGGGAGCTCCGGGTCGAGGACGCCGAGGGCGCCGTACCGCGCGCCGGTCAGCTCGGCCGCGGCGTCCACCAAGTGCTGGAGGGTGGCGCGCAGTTCGAGGTCGGTGGTGATGCTGAGCACGGCCTCCAGGAGCATCGGGGCGCGCGGTACGGCTGCTTCCGGTGAAGGTCCTGGTGAAGTTCCTGGTGAAGGTTCCGGTTCCGTCATGCCTGCTGCCCCGCCCTCGGTCCCGCCGGTGTCGCGTCGGTCACGCGGACTCCTGGCCGGTCACCGGCCTGCCGCGGGCCCAGTTCACCAGACCGAGCAGGGCGTAAAGCGCCCAGGCCCCCACAAGAAGGAGAAAACCCCACTGCTCCTCGGCCACCGCGTCGATGGTGAGGAGCGAGGAGCCGACGAAGTTGAGCCAGAGATGGCCCGCCGAGCCGTACGGCAGCCGACCCGCCTGGGCGAGGACGAACGACGTCAGGATCAGTACGGCACCGACGAGTTGCAGGGACATGTACACGGCGTACGTCACTTCCCGAGGGACGTCCCGAACGGCTTCCCGGAGGCGCTCACTCGGGGAGGGGTTCCAGATCCGCAGGCGCCATCCGGCCCTCCATCATCGCGCCGAGCCCGAGCACCGCGCAGGTGTCCGGGCGCTCCGCGATGGTCACCGGCATGCTCGTGGCGCTGCGCAGCATCTGGTCGAGGCCGGGCAGGAGCGCGCTGCCGCCGACCACCGTGATGCCGCGGTCCGCGAGGTCGGCCACCAGGTCGGGCGGGCAGGTGCGCAGGACCTTGCCGATGCCGTCAAGGATCGAGGTGAGCGGGGTATGGATGGCGTCCCGGACCGCGGCGGTCTCCACCTGCACGGAGCGGGCGAGCCCGGTGGCCACGTCCCGGCCATGGATCTCGGTGCACTCCGAGTCCTGCGCGGTCAGTCCGTCGCCGCACAGGGCCAGCTGCAGCGGGCGTACGGACTGGCTGGGCAGCAAGATGTCGTGCTGGTGGCGCAGGAGCTGGACGATCGCCGCGTCAATGGAGTCACCGCCCACCGGCATCCGCTCCGCGGTCACGATCGCGCCCATCGAGAGCACCGCGACCTGGGTGGTGGCCGCCCCGCACACCAGGATCATGGTGGCCTCCGGGCGCTGCACCGGCAGGCCGCAGCCGACCGCCGCGGCGATCAGGGTGTCCACGAGCTCCACGCGGCGCGCGCCCAGGCCGACCAGTGTCTCCTTCGCGGCGCGCTGCGCCATCGGGTCGGCGTCGTGCGGGACGCAGACCGCGGCGCGCAGCCGGGGCTTGCGGCGCAGGGTGCGGCGCAGCTTCTCGTCGAGCAGTTGGCCGACCATCCGCCGGGCCAGCTCGACGTCGACGATGGAGCCGCCGGAGACCGGGCGTACGACGCGGATGTAGTCGGGGGTGCGGCCGATCATCCGCTCCGCGAACTGACCGACCGCGATCAGGGAACCGGTGCGGGTGTTCACCGCCGCGCAGCTCGGTTCGTCGACGACCAGACCTGCCCCCTTCACGTACAACCGGGTCCGGGCGGCTCCCAGGTCGACGGCGACGTGACAGCGGGACAGCTGCTCAAGGCTGGCGGTCATGGCGGTCATGGCGGTCATGGCGGTTTCCTCCCGAGTGCGCAGACCGTGGAGCGGCCGCCGGGCGGCGGCCCTCTTGGCATCGTGCGGGCGGCGTGACGGGTGTGCGCGGTGGGATGGGCCGGGCGGGGTGCGCCCGCACGGGTGGTTCGTCTGACGGGGAGTCCGCGGTCGTGTTCTGTACGGGGGGTGACGGACCGTCCGGTCGGTGTCCAGGGTGGCGTCCGGGGCGGGTGGTCCTGTGGTCGTGTCAGGGAGCGGCTGTCTTCGGCCATTTGCGGAAGCCATCGTTACGGCCATGGCCCGCAATCCCTGGGCGGGGTGCTCAACTCCCCACTGGTTTTTGGCCGTTGATGTTGAAACTCGGTCACATGCTGTGTTGATGTGGTCACGGTCCGGATGGAAATCTCCCCTCCGTGCGACCTCGGTACACCGTGTCAAACCGGCGCGACGGCCGGCTTGGCGAAGGTGACGGAAGGACGCGCGTGATAACAGAGCCGCGGCCACTGTCGTGGGGGCGGTGCACGTGGCTCTGGGGGGAGAGGGAAATCGGTCCCGCCCTGATCTGGGAGACGGGGCGGGACCGACGGCCCGCGGGGACGCGCGGGCCGGGCACGGCGATGAGGAGGGGTATGCGGGCGCGAAGGACACCGAACGCACGGCTGCGGGCACGCCTGGAGGAGGCCCAGTGGAACGGCGCCGAACTGGCCCGCTCAATGAACGCCGCCGCCGGGCAGGCGGGCATCCCGATCTCCTGCGACCGGTCGAACGTCTCGCACTGGCTCGCCGGGACCCGGCCCCGACCTGCGGCGCGTGAGCTCCTTGTACGGGTTTTCAGCAAGCGGCTCGGGCGGGCTGTTACGTCGGCGGAGCTGGGGTTCGACGAGGGTGAGGTGACAGGGGCGGCCGTTGGCGCGGCTGGGGCCGGCGGGTCGGCCGTCGGTGCGGGTGGCGCTTCCGGGGGGTTCGGGGCGGCCTCGGCGGTCGCGCTGAGTGCGGCCGGGGCTCGTTCCGGTTCGGCGTACATGGGGGGTGCGGCGAGTTCGTCGTACGGGTTCGGTGGGGCGTATGAGGCGTACGAGACGTGTGAGGGGAGCGGTGAGGCGTACGGCCGTGGCTTCGTTGGTGAGGCGTACGGCGGTACGGGTGCGGCGTACTGCGGTGAGCAGATGTACGGCCATGGGCAGGCGTACGGCGTAGCGGGCGCGGGTCGTCAGGAGCATCCGCCGCACGCTGCGCGGCCGACGCGCCCTCCCTTCCGGGGGCGTGAGCCGGAGACGACGCGTGGGGCCGCCGGGGCGGACGGCGGTGAGGCGGCTGCCGCGGTGCCGGATGGTGGGCAGCCGGTCGATATGGCGCGCACGGTCGGCGTACGGACGCGCGGGCTGCGGTCGGCCGGTCGCAGTGGCGCGCTGCGTGAGCTGGCCGAACTCGTGCAGGAACATCGGGATCCGCGGCGGCTCGGCCGACTGCGCGGGCTGTCGTACCGGGGCTCGGAAGGGGCCGCTTGGCGCGCGGGGCGCGTGGTGGGGTCGCCGTATTCGATCGGGTCCGGCCGCGCGGACGGGGGACGGGTGGTTCCCGTGCCGCGGCCCGGTGGCGTCGCGGCGTCGGCCGGGACCGTGCTCGAGGCCGCGCTTGCCGTGTTCGAGCGTCAAGGGGGCCGTGCCGCACGGGAGTTGATCGTCGCGGAGTTGTCCGGGGCGGCCCGGGGCAAGGCCGCCCGGCTGTGCCGGATGCTCGGCCGGGCCTGGGCCGACGAGCTGGCGCACGGCGCGGCGCAGCGGGTGCTCGCGCTGTCCCGGTCGCTTGCCGTGGAGGCGGGTGACCCGGTGACGGAGGCGATGGCGCTGCGCGACATGAGCGTGCTCGCCCTGGAGGTCGGCCGCGCCCGCGACGCCCTCGGCCTGGCCGAGGCCGCGGTGGGCACCGGCTGGGATCTGGCCGGGGCCGGGACCCGGGCCTTCCTGCTCAGCCAGCGCGCGGTCGCCCTGGCGGTGACCGGGGACGGTGCCGGGGCGGCCAAGGACATGGACGGCGCGGAGTACTGGATCGACGGCGGCGAGGACGACGAGCACGGCCCGTACCCCTTCGGGGGCCTGCTCTACCAGCGGGCGCGGATGCACCGCGCCGAGGGCGACCGGCGGCGCTCGGTCTCCGCCCTCGAACTGTCGCTCTCGCTGCGCCCGCCCGCCGAGCAGCGCTCCCGCGCGCTGATCCGGATCGAGCTGGCCCACCAGCACCTGGCCGCCGGGGAGTACGCGGCCGCCGCGGAGGAGATGCGGGTCCTGACCCCCAACCACGAGTCGCTCCGCTCGGCACGCGTCGACGCGGCGCTCGGGCATCTGCGGGGCCGTGCCCTCGCCCCGGAGCCGACCGGTCCGTTGTCGCGGGTGGCTTATCGGGGGCGTTGTTAAGCCCCTCCCCGCCCCTTCCCGAAATCCTCCGGAGGCTCCGGGGGCCTGCGGCCCCCGGACCCCCGCTTTCATCGCGCAGGGGGGTACCTCCCTGCTCGAACGCAGTTGAGAGCTTGGGGGAGCGCTCGTCCTCAAACGCCGGACGGGCTGGAAGCGGGCCCCACCACTCCCCGCGCCACCCCCAGCTCCACCAAGTCCTGTGGGCGCAGGCGTAGGTGCTCGGCGGTGGCCCGGGTCCGGTCCGCAGGGCGCTTCAGGATGGCTGCCGCCAGTTCCGGGGCGATCACGGAGAAGTAGCTGTCCGGGGTGGCCCACAGGTGGTCCGGCGCGGCGAGCGCGAGCGCGCCGCCCGAGCCGCCCTCGCCGATCAGCAGGGACGTGACGGGGACCGGCGCGGCCGCCACCGCCGCGAACAGGTCGGCGATCGCCGCGCCCGCGCCGGACCGTTCGGCCTCGGGGCCGTTCGCGGCGCCGGGGGTGTCCACGAGCGTCAGGACCGGGATGCCCAGGCGTCCGGCCAGGCGGATCAGGCGGGCCGCCGTACGGTACCCGGCCGGGCTCGTCGCGGTCCCGCACTGCGCGGCGTACGCGATGCTTCGCCCCTCGTGCAGCCCGAACCCGCAGAGCATCCCGTCGTCGACACCGCCGCATCGGTCGCCCCTCAGGGGTGCGCGGTCGGTGAAGTACGCGTCCAAGTAGGCCTCGGCGCGGGGGCGTTCGGGGGCGCGGGCTCGGGTGACCGCCTCCCAGCCGGTGGCCGGGAGCCCCGCTGCCGTGCCCAGGGCAGGCGGCGGGGGTGCGGGTTCCGTATCGGGCGCCACCGGATCGCCGCCGCCCAGCAACCGCAGCCGCAGCGCCAGCGCCGTGTGCAGCTCTTCCGGTCGTACGACCTCGTCGACCGCGCCCGCCGCGAGCTGGGCCTCGGCCGTGTACGCCGCCGGGTCCGCGTCCGGCGGACGCACCCGCGCCCCCGCGAAGCCGATCTGGCTGCCGGGAAGGGCCAGGATCAGGTCGGCCCCGGCGCCGAGTGTGGCCCAGCCGCCGCCGGTCGTGGGGTCGCGGAGCACGGCGAGCTGGGGCAGCCCGGCCGCCGCCGTACGCGCGGACTGGCCCGCCACGCGCTGGAGTTGGGTCAGCGCCCGCATGCCCTCCTGCATCCGGCTGCCGCCCGTGGCGATCAGCGAGACGACCGGGAGGCCGTGCGCGCGGGCGTGGGTGTGCGCGGCCACCAGGCGGTCGCCGGTGCGCTCGCCGAGCGAGCCGCCGAGGAAGCCGAACTCGAAGGAGATCAGGACGGCTTCCGTGCCGCCGATGGTGGCGGTGCCGCAGACCACCGACTCCTGTTCGCCGGTGCGTTCGGTGGCACGGGCGCGCGCGTCGCCGTATCCCTGCCAGGCGAGCGGTCCGTCCGCCGACGACCCGGTACGGGCAGGGAACTCGGCCTCGTGCGGCCGGAGTTCGGTGAAGCTTCCAGGATCGACGGCGAGGGCCAGGGCCGCACGGGCGGACCGGCGTCGCTGCGGCTCAGGCATGGAGGGACCTCTTCATGATCTTGCCCATGTCGTTGCGGGGCAGCTCGGCCAGGAACCGTACGGCGCGCGGTCGCTTGTGCGGGGCGAGTTGTGCGGCGACATGGTCGGCCAAGTCGTCGGCGGACGGGGGTTGTTGGGGGTCGGCCGGGACGATCCACGCGACGACGCGTTCGCCCAGGTCCTCGTCCGGCTCCCCGGTGACCGCCGCCTCGCGGACTCCGGGGTGCGCGAGCAGGGCGTTCTCGATCTCGCCCGCGCCGATCTTGTAGCCGCCGCTCTTGATCAGGTCGGTGGCCTTGCGGCCGACGATGCGGACGGCGCCGCCGGACGCGCGGACGGCCATGTCCCCGGTGCGGAACCAGCCGTCGGCGGTGAACGCGGCGGCCGTGGCGTCCGGCCGGTTCAGATACTCGGTGAACAGGTTCGGGCCCCGGACCTGGATCTCGCCGATCTCCTCCGGTCCCGCCGTTTCCGGCAGTACCGCGCCCGACTCGTCCACGAGCCGCAGGTCCACGCCCGACAGGGGTACCCCCACCGTGCCCGTGTCGGCGCCGGGTGTGCCGTCCGCCCACACGCTCGTGTTCACCAGGGTCTCGGTCATCCCGTACCGCTCGATCACATGTCGCCCGGTCGCCGCCGCGATCCGCTCGTGCACCGGCACGGGCAGCGCCGCCGACCCGGAGACGAGGAGCCGTGCCCCGGACAGGGCGGCGGTCAGGTCCGGTTCGGTGGGCAGGGCCTCGGCGATGCGGTGGTACATCGTCGGCACCCCGAACAGCATCGTGCCGCCGCCCGGGGAGACAGGGCCCAGTTCGCGGGCCACGCCCGCCGTCGAGAACCGGCCAAGGTGCCGCACCGAGCCGCCGCGCCGCAGCGGGCCGAGGATGCCGAGGATCAGGCCGTGCACATGGAACAGCGGCAGGCCGTGCACGAGGACATCGTCGCCCGTCCACGCCCACGCGTCCGCGAGCGCGTCGAGCGTGGCGGCGATCGCCCGACGGGGCAGCACGGCGCCCTTGGGCGGGCCGGTGGTGCCGGAGGTGTAGACGATGAGGGCGGGGGAGGAGGGGTCGGGTTCCGGTCCGGGTTCCGGTCCGGCTCCATAGCGGTCGGCGGCGACGGGTGCGCCTACCGCGATATCCGTACGCTTCAACGCGCCCAGGGCCGCGGGCAGTTCATCGCCCGGCGCGGCGAGCACGGCCGCGGGGGCGCTGTCCGCCACGATGTGCGCCAGCTCCCGCTCGCCGCTCTTCGGGTTCAGGGGCACGGCCGGTACCCCGGCGAGCAGCGCGGCCACCGTGCCGACGGCGGTCTCCAGGCTCGGCGTCGCCCACAGCGCGACCCGCTCTCCAGGGGCGAGCCCGGCGGCCAGGGCGCGGGCCGCGGCGGCGAGTTCGGCGTACGTCAGGGAGCGCTCGCCGAAGCGCAGGGCGGGGCGGTCGCCACCCGGCGCCCCCGGGGCGAGGCCGGGGAAGAGGGGCGCGTGTGCGGAACTCAAGCTTCGTCACTCCTGCCTGTGCGTCCTGGTATCCGGTGGTGGCGCCCAGCCTGTCAGTACGGACATGCATCGCGCTGTAGCCCCGTTCACGGGGGTCGGGGCGAAGCCCCCAGGAATGGCCGGTCTTCGCCCTGGGCGGGAACCGATCTGGTCCGTACCATCCGGGCTGTCCGGTGCCGCCGATGCACGTTCCGGCGGGGCCGGTCAGCACCTCGGCTCCATTCCCTCTGCACCACCCCCCGCCCCTGACGCTGCCCCCTGCCCAAGTACCCCGTACAGGCGGGCCGTCCGGGCCCTATGCACCGGAATGGGAGAAACATGGCTCGTGGACTTTTCGTGAGCGGCGCTACAGCCGCTCTGTTCGCCGCGTCGCTGCCCGCGTCGAGCATGGCTTCGGCGCAGTCGTCCGGGATCACCAATCCGCCCCCGGACAAGATCGTGATCGAGATCGCCACGGTCAACGGCTCGGGCTGTCCGAAGGGCACCGCCGCGGTGGCCGTCTCCGAGGACAACACGGCCTTCACCGTGACCTACAGCGACTACCTGGCCCAGGCGGGCGGCTCCTCGTCCCCGACCGACTTCCGCAAGAACTGCCAGCTCAACCTGATCGTGCACGTGCCGCAGGGCTTCACGTACGCGATCGCCAGCGCGGACTACCGGGGCTTCGCCTCGCTCCAGCCCGGCGCCAAGGGCACCGAGAAGGCCTCGTACTACTTCCAGGGGTCACCGGAAACGGGCTCGATCTCGCACTCCTTCGACGGGCCGTACGGGGACAACTGGCAGGCCACGGACGAGACGGACTGGGCGCAGCTGGTGTGGAAGCCGTGCGGCGAAGAGCGGAACTTCAACATCAACACCGAGCTGCGCGTGGACGCGGGGACGTCCGACCCGTCGAAGACGTCGTTCATGACGATGGACTCGACGGACGGTGATATCTCGACGGTGTACCACTGGGCGTGGAAGGAATGCCCCAGGTAGCAGCCCGAGCCCCAGCGGGAGTCCGCCGCTCCTGCCGGCCGGGCCGCCGCCCGTCCGGCAGGAACAGGACCGAGTTGACGTAGCGCGGACCCGCGAACGGGCCGACCCGGCGCAGGAGTCCGCGCTGCGCCACGTGGGCCGTGCCCTTCTGGTGGTGCTCCAGGTCGAAGTCGTCCAGGGGCACCCAGGTCCGCTCGGGCAGCACCCAGCCCCGGTAGCCGTGGCCCGCCAGGTGCCGTACCACCGGGGCCAACGGCTGGATTCGAGCCTCCAGTTCGACAATCAGGGCCGGGCGGTCCCGGTCCAGGAGGCGGGCGGCGCCGCGGAGGACGGGCAGTTCGTTGCCGTCCACGTCGATCTTGATGAAGTCGACCCGGCCGGACCCGGCATTGTCCATGTCGCCTGCGCCCAGGGCGTCCAGGGTCAGGCAGGTCACGTCCAGGGCGCGGCCGTGGATGTCCCGGCGTACCAGGGACGAGACGCCCCGGTCGCCCCGGTCGCCGGGCGGCAGCCAGAGGCGGGCCGTGCCCGGGCGGTCCGTGGCGGCGGCCTCGACCACCCGGACGTTGCCGGGCGTGGCCGCCGCCAGGTGCCGGGCCAGGTGCGGCACCGGTTCCACGGCGAGCACCCGGCGCGAGCGGGCGGCGAGCCGCCGCGACCAAGGGCCGTACCAGCCGCCGACGTCGAGCGCGGTGTCGCAGTCGGGCGGGCAGAAGTCGTCGAGCCGGGCCAGTTCGGGTTCGAAGCGCGGATACACCCACGCCGCCAGCGCGCCGACGAGCCGGGCGGGCAGCAGCGGGCCGATGCGAGCGGCGAGCGTCATGACGTCTCGATCGCCTCCGGGGTCGTGCCGTCGGCTTCCATGAGCTTCAGGAGGCGCTCGTGCTCCTCCTCCGGCACCTGCTCGCCGGAGGACGGGAGCAGTTGCGGAATGCCGTCGACGATGGGGTAGCGGCGGCGCAGCCGGGGGTTGTAGAGCGCCGGTTCGGGCGTGGGACCGTCAGGCCCGTCAGGCCCGTCATCCGCGATCAGGAGCAAGCGGCCCTTGTCCAGGGGGCAGGCGAGGATCTTCAGGAGTGGGTCGTCGGCGTTCATGGAGAGGTCAACTCCTTGGGAGATGCGGGGGGTTGGGTCTCTGTAGAGGGTTTGGATTTCGGGTCGTGGCGGGGGAGTGCCATCAGCACGGTTACGGCGAGCAGCGTGCCCGCCAGCCGCAGCGCGAGCCGCACCGGCTCCTCGGGCAGCGCCTCGCCGAACGCGACCGTGCCGAGCACGGCGGTGAACAGGGACGTCACCGTCGTACACACGGGCACGATCAGCGAGGCCCGGGAGCGCTGGAGCGCGGCCTGCGACATGACCAGGCCGAAGGGGAAGGTGAAGAGGAGGAGATAGGGGTACGGGGACGTGAACAGGTCCCGCAGTGCCGGGCCCAGGCCCGCCGTGAGACCCGCCTCCGTGAGATGCGTCAGCGCGCTCGATATCCCCTTGATCGCCAGCGAGCTGACGCCGTAGAGCAGTCCGACGGCGACCCCGTACGCGGCGCCGTTCGTCGGCAGCCGGTGCTGCCGCTTCGCGCGGCGCTCGGCGGCGGCGTACAGCCAGACGCCGAGCGCGAGCGATGGCACGCAGACGAGCAGGATCAGGGCGGGCGGCGCGTGCAGGCTGACCTTGTCGGCGGACTCGTCCAGGGAGAGCACCACCATCAGGAGCGCGGCGAGGATCGCCGCGAGCGCGTACCGCTCCCGGCCCGAGGTCTCCTCGCCGAGCAGGACGGATGAGAGAAGTACGAGCAAGACCAAACCCGAGACGAAGAGGCCCTGCGCCGCCGCGATCGGCAGCGTCCGGTAGACGGCGAGCTGCGCCCCGAACCCGGCGAGCAGCGCCAGCGAGCCGCCGATCCACAGCGGCGAGCCGAGGACGTGCCGCAGCAGGGTCAGCGGGCGGCGCGTCGACAGCGCCGGAAGTGACCCCAGGGCGCGTTTCTCCAGGACGAAACCGAGGCTGGACAGCGCGTTCGCCAGGAGTGCCGCCGCCACACCCCACCACACCGTCAGCTCCCGCGAGCCGGGGTGCGGGCGTGAACCAGCAGGATGGAGGCGGCACTTGGCCGTGCGCAGGCCAGGCGATCCAGGGGCCGCAGGGGTCTCGGTACGCCGTGGAAGGGGGCCCCGGCCATGCGTACGACCTCGAAGCCGGAGGCCGTCAGGAACTCCCGCAGCGCGCGGGCGGTGTAGAGGCGCAGATGGCCCACGACCTCGGTGCCGGGGCGTCCGTGGATGCCGCGCAGGCTCACCTCGGAGAACACCGGCTGCACCCCGGCGAGCAGCAGGGCGCGGTTGTACCAGGCGGCCAGGTTCGGCGTGGAGAGCAGCAGATGGCCGCCGGGGCGCAGCACGCGGCGCAGCTCGTCCAGGGCGCCGTCCGGGTCGACGAGATGTTCGATGACCTCGCTGAACAGGACCGCGTCCGCCGCGCCGGTCGCCAGCGGCAGGCCGCCGTCGGTGAGTTCACCGCGTACGACGTACGACAGATGGGAGCGGGCGCGGCGCAGCGCGTCCTGCGACCAGTCGACGCCGATCACCCGGTGCCCGGCGAGCAGCGGCGCGGCGGTACGGGCCGCGGTGCCGTCGCCGCAGCCGATGTCCAGGACGGTCGCGGGGGAGGAGCGGGCCGGGCCGAGGGCGGCGGCGAGCATCCGGGCCTGGCGCAGCGAGCGGGCGTCGCCGGAGGCGACCGGGACGGCCGGGTTCTCGTAGAAGTCGCGCAGGCCCGGGGGCCGGTCGGACGTTGCCGTGCCGGTGGTGTCGCTGGTGCCGGTGGCGGTCATCGGCGCTCGCCTTCCGTCGCGTCGTGGTCCGTGGCCCGCAGGTGGTGCGCGAACAGATCGCGCAGGCGGGCCCCGTCGGCGGGCCCGAGCAGCGTCCGCGACCAGCGCAGCGCTAGGTGGAGGCGGCCCGCCGTGGACGCGGTGGTCACCGTGAGGCCGCGCGGCACCCGGGCCGGGGCCGAGAACCACACGGCGTGGGCGCGGCCCGCGTCGCCGAAGTCCAGCGGGTACGGAACCCGGCCGATGTTGCTGAGCAGCGTCGTGGAGGTCCACGGCGCGGCGGCCCGGCGCACACCCCGGGTGACCGCCGCACGCAGCCCGACCGGCAGGACCGGTGTCGTCAGGAGCGCGGCGCCGCGGCCGAGCTGGGGCCGGTCCAGGGCCTTGAGGGCGCGGGTGCGCAGGGAGGTGACGCGCAGCAGGTGAGGAATCCGCTCCTCGTTCACCTCCTCGTCCAACTCCTCGGCCGTGAACGGGACTTCGACGAGCCGGGTGCCGTTGCCGATCGGCATGCGCGCGTCGCGCGGCCGGTCGTCGACGGGCATGGTGATCCGCATGGGTCCGGGCGGCCTGCCGCGCTCCCGGTTCCAGTGCGCGAGCGTCAGCGCGGTGGCGACCATGAGCTGGTCGTTGACGGTGTACGGGGCGCCCTTCGGCCGCCTCGGCACCGGCAGTTCGGCGATCAGCATGCCGTTGCCCGGGGAGGGTTCCGGCGTGCCGGGGGCGATGTGCGCGGGCGGCGCCCAGGAGGACGGCAGGTCGACCGGGGTGTCCGGGGCCTCGGCGGTGCGGGCGGGGGGCGGGGCCGGTGCGTTGTCCCGGCCGCCGTACAGCTCGGCCGCGGTGGCGAGGACGCGCAGGCAGGCCGGGCCGTCCAGCGCGGTGTGGTTGATGACCAGGAACAGCACGCAGCCCTCGGCGTGTGCGGGGTCCCGCACCACCTCCAGGCGCACCGGCGGGGACAGCGAGAGCGGCGGCGCCTCGGCCAGGGCACGGACGCGGGCCCGTTTCAGGGCGTCCGCGCCGGGCTCCGGCACGGAGACGACCGGCACGTCCGGCCCGGGCGTGAGCTCCCACTCGTAGCGCCGCCGGTACCAGCGGCCCGGCGCCTCGCGCATCAGGATGCGGGGGTGGCGCTTGAGAGCCTCGGTGAAGGCGCGGGTGAGCCGGTCCACGTCGACGCGCCCGCTCAGGTGCACCTCGATGTGGACGGTCTCCGGCTCGTCCTCCTGGAGGCAGTGCCGGGCGATCTCGTCCACCACGGGGAAAGGGACACGAAGCACCGGGCTGCCGGGGCCGTCGTCGCCGTGCCGCTGTGGTGCGGGGTGTTCGAGTGCCGTCACCGAGTCTCCTTCCATCGGCTAAGCTGACCGACGTGCGGTGCGAGAACCAAGCTCCGTACACGCGCCGATCGAGAACCAAGACGGCGCACCCAGAGCGTTGCTCTGCCAAACCGGGCTGGTTCCAACCCGGCTGGTGTTGAGGGAGTAAGACCTTGCCGGTCGCTGACCTGCGGGGCTTCCTGAGCCAGGAAGCCCCCTGCTTCAGTTGGGGGAGGGTTCAAGTTCCCTCCCGCGGCTCGTTCGCCTCCGGGCCCTCGGCTTCCCCGTCGGTTGTCGGCGGGGTCGGCCGGAGCCTCGGGCGACGCGGTACAGGTATCGGCGTGGTCGGCGGGTCGGGCTGGGCGGCGTCCGGCCCGCGTGCCGAGACGGTGGGCCCACTCCGGGCTTGAATGCGCTGCCGCCGAGGCAAAGGCGGTACGGCACCGGGCGCGTCCGGCGGCAACGGCGGTGGCGGCCCCTCGGCGGCACCGGAGCCACCGGGCTCGCCCGTCGCGCCACCGCCCACAGGGGCCGCAACCTCCCGCTCACCCTCGAGCCGCCCCGAAACCAGCGCCGCGAACAGCCCGCCCACCGCGAGGAGTTGAGCCGTCGCGGAGAACGCCCCGGCGGACGCCGTCACCGCACCCCCGGCCCCGAGCGCCGCGGCGATCCCCGCCCCGGCCATCGCCAGGAACGCGAGCGGTACGAGCAGGCCGCGCCGCCGCCAGGCCACCACCGCGAGCACCGGCACGAGCGCCGCGAACCATCCGGCGACCGCCACGCCCACGGCCGTCAGGGCGACCGTGCCGAGCAGCAGTCCGGGCGCGGGCGGCGCCGGAGCCGGACCGGCGGCCGCGGCTGTGCTTTGACGGCGGTCATCCGCACGCCGCCGGAAGAGCACGAGCCCCACCAGGAGCAGCACCGCCACACCGCCCCCGATGAGCCCGGCCTCGTAGGTGCGGGCCGGTTCGTACTCCAGCTTCACGGTGCCGCTCGCGCCGTCCGGGATCAGCCAGCCCTGCTGCCAGCCGTCGAGCCGTACCGGGGTGAGCTTCTCGCCGTCGAGGGTGGCCTTCCAGCCGTCGTTGGCGTTCTCGTACATCGTCAGATACGAGGCCGGGCCCGCCTCGACGGACAGTTCGCGGCGATCGCCCGCCCAGTCGCGTACCGTCAAGTCCCGTTCAGAACCGGAGAGTTCGGGAACCTCACCCCGCGTCAGCGTCACATCGGTGACCGCGAGCGGGCCGTCGTCACCCGCCTCCACGGTGTGCGTGCCCGCCCCCAGGTTCACCCGGCCGTTCTTCTGCTCGCCCGCGCACAACTCCACGTCGACGGGGCGCCGTTCGAGCAGGTCGCCGACCGTGCCCTTGACGCGGGTGGCGTGCAGCGTGCCGTCGACCGCGAGCGGCGGGCCCTCGCCGCAGGCAAGGTCGAAGGTGCGGTCCGGGTCGGGCTGCTCGGTGCGGTACTCGGCCAGGGCGGGCAGATAGACCTCGGTCAGGCCGACGGGGAGCTGCGTCTTGGCGTCGGCGAACGGGTTGTGCAGGGTCAGCGGTGCCGTCTTCGTGATGGTGATGTCCAGGCGGTCCGTGGTGATCGGCTCGAAGCGGGCCAGGCCGTTCTCGTCGACGCCCGCGGTGGCCGCGCCGTCCGGGGAGCTGATCTCCACCTTCTCGGGCCGCGCCGACAGACCACCGGCCGCCGCGAGGACGATCTCGCCGACCGGCTTCTTGTCGGGCCACCGCAGGTGGATCACCGCCGAGTTGCCGGTGCCGCCCGCGATCCAGGCCGTGGTGAGATCGCCGTCCGTGAGGTTGCGCGGCGACAGGTTGCGGCCGAGCCCGCCGGTCGCGTCGGCGGTCGCGGTGAGCCGCTTCTTCGGCTGCGGCGCCACGTCGTACAGCAGCTTGTCGAGCGCCTCGCCGGGCACGGCCACCGCCTTGGCGGTCAGGTCGTACGTGTCCGGGGCGGCGGTGTCGAAGCGGCGGTGCAGGCTGTATGCCGACAACACAGCACCGGTCGGGTCGAGGCCGCCCGCGCCCGCCGAGCGGTGCAGGGAGTAGCGGGTGGCCGTCGCGGCATCGGTGTCTTGGGCCCTCCCCGTGCGCTCGGCGTCCTTGGGCAGGTCGAGGAGCCGGGTCACCTGGACATCAGGAACGGACACCTCCGCGAATCCGGCGCCGGACAGGCCGGGCCGGGGCGACTCGGTGTCCAGGATGGTGAGCTTCAGCCAACGGGTGCTGCCCCTGGGGGAGTTGATCTGCTGCGGCTGCCCGTTGGGCTGGAGGTTCGACACGGCGCTGCCGCGCTCCGTCTCCACCCGCACCTTGGTGGGCGCGGGCCGCACCCCGTTCTGCGGCAGTGGCTGCACCGAGAACCGGTCCGGCACCTCCACCGGCCCGTCGAAGCCGATCCGCAGCCACTCGCCGTCCGGGGACGCGGCGCTGCCCTCGGCCCACGCGGTGTCCCCGTTGCCGTCGAAGGCGTTCACCGGGTCGTACTGCGGCAGATGGAACAGCCAGTGCCCGTACGAGGACGCGGTCACGGACTTCGCGCCGCGCAGCCCGGCCGTCGTCTGGTGTTCGATGTCGTCGAGACCCTTGGGCAGGATCTGCTTCGGCGGCTCGCCCGGGTTCTGGGTGCTTTCGGGGTGGTTCCGTTCGTCGGGTGTGTACGGATACGACGTGTTCGACGTGATGAGGCCGAAGCGGGTGTCGGCGCGGCGCATCCCGTCCCCGACCGCCTGGAGCGGGGCCTTGCCGAGCCCGGGATGGTTGTCGCCGGTCAGAACGGCCGGGCGGTCGCGCAGCGTCGGGTCGGCGGAGAGCGGCAGCAGGGACTCGGGGCCGCCGCTGACCACGGCCGTGTCCGCGACCGGCTTGAGGCCCGCCTGGCCGGGGCGCTGTGCCTCGGCAGCGTCTTCATCGGGGCCGTAGATCTCCACGGCCTGCTGGCGCGGATACAGGCCCTCGACCTGGACCGGGGTGTCGTCCGCGATCCGGCCGCCGGTGACCTTCGGGCCGAAGCCGGTGATCCGCCGGTACCCGGAGGACTCCAGGGTCCGCTTCACGGTCGGCGTCGGCACGTACCCCAGCTGGTCCGGATCGAGATCGTTCCGTACCACGACATAGTGCAGCCCGGAGCGGCTCAAGAAGTCCTGGAGCCCCGGGACTTCACCGCCGGTGAGCAGGGCCTGCTCGACCGCGTCCAGGGCGCGCCGGTTGCCCGCGGTGCCGAACGGGACGTAGTCGCGCTGCGCCCAGCGGGAGTCGGCGAGCACGTCGAGGGGCTGGTCGATGGGGGAGCCCCAGGTGTAGATGCCGTGCGCGGTCGCGGGCACCACCAGTGCGCGCGAGTCCGGCGAGTACTTCTTCAGCCAGGCCGCCGTGGACTTCCAGTGCCCGGGCAGCTCCTTGAACGCGCCCGGCTGGAGGATCGACCCGTTGACGTACGGCAGCGCGAGCCCGGGCAGCACGAGCAGGGCCGCGACGAGCACCGCGAACCGCCGCCCGCGCACCGGCCCAGGGCCCGTCTTCCCGGTCTTCGTGGATCTGCCCGCGGCGTCTGGTGCCGTGCATCGGCGTGCTGTCGTATCGCCCTCGTACTGGGCGTACGTGGGTGATGCGGCAGTGCGGCGGGGTGCGGTGCCAGGCGTCGCGGGCCCACGGAGATCGGGGAGACGGGCCCTGGCACCACGCGCCACCGCGGCCACGCCCACGAGATGCATCAGCCCGAACGCGAGCGCCAACGCCAGGCCCGTCTGGAACTTGTAGATGTTCCGGAACGGCACCAGCCAGCCGTCCAGCCAGTCCTGCATCGTCTCGTGGAACGGCCCCCCGAACGCCCCGCCGTACCCGGCCATCGTGACCAGGACGACCGTGAGGACGGTCAGGACCAGCCAGCGCCGCTCCGGCAGATCGCGGCGCGCGAGCCCGGCCAGGCCGAACGCGGCGGCGAGCGCCGAGCAGACGATGACCAGGCCGCCGGTGGCGACGGTCCACCCGGCCGGCAGCCAGGCCTCGCCGAAGTGCAGATACGCCACCCAGTTCCCGGCGCCGCGCAGCGTCTCCGTCGCCGACATGGTGTCGGTCGTGGTGCGCGCGGACTCCACGTACGGCAGGAAGTTCTCGCCGTGAATGCCGAGCAGCAGCAGCGGGACGACCCACCAGGCGGTGGCGAGCAGCACACCCGGCACCCACCAGGCGATCAGCTTGCGCTGCCGCGGACCGGCCGGGCGGGACAGGAGATACAGGCCGACGGGCAGCAGCGACGCCAGCGTCGACGCGGCGTTCACGCCGCCCATGCACGGGATGATCAGCGCGGACCGGAGCGCCGCGACCCGCGCGCTCACCCGGTCGTTCGTCAACGGCAGTACCACCCACGGCAGTACGGCCCCGGGCAGCGCGGCCGCCGAGGTCGACCCGACGACGATGGTGAACGTCGGCCACAGCGCGTACGCCACCGCCCCGAGCGCCCGCGACGACGAACTCCCGATGCCGAGCCGCTCGGCGAGCCGCAGCGCGCCCCAGAACGCGGTCGCCACGATCAGCGACATCCACAGACGCTCGGCCAGCCACACCGGCAGCTGCGCCAGATCCGCGAGCCCGTAGAACGGCAGCGACGGGAAGGCGTACCCGATGTACTGGTCGAAGATCCCGCCGAACCCGGCCCGGTCGTGCCACAACTCGCCCAGGTCACCGAGGAACTTCCACGGATCGGCGGCCACGCCCAGCTTGGTCTCGAACGTCATCCGGCCCGGCGACACCGCGAGAAACGCCACGAACACCACGGCCCAGAAGCCGAACAGCCACCGCCGCGAGCGTGGCTCCTCCGGCGGCCCCGCGCGCGTACCCGTGGCCGGGTCGGGCGTCTGCGGAGGCAGTTGCGGGGCCTGGACGGCCGTGCTGGTCATGAACACCGCCGGAGGATGAGAAGGAGGTTCCAGGTGGCGAACTCGCGCAGGCCCGGCACCTTGGCCACGCCCTGGGCGAGGAACGGCCAGTACCGGGATCGGGCCGAGACGATCCGCACGTCGTCGCGGGCCCGCACCCGGCGCAGGGTGGGCCCGATGTGGATGGCGTGCAGGTTCTCGCCGAGGGTGTGCTTGGCCGGTCTGCCGGTACGCCGCTCGAAGCGCTGTTTCGCGCGGTCGGCGCCCAGATAGTGCCAGGGCGCCCACTCGTGGCCGCCCCACGGCGAGTACCAGTTGGTGAAGGAGACGTAGATCAGGCCGCCGGGGCGGGTGACCCGCACCATCTCGCTGAGGAACGTCTCCGGGTCGGCGACGTGCTCCAGGACGTTCGAGGAGAACGCCACATCGGCGACGCCGTCCGCGAGCGGCAGCAGATACCCGTCCGCGACGACCGTCCCGTCAGGCGCCTTGGCGCCCAACTCCCGTACGTCCGGCTCGAAGAGGAACCCCTGCGCGCCGCGCCGCCGGAACTCCGCCGTGAAGTACCCGGCGCCGCCGCCGACGTCGACGACCGTGCGGCCTGCGAGCGGAACGTACCGCTCGACCTGGTCGGCGGCGTCCCGGGCGAGTAGCGCGTAGCAGTGCTCGGGGTCGGACTGCTCGCGCAGGAAGGCGCGGAACAGGGTGAGGGAGCGGCGTAGGGACGGGTCCCTGAAACCAGCCTGTCGGGGGGCACCTCCCGCTCGAGCGGAGCCGAGAGTGGGGGAGTTTGAGGACCGGCGGTCCGGGGGCGGAGCCCCCGTGGCGGTGCGCCTGCGATGCGCGAACATGTCTCACGACCTCCGCCGGAAGGCGACCGCTTCGGCGGCGACCTGGCGGAACCGGCTCACGGTGTTCGCCCAGCGGAAGTCCGCGGCCCGGCTCGCGGCCGCCTTGCCCATCGCCTCGCGGCGCTCGGTCGACAGGGCGAGCGTGCACCAGGCGGCGGCGAAGGACGACTCGCCGCGCGCGAGCACCCCGGTCACCCCGTCCTCGACCGAGTCCCGCAGGCCCGGCACGTCGAAGCCGATCGCCGGGGTCGAACGCGTTGCGGCCTCCGTGACGACCAGACCCCACCCCTCGACGGCGGAAGGATGGAGCAGCAGCCAGGCGGCGCAGAGCAGCCGGTGCTTCTCCGCCTCGGACACATGCCCGGTGAACTGCACGCCGGGACCGGCGAGTTGTTCCAGACGGCCGCGCTCAGGACCGTCCCCGACGATCACGAGACGCCCGCCGGTGACCGGCCTGACCCGCTCCCACAGCCGAAGGAGCAGATCGATCCGCTTGTACTCGACCAGTCGGCCCATCGCCAGGAACAGCGGCTCCTCGGAGCGCGGTTCGAGCGGTCCCGGCTCGTCGACGCCGTTGTGCACCACGCGGATCCGGTCGCCGGGGACCCCGATGGCGCGCAGCGCCTCGGCCGTGGACGGGGAGACGGCGACGAGCAGATTGCCGCGCTGCGCCCCGGAGAGCGCCCAGTGTTCGAGGCGTCTGCCGAGCCGGGCCGCGGGGCCCGGATAGCGCATCCCCCACAGGTCGGTGTGCACATGGTTGACCAGACAGAGCGTGGGGCCGTCGTGCCACAGCGGCGCGAGGTACGGCATGCCGTTGCAGACCTCGACGAGCAGGTCGCAGTCGCCGACCTGGCGGGCGAAGGCCGACCGCGCCCGAAAGTAGTGCCCGAGATCGCCGCCCGCCGACACCACCCGGTAGTCGCGGTACGCGGCCGGGCCGCCGCACAGGAGCGTGACCTGGTGGCCGCGCCGGGTCAGGCCCTCGGCCAGCTGGTCGACGAGGAGTTCGGAGCCGCCCGCGGCCGGGTTGCCGAGGTCGCGGCGGGAGAGGAACACGATGCGGCGCGGATGCGGAAGGTGCTGTGGGCCTGGGGGGCCTTGCTGGGGCAGCGCGCCGGGCGGGTCTTGGGGGAGAGCCTCCGGGAGGTTTGTGGTGCGCAGCGGTGGAGGTACGTGCTGGGGCATTCGTGCTCCAACTCGATCTCGGGGTGCGGAACTTGTGGGGGGGTGCGGTGCTGGGCGTTCCGGTGGTGCTGCGGTGCTGGTGGTGCCGGTGGTGCCGGTTGTGCGGGCGTGCAGGGTGGTACTGCGTACGTAAACGTGCTGCCGTGCAGGGTGGTACGCAAGGTGGTGCCGCCGTGCGGAGGTGCGCTGTCATCCGGTGCCGGGCCGGTCGGTGTGGGGTTCTGTGGGGCCTGTGCCTGGCTGTGGATCCGCTGTGTTCATTCGGTGGGGGTGGATAGTTTTCGCCGCACTGTTCGCTGCGGCTACTCACCGGCGTGACAACTTTCCCCTCTTCTGGCACTGACGCGTCATCACATCGTGGAGTGTTCCTGGTCGGTTGGCCGCACTCGTCCCCGTACGACGAGAACGCTCCCCACCGCCGCGAGCAGCAGGCCGAGCCCGGCGGTCCCGAGCGGCAGCGTCTCGCCGACCAGCTTGAGGCGGCCGCTGTCGTTGTCCGCGAGCGCCACCTGCTGCTTCTGTGTCCGCTCGGTGAACGCGATCTTCTCGCTGTCGAGGAGCACCACGGCGTCCTTGTCGGAACCCGGTTTGCGGAGCGTCTTGCGGGGGCCGATCTGGGCGTAGATGATCCGGCCGGTGCGCTGGTCGGCGACCAGCTCGATGCCGTGGTTGGCGTACCACTCCTCGGCCAGGACCTGGGCAGCTTTCGACCCCACGAGCCGGCCGGGCACCTGCCGCGTCCCGGTCTTCGTGGCCTTCACGGTGCCGGTGAAGCGCAGCCCCGGGTAGCCGTGGACCTCGACCACGCCGCGGTACTTCAACGGCACGGTCGCACCAAGGGTGTTGTCCCACCAGCGGTACGAGCGCCGCTCCACGTCGAACGGGAACTTCAGGTACGCCTCGCCCTCGAAGTAGGGCTCCTCGTCGCAGCAGTGCACCGGCCGGTTGGTCTTCCGGTCGGTGACCCAGCGCTCCGTGGTCCACTGCAACGAGTCGTGCGGGTCGGCCGCGGGCAGCGACTTGTCCGGGTCGACCGAGGTGGACACGTCCCAGACCGCGTGCTCCTTGGTGCTGTCCGCGACGTCGCCGCGCACCTGCCGGGTCACGGTGAGGTGCTTGTCGTGCACCGTCTTGACCTTGTCGGTGTCGAAGTAGGAGCCCCGGCCGGTGAAGACGGTGGTCTGGTCGACGTCCACCGGGGTGCGCTTGGCGCGTGGCTCGACGTACCACGCCAGCATCGGGGCCAGGACGAGCAGAAAGACGCCGACGCCGAACAGGATCAGAGACAGCGGCGAGGCGGTACGGCGCATGAGGGCACTCCAAGGGCTCGTGGCGACCTGAGTGAAGAACCACCGAAGGAACTCACCGGACGGAACCACCGAGCGAACTCACCGCGGGAACACGCACCGTGGCCCGGGAACTTAGGCGCACTCTTGACGCGCTGTCAATGGAAGGCCAACACTGGGCCATTGCCGAGTGGGGTCGGCCGTGACAAGTGATCACAGTCATCCGCAACGATCCGTTGACCAGGGATCCGTTGACCAGCGATCCATGACCAAGGATCCATGACCAAGGATCCATTGAGCCGCAGCAGAGAGGCTGACCCCGCCATGCACAGACTGCTCGCCGCCGCGCTCACCGCGGCCTGCGCCGCCGCCCTCGCCGTGGGCGCGGCCGTCGGCATCGTGGCGCTCCTGAACGCCACCCCGGAACAGCCCAACACACCGTTGATCACCTACGAGACGGCGCAGCAGGAGCGTTGACGAGGATGCGCGCGGCCCACCTTGCCCCCTCCGCTGCCCGCTCCGCCTGGCGCGAGGTCTCCCGGCTCAAGATCCAGCGGTTCGCGGCCCTCGCCATGGACGAGGTGCCCCAGCTCGCCGAGGACATCCTGCGCCAGATCCGCCGTGAGCACCCGCAGCTGCCGCTCGTCCTCGACGACTCCGGCGAGCCCATGGCCCTGATCGGCATCCGCCGCGCACTGGAGGGCTTCGTCCAGCAGCTCGCGCTCTCCGAGGACCGGCCGCGCTACCACCCGGAGGTCTTCCAGGAGTTCGGCCGCGGCGAGGGCCTGCACGGCCGCACCCTCGACTCGCTCCAGGCCGTCTACCGGCTCGGCGTACGCCTGGCCTGGCGGCGCCTGGCCGAGCTCGGCCAGGAGGTGGAGATCCCGCCACCCGCCATGTACGAGCTGGCCGAGGCGGGCTTCGAGTATCTGGACGGCCTGGTGGATCAATCCGTACGCGGCTACGCCGAGGCCGCGGCCCGACGTGCGGGCGAACGCCTCCGTCTGCAGCGCAAGTTGATGGAGCTGCTGCTCGCCGAGCACCGCACGGACCCGACGGAGGCCCTCCGGGAACGGGCCGCCCGGATCGGCTGGCCGCTGCCCGCCCGGGTCGCCGTCGGGGTGCTCCTGCGGCCCGCCCGGGAGGCCGTCGCACCCGCCGTCGGACAGGATGTCCTGCTCGACATGGAGCCGGAACAGCCCCGCATGGTCGTCCCCGAACCGGACGCCGCGGGCCGCTCGGAGCTGCTTCGCCGGTCCATGGCGGGCTGGTCCGGCGCCATCGGCCCGCCGGTGCCGCTCGCCGACGCGGCCAAGTCGCTGCGCTGGGCTCAGGCCGCGGTCGGCCTGATGGAGCGCGAGCTGCTGCCCTCCGGCGAGGTCCTGTCCTGCACGGAACACACCGAGGCCCTGGTCCTGCTCCAGCCCGAGGAGCTCATCGACGACCTGGCCCGCCGCTGCCTCGCCCCGCTCACCCACTGCGGCCCGGCCCACGGCCGCCGCCTCGCCGAGACCCTGCTCGCCTGGCTGGAAACCCGCGGCGGCGCCCCCGAGGTCGCCACCCGCCTCGGCGTACACCCCCAGACGGTCCGCTACCGGCTGCGCCAGATCCGGGAACTCTGGGGCGACGATGTCGACGACCCGGACCGCCGCTTCGAACTGGAACTGGTCCTGCGGGCCCAGCGGTTGAGGGGTGCGCTGGGCGCTGGCTGAGCCGGGCGGGCGCCACGCCCTCCGAAAAACGCCGCCCCTAGGCCCTGTCCAGCGGACCTTTCCCCTGACCCGCCCCTTCCCGAAACTGGGGGCTTGCGGCCCCGGATCGCTGCCGGGGGCTTTGCCCCGGGATCCCCGTCGGGGTTTCGCCTCGGGATCCCTGCCGGGGGTTTTGCTCCGGGATCCCTGCTGGGGGTTTCGCTCCGGATCCCCGTCGGGGGCTTTGCCCCGGGACCCTGCCGGGGGTTTCGCCCCGGGACCCCCGTCGGGGGTTTCGCCCCAGACCCCCACCGGGGACTTCGCTCCAGACCCCCTTTGGGGCTTCGCCCCCTAGGCCGTTTCTCTCGGATCATCAGATCGTTGGTCTGGTGTGTCGTTGAGTGATGCGCAGTGGGCCAGGATCGAGCCGCTGTTGCCCGACCGCA